>NZ_JBWKUK010000001.1:0-95108 GCF_059420805.1 Erwinia sp. GW821-FHT03D09
CGCTTTATCAATGAACACCGCACTGTATGGGGTGTGATGACGATGTGTCGGGTACTGAATGTCGCCCGGGCCGGGTTTTATGCGTGGCTGCATAATCCGGTCTCGGCGCGTGATAAAGATAACCCGCGTTTGCTGACGCTTATTCGTGACTCATATTCACTGAGCGGAGGTGTATACGGTTACCGGCGGGTTCATGGCGACCTGAACGAAATCGGGGAAACCTGCGGTAAAAACCGGGTGGGCCGTATCATGCAACTGAACCGGATCAAAGCCGTACGCGGCTATAAAGTCCCGCGCCGCATCGCTGGCAGGCCTTCAGTGGTAGCCCCTAATCGCGTGCTGCGGCAGTTTACTGTTACCCGGGCCAATCAGGTCTGGGTCACCGATATTACTTATATCCGTACCTGGCAGGGATGGTTGTATCTGGCGGTGGTTATCGATCTCTTCGCCCGTCATGTGGTCGGCTGGTCGATGAAGCCCACTCTCTCACGCGAACTGGCACCCGACGCGCTGATGATGGCCGTCTGGCGGCGAAAACCGGACGGCGAGGCCATCGTGCACTCAGACCAGGGCAGCGAGTACGGCAGCGACGACTGGCAACGGTTCTGTCGGGCCAATAACCTGGCACCCAGAATGAGCCGGCGTGGCAACTGCCGGGATAATGCGGTAGCCGAATCGTTCTTCAGTTCACTGAAAAAAGAACGCATCAGGAAAAGAATATGCAAAACCCGGGAGCTGGCCCGGGCCGATATCTTCGATTACATTGAAGTCTTCTATAACCGGGCCCGGCGCCACAGTCATCTCGGCGGCGTCAGTCCCGAGGCCTTTGAACAGGCCTCGTCGTGAGGACAGAATTTGTCTACTGTCGTGGGGTCAGTCCATGATGTGAATTTGCGTAGAAGTTTTGGTATACTGTCTGAACGATGTCTTTCAGCCCAGATTCTGCTTTTCAGGAGTAATTATGAGCAATAACAAAAAAACTCAGGCAAGCTACGCTAAGCCGTCTCGCGCTGACATCGTTCGCTCGGTAGCAACATCTACGGCTGTTGAAACAGGGCAGCCCTCCGAGAAGATCGAAGCTTCCCTTGAAGCGACGCGCAAAAAATTCGCTCATTTACGTCTTGCAGTTTAATCCCTTCTCAATGCTTCTCTGACCCAGTGTCTCATCGGCTCGTAATCCATTGATACACCTGCATGGATAGCCGAGATATACTGGGTTTTGTTTTGCTCCCAGCTTTGATAATCCAGCGGTTTGTATCCACCCTGAACGGCCATCACGTCGGCTAGCAGTCGAGATAGACGCCCGTTTCCCTCTCTGAATGGATGGATGAGTATCAGCTCGACATGGGTTATGGCGATAGCGGTGATGAGTTGTTCTTCGTCCATGCTGCTACATGGTGTGTAATGGGCAAGATACTTAACATCGAATTGGTTCAGTAGTTTTGGCAATTGCGCTGAAGGGGCAAACATAAAGCCGCCCTTGCTGATGTTTACCGTTCTTTCCTGTCCAGCCCACTCGTAGATGTTACCTAACCAGCGGCGATGCCAGTTTTTTAACAAGGCTACACTGAGTTGTCCTTCGGGAAACTGTTCTTCAAAAACAGACTGGTAAAGTTGTTCCAACAGGACAAGTTCAGCTTCATCCATCTCATCGGAAGCAGCGATACCCAGCTTGTTAGCCAAAACCTGTTCGCCAGAGTCTTTCTCATACTGGCCTTCACTACTGGATACATGGTATCGGCTCATGGGATTTCCCTGTGTTAATAGAGGGATGGAATAACAGATAGATTATAACACCAGACGAGTATGGCAAACAATGTTCGTAAAATCAGTTGGTTAATTAACTATAGGTTAAATTGTAGTTTTTATCATTTTTATTAAAATAACCGTTATTTATCAATATCAACACACCAATGCATCATGTTTATTGAATCTCAAAACTAAGCCACATCTAGCACCCAACCATCCAACTTATCCGCCCAATCCTGCATCATCACACGTCGCTCATCAAGGTAGGTTGCGTGGTTATAAGTCCTACGAACGTTGTTTTTATCCGCATGTGCCAGTTGTGCTTCGATAGCGTCAGCGCGGTAGCCCATTTCATTTAAACGAGTGCTGCCAGTGGTTCGGGTGGCATGAGGGCTATAGTGCCGCTCCAATCCAGAGTTTTAAGCGCCTGCCTTAATGAATGCGTTGTCATAGGGCCATGACGATTGTCGCGACCGGGGAACAGGTGCTTGCGAGTTCCGGTTATTCCTTTGAGAGCGGTGAGCATTTCTACTGCCTGATGGGGTAGGGGAATAGTGTGGTCGCGGCGAGCTTTCATTCTTTCCGCTGGAATAATCCATAACGCTTTTTCCAGATCAAATTCAGCCCACTCGGCTTCCGCTATTTCAGCGGGGCGAGCCAGCGTCCACCACATTAGCCACATGCAGTAATTCACCTGATAAGTACAGCGAGTGTTGTCAAAGCTGCTTAATAATTTACCAATTTGCTCTGGTGTCAGGGCTGGTTTGTGCTGAGTTTTGTTAGCGGGTAACGCCTTGCGTACAGGCCAAACGGGATCACTATCTGCGCGAAGTGTGGCGACAGCAAGCTCAAAAATAGAGGATATGGTGCGTCTGGCTTCAGCGGCAACGGTAGGTGCTCCACGCTTAGCCGTGTTTTGCAGAATACTCAAAATATGGTGTGGTGTTATTTCTTTGACAGGCAGCTTTCCAATAGCGGGGAAGACAACGCGCTCCAGCATATCAAGACGGCGTGTTTTAGTAATTTCTGCCCAATCCTTCATTTGTAGCCACTCTCTTGCGATGACCTCAAAAGTATTGGCGGCTTCATTGGTTTTACGGATCTTATCGAGCTGGCGTGCCTGAGCGGGATTGATGCCTTCACTGACGAGTTTGCGAGCATGCTTACACTTCTCACGCGCTTCAACCAGTTTAACGATCGGATACTCACCCAAAGCAAACATGCTGGACTTGCCATTGATTTTGAAACGATAGCGCCAGGCTTTCTTACCGTTGGGCTTAACTTCCAGATAGAGGCCGTCAGTGTCGTTGAGGCGATAAAGCTTTTCCTTGGGTTTTGCGGTTCGGCACTGGGTGTCTGTGAGCATAACGTGTCCCTGTATAATTATTATACCGTTATTGCACTCACCCTGAGAGAAGATGAAAGTATTTTATACTCACGTCTGTACTCATTTTCGACAGAGCTGTAGTGAGGAATATTGAGACATTATGAAAATAAAAATCCACGCAATTGCATGGATTTTATAGGTTTTCTTGATTTTCATGAGATTTGATGAAACCTCATGAGGCAACAGGTTTTATTTAGACGTTAAACAGGAAGTTCATCACATCGCCATCTTTCACGATGTAGTCTTTGCCTTCTGAACGCATCTTACCGGCTTCTTTCGCACCCTGCTCACCCTTGCAGGCGATATAGTCGTCAAAACCGATGGTCTGAGCGCGGATAAAGCCTTTTTCGAAGTCGGTGTGGATTTTACCGGCGGCCTGTGGCGCGGTTGCACCAACAGGGATAGTCCAGGCACGCACTTCCTTCACGCCCGCGGTGAAGTAGGTTTGCAGGTTCAGCAGGGCGTAACCGGCGCGGATCACGCGGTTCAGGCCCGGCTCTTCAATACCCAGCTCGGCCATAAACTCTTCGCGGTCGCCGTCTTCCAGCTCGGCAATATCGGACTCAACGGCAGCGCACACCGGAACCACAACGGAACCTTCAGCAGCAGCGATTTCGCGCACTTTATCCAGGTACGGGTTGTTCTCGAAACCGTCTTCGTTGACGTTCGCGATGTACATGGTTGGCTTCAGGGTCAGGAAGCTCAGGTAGCGGATGGCCGCTTTGTCTTCTTCGCTCAGGTCCAGCGCGCGCAGCATGCCGGCTTTTTCCAGCTGCGGCAGGCATTTTTCCAGCGCGGCCTGTTCGGCTTTAGCGTCTTTGTCGCCGCCTTTGGCTTTCTTCTGCACGCGCTGCAGGGCACGTTCGCAGGTATCGAGGTCAGAAAGCGCCAGCTCGGTGTTGATGGTTTCGATATCGTCCGCCGGATCGACTTTGTTATTCACGTGAATAATGTTGTCGTTCTCAAAGCAGCGCACCACGTGGCCAATCGCTTCGGTTTCACGGATGTTAGTCAGGAACTGGTTGCCCAGGCCTTCGCCTTTTGACGCACCTTTAACCAGGCCCGCGATATCCACGAATTCCATGGTGGTTGGCAGAATGCGCTGCGGTTTAACGATTTCGGCCAGCTGATCCAGACGTGAGTCAGGCATTGGCACTACGCCGGTATTCGGCTCAATGGTGCAGAACGGGAAGTTAGCTGCTTCGATGCCCGCTTTGGTTAACGCATTGAACAGGGTGGATTTCCCGACGTTTGGCAGGCCCACAATACCGCATTTGAATCCCATGTTTGAATCACCTTAATAGCTTGATAATCAAGGTATTGTTAAATACCTCAATGTTGTCACAGACAGTGTCTTAAAAGTTTCCGCGCATTATACACGTAAAACCGGCCGCGATGGCGTTGATTTGTCGCGCAGCGGGCAGGTTTAATTTGGGATCGCCTTCACAATTTCCCATACTGACATATCTTTACCCTTATCGGAGAACCGCGCAGATGCATTGCTTCCTGCTTACGCCACCCTGAGAATGCTCCCTTCTGCGCAACAGATCCGTTGCCTTCACTCGTCGCTTGATCGAGTCCGGCTATACCCGCTGATAGCCTGAATCGCGCGGTGCAGGACTTCTGCCTGTAAAAAATAACTGGAAATAACATGTTTAACCTGAGCAATTTCAGGGCGAGAGACGTCAAAAACGACGTGCTGGCCGGTGCCGTTGTCTCGGTGGCGCTGATCCCGGAAGCGACCGCCTTTTCCCTGCTAGCCGGGCTGTCGCCGACTATTGGTCTGCATACCGCCTTTATCCTGGGCATTATCACTGCGTTTTTCGGCGGAAAGCCGGGAATGATCTCCGGTGCAGCCGGATCGATCGTGGTGGTGCTGATTAGCCTGATTACCCTGCACGGCTACGAGTATGTGCTGGTGGCCAGCATTCTCGCCGGGCTAATCCAGCTGGCGATTGGCGTGCTGAAGCTGGGCAAGTTTATTAGTCTGGTGCCGCAGCCGGCGATTTACGGCTTCGTTAACGGTCTGGCGATAGTGATTATGCTGGCGCAGTTCCCGATGATTAAAGGGCAGGGGCCAATGATGTACGCGCTGGTTGCCCTGGCGATGCTGATTGTCTGGCTGTTCCCGAAACCAGCGGCGTGGAGGCGATTGACAAGCTGACCGCGCGCTATCTGGAAGCGGGAAAAACGCTGCGCCTGCGCCATCTCAGCGAGGACTGTATCAGCCTGCTGAAAAAAGCCGGACCGTACTGCACGCATGAACTGGACAACCCGGATTATAAGGTCGCCTGCAACGACGCCTGACGGAGAACGCCGCGAGCAGGCCCGAATCAGGACCTGCTGCAATTAACCCGCTTTATAGCTGTGCAGGCGGTTCATTGCTTTCAGCTTATCTTCCTTCAGCCACACTTCGGTGCAGCGTGCCGCCTCGTCAATGGCGTTATCAATCAGCGGCTGTTCAGAGGCCATTGGTTTACCCAGCACGAATCCCACCACTTTATTACGATCGCCCGGATGACCGATGCCGATGCGCAGGCGATGGAAGTTCAGGTTATTGCCCAGCTTGCTGATGATATCTTTCAGGCCGTTGTGCCCGCCGTGGCCGCCGCCCTGTTTGAATTTTGCCATGCCCGGCGGCAGGTCCAGCTCGTCGTGCGCTACCAGAATCTCTTCCGGCGCGATGCGATAAAACGTCGCCATCGCCGCCACGGCTTTACCGCTGAGGTTCATAAAGGTGGTCGGCACCAGCAGGCGAACATCTTCACCACCGATATTCAACCGCGCGGTGTAGCCATAAAATTTACTTTCTTCCTTTAGCGACTGATTGTGACGTTCAGCCAGCAAATCAACATACCAGGCGCCGGCATTATGGCGCGTAGCGGCGTATTCAGCGCCGGGATTGGCAAGGCCAACAATCAGTTTGATGCTGCTCACGGTGTATTTTCCTGAAGCGTACGAATTAAGGCAGGTAGTTTACTGAAGCGGAAGGGATAACTCAAAGGCCAGCGGACGCTCTCTCCAAACAGCAGATAGTTAGTCAGCGTGATAATACATTTTCTATACAAATTCAGTCGATTAGATGTAAAGAACTGTCAGAGATTTAGCTGTAAATGTGATCGCACCCGCAACGGCTGCACGAATGATTTCCTACACTATGGACATCTGGCAATGGATTTTGCCCTGTTCAACCGTCTGGAGGTGCGTAATGAAACGTAAACATACACATGTAATGGGCAATGCCCTGATGGTGCTGGGTTTAGTGGTGATGATTTTCGGGGTGGGTTACTCGGTGCTTAATCAGATGCCGCAGTTGCAGTTACCGCAGTTTATGGTGCATGGTGCGATTTTCAGTATCTTCATCGGCGCGCTGCTGTGGCTGGTTGGTGCCCGCGTTAGCGGACGGGAAAAAATTGCCGACCGCTACTACTGGGTGCGTCACTGCGGCGATAAACGCTGTCGTCAGGGTAATCGCCAGCACTAATTAAGTTCGCAATGGGCAATACGGTTAAATCATTCAGCTTCGCTGGCCTTCATTAATGCCCGTCTTCGCGGGCATTATACCTTGCTCATCTGTGCATAGCACACCTTCGGCACCGGCTCCGGTTTATCCATCCCCAGCGCGGCATACACCTGCGGCAGTTTTTCTCCGCACACCCGGTTGGCCAGAAAACCAAAATAGCGCACCATCCGGAAGAACTTCTCGGGGATGTGCTGTTTCAGCCGCGCCACAATTTCATGCTGCGTCAGCGTTTCTGTGGCCTGCTCACCCGTATTGTGGTCGTGGTAGCGGAAGCTCAGTGTGGCATCACCGGCATAGTGTGCCAGCCGGGAGCTCGCTATCGGCGGTTTTTTCAGGTAACGGCCCAGGTATTTCACGGTGTTTTTGCCCCTGCCGTCTTTTTTGACATGTAGACGTGCCAGTAATTGCCCCCGGCGGTCAGTATAAGGCCGCGCCACTGCGAGTCGGTGGTGATATGCGACAGCGAAGGGGGTATTGCGATGCCTTCAGACCAGACGCTCAGGAGTAGCTGACGGATGTTCCACATCCAGGGGGGCACGCATGGCATCTTTACGAAAGTTGATTTTTCTCCACTTCCTGTGCGCATCGATACCGCCACAGGTGACGGAGACGTGGACATGGGGATGCCAGTTGAGACGACGACCATACGTGTGGATGGCGCAAAAAATGCCGATATCCAGCGCCCGTTTGCCAACGGCATACAGCAGGTTATCGACAGCCAGGCGGCAGAGGTTGTTAAGGAGCCAGCGGTTGACTTCAAACAGGGGCCAGAGTGAATCGGGAAGGGTGAAAACCAGGTGTATCCAGTCGCAGTCCGGCAAGCGGTTAAGCCGGGCAGCAATCCACAGGTCGGTGGCCTTTTTACCGCAGGAAGGACAGGCACGGCTGTGGCAGGCATTAGTGATGTATTTAACATGCGTGCAGCTGAAGTTATCGCAGCCAAATTCCTTCACGCCGGTGATGCGGGTACCGCAGGCGAGCATCTTTGTAACGGCTTCCACTTCGATATCTCGCAGCCCGCCGGCATCCAGGAAGGAGGTCCACACTGGTTGGCAGTGAACAGCTTTTTGAGTGGACGGGGACTGAAACCAGAAAGCATGGTGCAGATTAATTCCCAGCGTACTGCAAGCGGCTGAGCGCGGCAGCATCGTTGCGGTGCTCCAGTATGGCGTTGGCAACCATTTTCGGAGGAAGGTCCATAGGCTTCATCAGTTTAATCCAGTCCCATTCACGCTGTGAAAGCTTATCAGCGGCCACGGAGAGGAGGACAGTATCGATACTTTTACGGGTCATCATGGGGGAAGGCTCCGAGAACAATATGTTATCAGATCATCATATTGAAATCAGGTTATGGCAACTCAGAGTCCTGCAGACAGCGGGGTTTTCAATTTGCAGCCGTCAGGCCGCTCTGTTCAGCGTTGCCAACGCTGCCGTGTTGGCACCACTTTTATCAATGGTCACCACCTCGGGTTCGCCGTGATGACGAATGGCTTTGCGAAAGAAGCGCAGCGCCGCTGCATTATCCCGTTTAGCGGCCAGCAGGAAGTCGATAGTTTGGCCTGAAGTATCCACCGCGCGGTAGAGATATTTCCATTGCCCTCTGACTTTAATGTAGGTTTCATCCATTCGCCAGCGGTACCCCACGGCGCGTTTATGCCGTCGAAATGCCTTATCCAGTAACGGTACCAGACAGATAACCCAGCGATGGAGCGTGGAATGGTCAACGACAATACCGCGCTCAGCCATTATTTCCTCCAGATTACGCAGGCTCAGGGAGTAAGCCAGATACCCGCGAACACATTGCGCGATAATATCGACAGGGTAATGTAAACGTTTAAAGGATTTTCGGATCAGAGGCATGAGCAGGTAACATCGCAAAAAAAACAGTACGTTACCTGACGCCGCCTTAATGTGACAGAGCATAGCGGCGGACGGTCCGCCTTGAACAGGAAAGCTGTCGGGCGATCCCCCGAATAGACATGCCCTGACGTAAAAGAACTGCAATCTCCACGCGTAACTCCAATGTCAACATCGGCAGCTCCAAAGCTGCCATTTTTACCCCAGGTGGGTCAGTTTTACATTGGCATGTGGGTCATTTTGACATCGGTACTAACAGATAAGTGCGCTTAAAAAAACAGGTTTTTGATTAAAAACACAGCAAAACATGAACAAAAAACAGTATGTGTTGTCTATCCTTGATAGATGTTTTCACGCCTTTTAATATCACTACGTTAATCAATAAAGAGGTACAAATGGCCGCTACGAATGGAATGATTGACCCGGATGATTCTGTAATCTTATTGATAGATCATCAGAGTGGTCTGTTCAATACAGTAAGAGACGTTCCTGTAAATGATTTACGACACTATGTCACAGCCATTGCAAAAGTAGCTTCATTACTAAACATTCCGGTAATCACAACAGCCTCGGTACCTGATGGTCCCAATGGCCCCCTTATCCCGGAAGTTCATAAGTATGCCCCACATGCGGTATATGTCCCAAGAACTGGGCAAATCAATACATGGGACAACCCACTATTCGTTGATGAGGTAAAAAAAACCGGCAGAAAAACTCTAATCATCGCAGGCACTCTAACCAGCGTATGTATGGCATTTCCTGCAATTAGCGCGATCAAAGAAGGTTACAATGTGTACTGTGTAGTAGATGCGTCAGGTAACTGGACTAAGATGGCAACAGATATAACAATTGCTCGAGTAGCACAAGCAGGAGCAATACCAACAGATACATTTGCCATCGTCGCCGAGCTAATGAGAACCTGGAATAGAGCAGAAGGCTCTCGGTTTGGCGCAATTCTGTCAGAACACGTATGTCCAGAATACAAATGCCTAATGGAAAGCTTTGATAAAGCCTTCTCTGTGGCTAACAATGGCCCAGAAACAGACCTTAAAAATTATAAGTAATACAACTAAAAATAGGAGGTACGCCTCCTGATATGTATTGGTCGCGACTTGATCTGACACATGACTTTGAAAAGTTGAGAGTTACCGGTTTTGATATGGGTGTTGAATCCTTATACAAAACACGAGGTAACTCTCATGCTTAATACGGTTCATCATGAAGCCGCGAAAAAGCGTTTCTTCATTCAGCGGCGCAAGCACAAAAATGGTCACTGTCGTGGTGATCACCCCAGCCAGCGCTTTGCTATTGTAAAGCGTCGCGACCGGCAACAGTTGTACGCCAACGAAACGGCCGTAGCGGAACAGGCTGAGATCGAGCATTGGGAAGGCCGTGCGGTGCTCAATTAAGACAAACAGCGCACCCGTCAACAGGGAAGCCAGCAGCAGAATGCGGGCGGCTGCGGCTGAGCTTTCCGGCAGGCTACCATCTATTGTTGCCTCTGCTGCCCGGGTTTACCGCGCAGTACCCGGATATTGAGCTGGATCTTGATTTCAACGATCGTCTGGTGGATGTGATTAGTGAGGGTTATGACGCGGTTCTTCGCGGCGGGGATTTTGCCGATTCACGGTTGAAAGCGCGCCGTTTAGGCGGCTTTCATTTTTGCCTGGTTGCCTCCGCGGATTATTTTTCGCGTCGCGGTCGGCCCCTGCAACCTGCCGATCTAAGCGAACATGAGTGCCTGATGTATCGATTTTCCGCCAGCGGCCAGCTTCAGCCCTGGCAGTTTGAGGGGGGGATGTGTGGCAGCTGCCGTTAAAGGGTTCGCTGGTGTTCAATAATCTTGAGGCGCAGATTTCGGCCGTGAGGCGTGGGCTCGGGCTGATTTACGTGCCTGATTTTGCGGTGCAGGAGTATCTGGAGAGTGGGGAATTGAGATGCGCTCTGGATGAGTGTATCAGTGCCGGAGGGCAGTTTTCTCTGCTGTGGCCGGGGAATCGGCACTTATTGCCGAAGATGCGGGTGTTTATTGATTATCTGGCGGAGCATTTCGGGTTGGATCGGCGATTCGGTGCTTAGGTGCTTAGGTGTTTTCTGGAACTGCGGTGTTTGCGCTGACTGGCGGGGCTGCCGGTGGGGCTGGTCCTCGCGCCGCTTCGCGGTATCCTCACTTCGTGCGTTAGCCGGTCGGAACGTCAGAGACGGGACGTCCATGGCCCGGCTCTGACTTTCACCCGCGTCCTGCGGGTGAATCCTGGCTTCCTTACTGCGTTCAGCGCTGTGGATTGCCCATCCGCCGGCCCCGCCAGTCTGCTTTTTAACCCTGTGTTGGTTGTAAAAACAAATCTTCGAAGGGTGTTTTATGGGTTGTTAATTAAAAGCGACATCGATAAGTAAAGAGGGCGCAGGCTGGCCCACAGGTTCGGATGACCCAGCGTATTAAGCCAGATACCACACAAAAAAACCGCTGTCCCGAAAGACAGCGGCTATATAAACCTGAACGCTAAAAACAAACCGGCCGGGATAACCCCGGTCAGAGAATTAATGCTCAAACATCGCAGAAATTGATTCTTCGTTGCTGATACGACGAATCGCTTCTGCCAGCATGCCTGACAGAGTCAGGGTACGTACGTTTGGCAGCGCTTTGATCTCTTCAGGCAGCGGAATGGTATCGCACACCACTACTTCATCAATCACCGAATGACGCAGATTTTCAACCGCATTGCCGGAGAAGATAGGGTGAGTAGCATAGGCGAATACGCGCTTGGCGCCACGCTCTTTCAGCGCTTCTGCTGCTTTGCACAGGGTACCGCCGGTATCGATCATATCATCAACCAGTACGCAGTCACGGCCAGCCACATCACCGATGATATGCATCACCTGCGACACGTTAGCACGTGGGCGGCGTTTGTCGATAATCGCCATATCGGTATCATTCAGCAGTTTGGCAATGGCACGGGCGCGAACCACGCCGCCAATGTCGGGGGAAACCACAATCGGATTCTCCAGGCCAATCTGCATCATATCCTCCAGCAGGATCGGGCTACCGAAAACGTTATCAACCGGAACGTCGAAGAAGCCCTGAATCTGCTCGGCGTGCAGATCAACGGTCAGAACGCGGTCAACGCCAACGCTTGACAGGAAATCAGCAACCACTTTAGCAGTAATGGGTACACGAGCAGAGCGCACGCGGCGGTCCTGACGAGCATAGCCAAAATACGGAATGACCGCAGTAATACGACCAGCGGAAGCACGACGCAGGGCGTCAACCATCACAACCAGTTCCATCAGGTTATCGTTGGTTGGGGCACAGGTGGACTGGATGATGAAAATATCACCACCGCGTACATTTTCATTAATCTGTACGCTCACTTCACCATCACTGAAACGACCGACGGCGGCGTCGCCCAGGCTGGTGTAAAGGCGGTTAGCAATACGTTGTGCTAGTTCCGGGGTGGCGTTACCAGCAAAAAGCTTCATATCAGGCACGAGAAGAACCTCAGGCTTTGCGTCGAGAGAATGAAATTAAGTCAGGGTTGGCGCAAGACCACTGACGATTTCATGCGGGTGTTAAATGAGCCTGGTGCAGCGTCCGGATCATGGTGACGCTGTCACTTCAGCTTGAATGCTCTGAAAGAATGCGGTGAAGCGGCGAAACGTTTGCGCCTCGCGCTACGAATCCCTGCAATTCTTTCGGGGCCAGCTCAAGCACCTGGCGTGCGACGGACTCGGTGTCAAATTCAGCAAACACACAAGCACCCGTTCCAGTCAGGCGCGACGGCGCATATTCTAGCAGCCAGGAAACGAGCTGTTCAACCTCGCGGAAACGTTTTCTGACGACGGCCTCACAATCATTGCGGAAATCGGCCTCCAACAGCTCATTGATTTGCCGATATGGCGTATCTCTGGTCAGTAACGGATCGTTGAACACCGCCGGGGTCGCCACGCTGACGCCGGGGTGCATGACCAGATACCATTTTTCCGCCGGGGAGACGGGCGTTAGCTTTTCACCCACGCCTTCCGCATAGGCCGCAAAACCCTGCACGAACACCGGTACGTCGGCACCGAGGCTAAGGCCCAGCGCCGCCAGCTCCTCAAAGCTAAAACCGGTCTGCCACTGATAATTCAGGGCAACCAGTACCGTGGCCGCGTTAGACGAACCGCCGCCCAGGCCGCCGCCCATCGGCAGGCGTTTATCTATCGCCAGGCTGGCTCCGGCATTGGCGGGCAGGGTGCCGCGCGCTGCTGCCTTCTCGCGCAGCAGCCGGGCGGCGCGAACAATCAGGTTCTGTTCATCCGGCACGCCGGCAACCGGCGTTAACAATTTTAGTTCACCGCTGCTGTCGGCGGTAATGGTCAGCGTGTCACCATAGTCCAGAAACTGGAACAGCGTTTGCAGATTGTGGTAGCCGTCTTCACGACGGCCGGTAATGTAGAGAAATAAATTAAGTTTCGCCGGTGAGGGCCACTGTTCGATCATTTAACGGTCCAGCTATCCATTTTTAACTTGATGCGCTGGCTGCCTTCCTGCAGTTCAAGGTTTGACGGCAGCGTCGGGCTCTGTTTGCTGTCGTAACCTTGATAGGTCACATGCCATGTTTTGCCGTCCTGGCTGTAGTTCAGCTCGCGCAGGCGGTACTGGTCATCCAGCGAGTAGTCAGTGGCGTCACCCGGCAGGCCAAGAATCCACTGACGTAAATTATCCAGCGGAATAGTCATGCCGGTCAGCTGTGAGATTATCTGCGCGGCGTCGCGGCTGACATAGCGTTTGCCTTTATTATCCACGATTTGCGCCACCTGGCCCTGCTGGTCGAGCTGCAGCTCGGTACTGCCAAGCGGATTGGTCAGCAGCAGGCGGTAGCGGTCCGGGGCGGTTTGCTGCCAGTTAAAGCGGGCATAGACTTTTTGCTGGTCGGAAAGGAAAGCAAAGGCACCGCGAGTTTGATACTGAGTAATTTTTTCCACCGCCTGCTGGTGGTCGCGCCACTGCGGTGAGGTCGGGCTCTGGCCGGGAGTCTGTGGCTCTGGCGTGATGCTACAGGCCGCCAGCAGCACGCTGGCGAGGGGAATAAGCCGCATCAGACGGCGATTCGACAATAACATTATCAGGTCAACTCCTCGGACGTAATTCGGACATACTTGCCGCAATCAACCGCTCACGCTAACCAGCTTGCCGGGCGGCGTCAACGCTCAAATTGTCTGATTTGCGCTACAACAGGTAAATCTTGTTGCAGGGATAGGCCACGCACGACTTTTATTGATCCCGCGCATCTTGTAGAATGCGCTTCAGAAAACCCTATCAACTGTGGGATATACCCAATCTGGCACCATGACGTTACTGGCTCTCGGCATTAATCACAAAACCGCTCCTGTTGCGCTGCGTGAACGTGTTACGTTCGCGCCGGATACGCTCGATCAGGCTTTAAACAGCCTGCTGGCGCAGCCGCTCGTGCAGGGTGGCGTGGTGCTTTCCACCTGCAACCGCACTGAAATCTATCTCAGTGTAGAACAGCAGGAGAATTTACAAGAGCAGCTGACCAAATGGCTGTGTGATTACCACCAGTTAAGCCCGGAAGACCTGCATAAAAGCCTCTACTGGCATCATGATGATGGCGCGGTCAGCCATTTGATGCGCGTGGCCAGCGGCCTGGATTCTCTGGTGCTGGGCGAACCGCAAATCCTCGGGCAGGTGAAAAAAGCCTTTGCCGATTCCCAGCGCGGCCATTCTCTTTCCAGCGAACTGGAGCGCATGTTCCAGAAATCGTTCTCGGTGGCGAAACGCGTGCGTACCGAAACCGAAATCGGTGCCAGCGCCGTTTCGGTGGCGTTCGCTGCCTGTAGCCTGGCGCGGCAGATTTTCGAGTCGCTCTCCACGGTGACCGTACTGCTGGTCGGCGCGGGCGAAACGATTGAACTGGCGGCCCGCCATCTGCGTGAACACAAGGTCAGTAAACTGATGATTGCCAACCGTACCCGCGAACGCGCTCAGGTGCTGGCCGATGAGGTGGGTGCTGAAGTGATTAGCCTGCCGGACATCGATTCTCGCCTCGCCGAAGCCGACATTATTATCAGTTCTACCGCCAGCCCGCTGCCGATTATTGGTAAAGGGATGGTTGAGCGGGCGCTGAAACAGCGGCGTAACCAGCCGATGCTGCTGGTGGATATTGCCGTACCGCGCGACGTTGAGCCGGAAGTCGGTAAATTACCTAACGCCTATCTGTACAGCGTGGACGATCTGCAGGCGATCATCGAAAGCAACCTCGCGCAGCGCAAAGCGGCGGCGGTGCAGGCAGAAACCATCGTGGTGCAGGAAAGCAGCGAATTTATGTCCTGGCTGCGCGCGCAGGGCGCGGTGGAAACCATTCGCGAATACCGTTCTCAGGCCGATCAGGTTCGTAGTGAACTCGAAGCGCGCGCGCTGGCCGCACTGCAAAATGGCGGTAATGCGGAAGATGTGATCCGCGATCTTGCTCACAAGCTGACCAACCGTCTGATCCATGCCCCAACCAAATCTCTTCAGCAGGCCGCACGCGATGGCGATGGCGAACGTCTGCAAATTTTACGCGACAGCCTCGGGCTGGAATAGCGTTTCAAGCCTCTATTAACAAGGTAAAACTACACGAATGAAGCCTTCTATTGTTGCCAAACTGGAAGCATTACAGGAACGTCACGAAGAAGTCGAGGCGATGCTGGGTGATGCCGGTGTGATTGCCGATCAGGAACGTTTCCGTGCACTGTCACGGGAATATGCTCAGCTGACCGATGTCAGCCAGTGTTTCCGCCGGTGGCAGCAGATCCAGGAAGATATCGAAACCGCCGAGATGATGCTCGACGATGCGGAAATGCGCGATATGGCGCAGGAAGAATTAAAAGAAGCGCGCGAAGCCAGCGAGGCGCTGGAACAGCAGCTGCAGGTGCTGCTGCTGCCGAAAGATCCCGATGATGAACGCAACTGCTATCTGGAAGTGCGCGCCGGCACCGGCGGTGACGAAGCGGCGATCTTCGCCGGCGATTTGTTCCGCATGTACAGCCGCTATGCCGAAGCGCGTCGCTGGAAAGTGGAAATCATGAGCGCCAACGAAGGCGAGCACGGTGGCTTTAAAGAAGTGATCGCCAAAGTAGTCGGTGAGGGTGCCTACGGTCGCCTGAAGTTTGAATCCGGCGGTCATCGCGTGCAGCGCGTGCCGGAAACCGAATCCCAGGGCCGCATTCACACCTCCGCCTGTACCGTGGCGGTGATGCCGGAGCTGCCGGAAGCCGAACTGCCGGATATCAATCCGTCGGATTTGAAAATCGATACCTTCCGTTCTTCCGGCGCGGGCGGCCAGCACGTTAACACCACCGACTCCGCCATCCGTATTACCCACCTGCCAACCGGCATTGTGGTGGAGTGTCAGGACGAACGTTCGCAGCACAAAAACAAAGCCAAAGCGCTGGGCGTACTGGGTTCGCGTATCCGCGCCGCTGAAATGGCCCGCCGCCAGCAGGCAGAGTCCTCCACGCGCCGCAACCTGTTGGGCAGCGGCGATCGTTCCGACCGTAACCGTACCTATAACTTCCCGCAGGGGCGCGTTACCGATCACCGAATCAACCTGACTATCTACCGCCTGGATGAGGCGATGGAAGGTAAACTGGATTCGCTGATCGAGCCTATCGTGCAGGAATATCAGGCCGATCAGCTGGCAGCCCTTGCCGGGCAGGACTGATGCAGATCCGATCCTGGCTGCGTGAGGCCATTACCCGCCTGGCAGGCAGCGACAGCCCAAAGCGTGATGCGGAAATTCTGCTGGGTTGGGTAATCGGCAAGTCACGCAGCTGGCTGATCGCCTTCGACGATAGCGAACTGGATGCCGACCAGCTGGCGCGGCTCGATGCCCTGCTGACGCGTCGTGCGGCAGGCGAACCGGTGGCCTATCTCATCGGTGAGCGTGAATTCTGGTCGCTGCCGCTGCGCGTCTCTCCCCATACGCTGATCCCGCGTCCGGACAGTGAAGTGTTGGTTGAGCAGGCGCTGGCGCGCTTGCCGCAGAGTGCCTGTGCGGTGCTGGATCTCGGCACCGGAACCGGGGCGATTGCACTGGCGATTGCCAGCGAACGGCCCGACTGTCAGGTCACCGGCGTCGATCGCATTGCCGATGCCGTCGAACTCGCGCGATATAACGCCACAAAGCTGTCGCTGAACAATGCGCGTTTCCTGCAAAGCAACTGGTTCTCGGCCCTGACCGGGCAGCAGTTTGCCATCATCGTCAGTAATCCTCCTTATATTGATGCCGCGGACGGCCACCTTAACCAGGGCGACGTGCGTTTTGAACCGGCCAGCGCGCTGGTTGCGGGCGATCGCGGTCTGGCCGATATCAAACTGATTGCCGTCGCCGCCGGGCAGCATCTGCACCCCGAAGGCTGGCTGCTGCTTGAACATGGCTGGCAGCAGGCACAGGAGGTTCACCAGATATTGCGCGATAACAACTTTACCGCAGTAGAAACCTGTCAGGATTACGGCGGTAACGATCGCGTGACCTTTGGACAGAAACTGGCTGAGTAAGGAGTCAACATGGCTACATGGTATCTTCCGCTAAAACATTTCCATCTGCTGACGGTTTGCATTACCGTGCTGATGTTTGTTTTACGTTTCTGGTGGTTACAGCGTCAGTCTGCCATGCTGCAGCGTCGCTGGGTTCGTATTGTGCCGCACATCAATGACACGCTGCTGCTGCTGTCCGGTGTGCTGCTGGTCACGATTACCCACTTTTACCCGTTCTCGCCACAGGGCAGCTGGCTGACTGAGAAGCTGTTTGGCGTTATTATCTATATTGCACTGGGCTTTATTGCCCTCGGACGACGTCCGCGTGCGCAGAAAGTGCGCTGGATAGCGTTCATTGTGGCCCTGGTCGCGGTTTATGCGATTGTCCGGTTAGCCACAACTAAAATGCCACTGTTGGGGTTTGTATGACGTCCTTAGCTGATTTTGATTTTACTGCCGCCCCGCTGAGTGAAGCGGTTATCGCGGCATCGCTGGCTATTCGCAGCGACTTTCCGGCTGAAAACGTCAGAAAGCAGTTGTCGGCGCTGGTAGCCGAAGCGCGTGCGACTATTTCGCCGCAGCTTGAAGCCGATTTACAGCTGGAGAAGCTGATTGAGCTTTTCTGGCACCAGTGGGGATTTGGCGGCGCGGGCGGTATCTATCGCCTCTCTGATTCTCTGTGGCTGGATAATGTACTCACTACCCGTCAGGGAACGGCAGTGTCGCTGGGTATTGTGTTCCTGCATATTGCCCGCCAGCTTGAGCTGCCGCTGTGCCCGGTTATTTTCCCTACGCAGTTGATCCTGCGCGCCGAGTGGATTGATGAAGATATCTGGTTAATCAATCCCTTCAATGGCGACACGCTGGATGAACATACCCTCGAAGTGTGGCTGAAAGGCAATATCGGCCCGATTGCCAAGTTGTACGATGATGATTTGCAGGAAGCCGAGCCGCTGGCCGTGCTGCGCAAAATGCTCGATACGCTAAAGGCTGCGCTGATGGAAGAAGAGCAGATGGAAACCGCGCTGCAGGTGAGCCAGGTGCTGGTGCAGATGGACCCTGAAGATCCCTATGAAATTCGCGATCGCGGGCTGATTTTTGCCCAGCTGGAATGTGAACACGTGGCATTGAGCGATCTGGCTTACTTTGTGAAACACTGCCCGGAAGATCCGGTGAGTGAAATGATCAAGCTGCAAATCCACTCCATTGAACAGAAACAGATAACCCTGCACTGATGCATCGTGCGCGGTGAATACCTCTAAGACATAAGGCGAAGACATGAAACAAAAAGTGGTTAGCATTGGTGATATCCCGGTAGCAAACGATCTGCCATTCGTCCTGTTTGGTGGCATGAACGTGCTTGAATCCCGCGATCTGGCCATGCGCATTTGTGAACATTACGTCACCGTAACCCAGAAGCTGGGTATTCCTTATGTGTTTAAAGCGTCATTTGATAAGGCCAACCGTTCGTCTATTCACTCCTATCGCGGTCCGGGTCTGGAAGAAGGGATGAAAATCTTCCAGGAGCTGAAGCAAACTTTCGGCGTGAAGATCATTACCGATGTCCATGAAGCCAGCCAGGCGCAGCCGGTGGCGGACGTGGTTGACGTTATCCAGCTTCCGGCCTTCCTTGCCCGCCAGACCGATCTGGTGGAAGCGATGGCGAAAACCGGCGCGGTAATTAACGTCAAGAAACCGCAGTTCGTCAGCCCGGGCCAGATGGGCAACATCGTGGATAAATTTGCTGAAGGCGGCAACGATAAAGTCATTCTGTGCGATCGTGGTGCTAACTTCGGTTACGACAATCTGGTGGTCGATATGCTGGGCTTCAACGTGATGAAGCAGGTTTCCAACGGCAGTCCGGTGATCTTCGACGTGACCCACGCCCTGCAGTGCCGTGACCCAATGGGTGCAGCCTCCAGCGGCCGACGCGCGCAGGTTAGCGAACTGGCCCGTGCCGGTATGGCGGTGGGCATTGCCGGCCTGTTTATTGAGGCGCATCCGGATCCGGCGAATGCCAAATGCGACGGCCCGTCGGCGCTGCCGCTGGATAAGCTGGAGCCGTTCCTGGTGCAGATGAAAGCGATTGATGACCTGGTCAAAAGCTTCCCTGAACTGGATACCAGCAACTAAGACAGCGTAATCACAACGGGCCTGAAAATCAGGCCCGTTTTCTTTCCTGCTCTTCTCGTTACCCGCCGGGGTGTGGGTCGAAAATTTGACTCAAGGAGCCATGATGAAAAAATCCATTCTGCTGATGCTCGCGACTCTCGCCGCCAGCGGCTGTAGTAGTGACGGCAACCGTTTAAATGAGCAGCAGCTGCTGAATCAGTACTTCGTGCTGAGTGCGGTTGATGGCAAACCCGTGGAGCAACGCCCCGGGATACGCCCGGGTATCAGCTTTGCGCCGGGTCTGAGAGTCAGCGGCGTGATGTGCAACCGCTTCTTCGGTCAGGGAAAACTGGAGCAGGATCGGCTGACGGTTCCGCAACTGGCATCCACCAGGATGCGGTGCCGGGACGGTGAACTTAACCAGTGGGAACAACTGCTGGGGCAGGTGCTGACGGCGGGGGCCAGCGTTACATTGCATCAACAAACCCTGACGTTAAGCGGTGCCGGACATACGCTGGTTTACCGGGCCGAGCAAAACGCGGAAGAGAATTGATCGATAAAGTAAAGGCCGGATAATCCGGCCTTTTTTTCGTTACAGCATTACCGTCATCAAATAGGCGGCAAACAGTGCCAGATGCGCTGCACCGTTCAGCACGTTAGTGCGCCCGGTAGAGAAGGAGATTTGGCACAGTATCAGGGCAGAAATCATCACCACCATCTGCGGTGACTCCAGACCGAAAATCAGCTTCTGTCCGGTGAGTGAGGCGATAATCGTAACCGCAGGTACCGTCAGCGAGATTGTCGCCAGCACCGAACCAAAGAACAGGTTCATCGCGCGCTGTACCTGATTGGCCAGCACCGCTTTAATCGCGCCCAGTCCTTCAGGCGAGAGGATCAGTAGCGCCACCAGGAAGCCGGTAAACTGCTCCGGGGCATTCATCGCCGTCAGCAGCTCACCCAGTGGGTTAGCATTCATTTTCGTTACGGCAATGACCGCAATCAGATGCACAATCAGCCACGCGGTATGCCAGGCAGTGCTGTGGACTGAAGGCTTACCGTGGTGCGGATCGCCATCATCGTCTTCATGTTCGTAAACAAACAGGTTCTGATGGGTTTTGGTCTGGATAAGCAGAAACACCCAGTACATGGCAGCTGAAATGGCGGAAACCAGCAGTGCCTGCCCAACGCTAAAGTTACCGCCCGGTAACGCTACGGGCAGCACCAGAACGATAATTGCCAGCGGGAAGATAGCAATCAGGTACTGTTTTAAACCCACCAGATTAACGTACTGGGTGGCGAATTTGCGGCCGCCGAGCAGCAGGGCAAAGCCGACCAGGCCACAGGTGACGATCATAATGATCGAGAACAGCGTGTCGCGCATCAGCGCCGGGGCGGCATCGCCGGTGGCCATTAATGCGGAGATCAGGCTGACCTCAAGAATAACGACGGAGAGGCTGAGAATAAGAGAGCCATAGGGTTCGCCAAGGCGGTGTGCCAGCACGTCGGCATGACGCACTACGCTAAAGGCGCTGCTGAGAATAGCCACCAGCGCCAGCAAATTTATACCTACCACGACAGGTAGCGAAGTGGTATTTCCCCAGAACCACAGTATCAGCAGTGCGGCCAGGGGGAAGATCAGGGAGTACTCGGTGTGGCGGGTTTTACTGCTCTCGTGGGCACTCATAGGCTAACGCTCCTTATCGAAATCTGCTGGCTCAAAACCGACGAAATCGGGGGGCCTCATAAAGTCGTGACTGAAGTATCAGTGACAAGTGGCGAAAGTGTAATCTTTTTTTTTAACGTGGCGGTAAATATTTACGCGATTTTACGGACTTTAGGTGAATTAAGTCTGAAGCCTTCATTTTTTATGATTAGCTTTTTATCTCGATGAAATATCGGGATGTTTATTTTTTATTATCTAATGATTGAGTGGAATTAACCGCTCATAATGGGTTTTATGTTAGGATAATGCACTCGGTAATGAGAAATTCAATCCAGGCTTGTAAAAAAGAAAGTGGTAAAAAAGCGTCTGTGCGCCAGGCTTAACGGTGATTGATTTATGCTCATTCAGGAGGTCAACAATGCCCTACGATTCCCGCCAGGCGCTGCCTGATGCCATTAAACACGTATTGCCTGCACATGCCCAGGACATCTATAAAGAAGCATTTAACAGTGCCTGGGAACAGTATAAAAATAGCGACGATCGCCGTGGCGATGATTCACGTGAGGAGGTCGCCCACAAAGTGGCCTGGGCCGCAGTGAAGCACCAGTACCATAAAGGCGACGATGATAAGTGGCACAAGACGCGCTGATGTCAGAATGCAACGCGCTGACTGAAGGCGAAGCGAGGTTTCGCTGATGCCAGAATAATGTCGCTCACCCGGACAAGTTGAGCTTTTGTTTTTCAAGCGGACACGACTTTACGCCCGAAAGGGCGTATTACCCGGTTAAATTTCTGGATTCTTCGCTCGACGCCACTTCAGCCGTGCAGGTAGCCAGCGCTGAGTTGTCTCCGGGGGCTGTTCATCAATCAGTTGAGTGATCATTTCAAAGCAGTTCCACGCCAGCAGGCATTCGTCCTGTTCGACCGTATCAATACGCACCGACAGCGCGTCATACAGATAGTGATCGTCAAAGCTACAGAGATGCATCGGGGTATCCAGCAGACCGTGCTGGCTGAGGTAGCGCAGCACGCCTTCCTGAAGCCCACAGGCGGCGCAGAACAGCGCCTGCGGTACGCGGCCCAGACGGGCATAAAGATCGGCAAACATCTCGTAACCGGAACTGGAGTGGTAATGGCCATGCATGATCCACTCCGGGCGCACCGTCACGCCAGCACGTTCCAGCCCCCGTTGATAACCGGCCAGACGATCGCGGGTGGGGGAGATACGCGGCTGACCGCCGAAGAAGTCAATTTCTTCATACCCTTCTCGCGCCACCGCTTCCAGCAGCGTAGCCGTCGGGGCTGTCGCGTCGGTGATCACCAGCGGGGCGCACCATAAAGGTAAACTGTCACTCGCCGTGCTGGTCCAGGCTGACCAGTACGGTTGAGGTGCGATGGCCTTTTTCACGGTGCATGTTGCTGATATCAACGCCTTCGCCGCGCAGTGTCTGCCGCAGGAATTCGCCGAACGGGTCATCGCCCACGCAGCCGATAAAGGCGCTATTACCGCCAAGCCGCGCGACGCCGACCGCGACGTTGGCCGGTGCGCCGCCGGGGCATTTCAACAGGCGATCGTCCTGTTCCCGGTAGCAAATCAATTACTGCATCACCCAATACCCAGATTCGTTACGTCATTGTGATTGTCCTGAAGTAAAAATCTGCCAGCAAGCTAAACTGGTTTGGCAAAAAAGAAAAGTGTTAATTAATGTTTGCTGACTGTTGGGGGGGACTGTGGGAATAGCAATTGCTGTGCTTGTGCTTGTGCGCCTGTCGCTGCGAGGATTGGCGTGTTGGGACCCGTCTCGATACTAATGAGTCGCTGTAGAGCTGAGAACTTAGATATGGTTTTCAGTATTGGGAATTATCTGTATCCAGAGGATGAAAGGGAAATGAGTGAGTAACGATAAAAGTGGTAACTCTGATGAACTGACAACATAAACAACCAAAAATCATAGGGATCGTTCTGAAAGGCGATATCTTTCAGTCAAAAAACGGGCTGCCATATACCATATGACCGCACAATAAAATTTCAGGCACCGCAAAACGGGCAAAGCAGACGGGTCGCGATCCCGAACGAGCTATCCGCAGTGCTGAACGTAGAGAGGACGCCAGGATTTGTCCACACGGACGTGGGCGAAAGGCGCAGCCGCGCAGGACACGCGTCTGCGGCGGTCCGTGAGGCTGACGACCGAAGTGAGGGTACCGCGAAGCGGCGCGAGGACCTGCGCGGCAGGGAACGCGACCCGTCAGCGAAGATGCTGCGTGTGAAGACGACACTACCCATCTCAAACGGCAGACACCGTCAAGACAACACTTTCCAAATGTAGCCATCCCCGTTTTGCACATCAAATTTCACCTTGGCGTCACCACCCGGATATTTTTTTTCTTTTGTGATCCACCTCCAACTTGAAAGCTGCTGAATAAATGCATAAGGTCAGTAATAATGTTTGATAAAATAGCTAAAAATAGTTAAATCGCGGACGGCGAAATCAGCAGGGTGTATTTTGAGCAGTGGCGTGGAGGTAAAAGTGTTAACACGAGATTTCTTATTAAAAGCTGACTGTAAAACCGCTTTTGGTGATATCGAGGAATCACTGTTATGGAGTGCGGAGCAGCGTGCTGCTTCGCTGGCGGCGACCCTCGCATGCCGCCCTGACCACAGCCCGGTATGGATTTTCGGCTACGGTTCGCTGATGTGGAACCCGGTGTTTGAAGCCGATGAAGCCGCTACCGGTACGCTGGTCGGCTGGCATCGCGCGTTTTGCCTGCGCCTTACTGCCGGACGGGGAACGGCCAGCCAGCCCGGACGTATGCTGGCGCTGAAAGAAGGCGGTGAAACCACCGGCCTGGCTTTTTGCCTGCCGGAGGCAAAGCTGCACGAAGAGCTGGAGCTGCTGTGGAAGCGTGAAATGATCACCGGCTGCTATCTGCCGACCTGGTGTGAACTGGCGCTGGACGATGGCAGAAAAGTCACCGCGCTGGTATTCATAATGGACCCGCGCCATCCGCTGTATGAAACCGACTCCTGCCCGCAGACCATTGCGCCGCTGATTGCTAAAGCCACCGGCCCACTGGGGACAAATGCGCAGTATCTGTTTTCACTGGAAAAGGAGCTTAACCAGCGTGGCATCAACGATGACTGCCTGACCGACCTGGCACGCACGGTGCGTGAACTCCAGCAGTGCCACAGTGGACTGGCGGGATAGCCCCGCCGGCTCTGAACATCAATGCGCCGGGTTAATCAGCCAGGTTCCGGCGCGGTCAATTTTCAACTGCTGACTGTAGTCGCTACGCGTACTCTGTATCTGTAGCAGATAGTCACCTGCCGCAAGATTCAGCACGGTGTAACCGCTGTTATTTGGTGTCACCGCCATCGCGTTGTTGTTAATCAATAGCGTATCTCCACTGCCTAACTTCAAATACACCGTTGCCAGCGCAGGTGCATCGCCTGCTGCTGATGCTGCTCCGGCTGCGGGGGGCATTGGCGAAACTTCCGCCACCGGCAGCGCGGTGCCTTGCTGAGGATCGCGGTTCGGCATCCAGACTACGGTGCCCACGGCCAGTACTGCCAGAGCGCTCATCAGTAACAGTGGTTTCGACAACCGGGGTGGGTTCTTCGCGGCAATAAGTGGTTCGGCGGCGCTGGCTGCCGGGTTTATCGCGGCCAGAGGCACTTCGGTCTCAGGTTCACGGTTCGTTTCTGTTTCACGCTTCGTTTCTGTTTCGTACTGTGCTGTTGTCGAAATCAGTGGTTCGCTAATCGTACTCACCAGCTCTTCAACTTCGCTCACCGGCAAATTGATCAGCGACGCCATCTCATCTATCGACTGTGGGCGCTGTGCGGCATCCATCGTTAGCGAGCGATCTATGGCGTTCAGCAGCGGTAGCGAATATCCCTCAAGGCGCAGTTCACTCAATGGTTGATAGCTGTCCTCAATACTGCGCACTACGCTGACCGGCGGAGGGTTGCCGGTAATAAGCGTATGCAGCACCGCACCCAGAGCATAAATATCGGTCCACGGGCCCTGTTCTGCATCTCTTTCCTCGCAGTACTGTTCCAGCGGTGCGAAGCCAGGCTTAAGCATAATCTCGGTTTCGTCAGAGAGGTTGCCTATCTCTTTGCGGGCGGAACCGAAGTCCAGCAGCACCGGCAGCTGGTTTTCCTGGATTTGAATATTATCCAGCGAAATATCCCGATGCAGGAAGCCCGCGCGATGAATGGTATTGATGGCACCAAACAGTGGCGGTAGCAGCTGGCGAATCAATGCTTCGTTAATGGTCTGCGGCTGACTGGATTGCCACGCTTTTAGCGTCATCCCGCTGTAGAACAGCGTGCCCATATAGGCGGTGCCATTGCCTTCCCAAAAGCGGAGAACGTGCAGCAGTCCGGGGTGGTTAAAACGCGCCAGCAGTCGGGCTTCCTGCACGAAACTGTTCATCCCGGCGTTAAACAGCCGCTGATGGCGCTCGGCCCGAAGCGTGACGGACAGATCCTCGCCGCGCGTGACCAGCGAGTTCGGCATAAATTCCTTGATGGCGATAGTGCGTTCCAGCAGATGGTCCCAGGCCCGATAAACAATGCCGAAGCCGCCGCCGCCAATGACTTCCTGAATTTCGAACTCATTGAAGCGATAACCCGGCGGAAGCGCTTTGGTCGCGTTTTGTTGCTGCTCGTTTGCCGACATAATAAAACTCTCCTAACGTACGCTACGCCAGATACTTAATTAACGGTGCGCCAGGCACCTGTTGCCGGGTCGGCAAGATCGGCATGCAGGGCATCAACCAGCAGCACGTTCACTTTCACTTTGGGAGCGATTGTCGCTGACCATGTCTGGCGCAGTTTCTCAACCCGCTCCTTTATTTCTGCGGCGTTGCTGGCGTCGGTTTTGTCCATCTTAATCAGCAGCGTTCCTTCAAAAGACCAGACGTGAAGCTCAGGAATAAATGGCAGCACCAGCCAGCTGTCCGGCGCCTCCGGGCGGCTGACCACCATACGCTGATTATTCACTGTGACAACGACAAGTTCGCCCGGGGCAGGATGCAGGTCCCGCAGCGGGTAACCCTGATAAAAAGTGACCGCCAGCGGTAACGCAGGGTTTTGACCGTTCTGACCGTTCATCAGGCTGAGTTCACTGCGGCCCTCCAGCCAGCCATCGGCTGTACAGGTCATCGCTTTCGTCTCGGGAATAAACAGCGACGAGCCGCGATCGTCCCACCAGGTACGGAAGTGGCAGCCGCCGGGCAGATCGAAGTAGTGCAGCGGTACGGTGTTTGCCGGGCGGGAAATATCCAGCGGTGAGGCGTTATCGGCGGTGGCGGTGGCGGTCGCATCGGCGGTAATGACCGGTTGCCAGTCATCGTTCTGAAGGGCGGTACCCACGGCCAGCACTGAGCCACGGCTGCTGGTCATCTGCCACGGCAGTTCTTTCAGTTTGCCGCACTGGTTGTGCAGCAGTTTCCCTACCTGCGGCAGGAACTTATCGAGCACCGCTGATTCAGTGGCTTTTGCGGAAACAATGCGCAGGTCGATCTTTTCTTTGCACCAGGCCTGCGGTGCACTGCTGGTAACGCTATCGATAAACACGTCCAGCGCAAGGCTGGGGGAGGAGACGACCCGGTAATCTTCCGCCCGCACGCTGGCGACAGCCATCAGGCTCAGGACAACTGGCAACCAATATTTCATAGCATTCCTTGAAATTAATCACGCGGTGGTAAAAACCGGGCTGAATCCGTCAGAGAAAAAAGCAACGTAGTCTCCTGCGGCGATCCGCACCATACGGCCACGGCGCTAAGATTATCCTGTTTTTCGCTGCGGTCGATAGCTTTCAGCATTAGAGCCAGCCATTCCTGCGGTGAGTTTACCATTCTTAGTGCCTGTTCCATCTCATAAAGTGTCAAATTATTCCAAAAACCATCGCTGCACAGCAGAAAAACATCGCCATCCTCCAGCGGCAGGACGGGGCTGTATTCATGGGGCTTCACACTGTCGGTACCCAGAGCGTTATACAGCAAATGACTGTTTATTCCCGTATTATCATATCCGGCGTCATGAAGCTGCTGCACCAGACTGTGATCGCGGGTCATGTTATGAACCACACCCCGACGAAAGTGATAGACGCGGGTGTCTCCGGCATGGCACCACCAGGCCCGCTGGCCGGGGCGGTCAATAAACAGTGCGGCAAGGGTGGTACTCATTTTCTTCAGTGCGGGTTCTGCCCACTGCGCCGAACGGATGGCCTGTTCGCAGGCGACGATCATCTCTTCGGTCTGTAAAGGTGAAAGCGTATTGTGGCTGGCCGCCTGTGAAAGCAGCGTATCGCGTGCAATGACGGCGGCTCGTTCACCGCCGGGGCTGCCTGCTACGCCATCGCAAACAACGAACGTGCCGAACCGATCGTTCAGCTGTGCGCCCGTAGCGTCCTGATTACTGATGCGCGCGCCAGTCTGCGATGTGCTGCAAAAGGTGATATTCATCGATCCTCCTCGGCGCTTTGAGAATCTTTGTACTGGTTGACCTCCATTTCATACGCCTGCAAAAACGCCTCGCCAAACAGCGAGTGGAAATCATCCTCAATATCTCCGGATGTATTCTGATAATGACGCAAAAAATAGTCCCACAGAGCCGCCTTACGTGATGTGCTGAGAGCCAGTCTGGGTATGGCGCTGTCCTGGCGGGCGTGTTCCTCCAGCCGCTGCGGGTTAAACGACTGAAGCATCGCGGCGATTATTGCCCGTATCCCGGAGGTCATCCCCAGCTGGTGGGCCTGCAAATCAACCAGCGCATCGCGCACCGCCTGCTCCGGCGGCATAAATCCCGGCATCTGACTTTGATAAATCTGCATCAGTACCGTTTTACCGCTGGGCAGAATTTTAAACGGATTGTTTGCCTCATTGAGGATCATGGTCATTTCGGCTTTGACACCACGTTTGAGGATGGAACGAGAGGAGAGCAGAGCGACCGTGCCCTGCGAGAACAGGCTCAGCATACGCCCGGTCAGGCGCATCTGCTCTTCGCTGAGTGCAGCGGTTTGTCCGGCCGCCGGCTCCAGACCCATACCTTCCTGCAGCGCATTGAGCAGCCGCTGTTCATGACTGCCATCCCTCAACGGATCGCCGTTATCGCTGTAACTGGCAGTAAGAGGGTTTATCGTCAGCCTGGCGGCAGCATCGCGCGCGCCGCGCAGCTCAAGTTCTTCCGCACTCGGTTTTTCCTGAAGGCTTTCGGGTAGTGTAGCCGGGTTAAGAATTCCCAATGGATCTTCCACACCGTTACTTTCACTGCTAAAGAGCAATAGTGGATCGTCCAGGGCCGTACTGTCGTCCGTCCGGTGGGGATCGGTAACCATAATATGATAGTGACCAATCGTCAGCGTATCACCGCGCATCAGCCTGACCTGTTCACCCCGGGCAAGGGAGCGTTCATTATGTATCACTGCGATAACGCTGCCCTGGCTGGTCAAACGACATTCACCGCCGGGAGAAACATGAACCAGCGCCTGTAAACGAGAAATGGTCCGTTCAGGATCGGGAAGGACCAGATTATTATCAGCGCTGCGGCCGATGGTGCCACCCGGCGGTGCGAAATCGCAGCTTGCGGAGACGTTCGGCTCCAGATAGTTTAAAAGAGTAAGTCGCATGCTTCTACTGTCTCGCCCCCGGATTAGTCAGCCTGGTCAAACATAGGTGGGTAGAGTCCGTGGCGGCCCGGATTTTCGGCCAGAGTCGGATGAAATAATTGTGTAAACAGCTGCGCTGTCAAATTGCCGCTGTGCTTGTGCGTGACCAGCGGACAGCCATCATACTGATTCGTCCACCAGTAGCTGGTGTACTGCAGCGGATCGAAACGGCGCGAAACCTCCCGCCATGCGAGAGTCGGGCTATCGCGATAGCTAATAATCGCGCTGGCGTCGAGTTTTTCAGTCTGAGGCAGTGGGTCAAGATTAATTATCGCCAGTTCCGCCTCATCAACGCTTTTCTGTTGGCTGACCACCTGTTGTAGCGCGGTGCCCAAAACGTTAAACCACTCTCCGGCCAATGCCAGCTGAACCGGATGCCACTGTGACACCGCGACCTTCTGTGCAGCCATCAGCGGCCAGACTCGGCCAACCCGATCCCGCGACGGCATCAGGCAGCCAATTTGCACCTGCTGTACGCCAAGTGTGGCAGGCAGCACAAAATTCCAGATCGGCGCACGAGCGAAGGTTTCAGTACAGTTATTGTGCAACCGCTGCCATTGTACGACGCCGGACTTGAACCAGTTAGACCACTGGGCAAGCTGTGATTCGGGCATTCGGCGATGGACAAAATCTCCCGCTGCCGGGAGTTTGCCATACCATCCCAGTTCAGTGCTGGTTGCCATTTTGTTTTCTCATTATCAATACGCCGTCACGAGCGTAGGGTGAACTTTGGATCTGCTTGTCGAGAAGCTGGCTTAAATGCCAGTCCAGCTGCTTTAGCTGGGCATCGGTAATATCCGGTGGTGGATTTTTTGACAAATTCTGCATCACCCAACCACGCAGGAAACGCCCGTCGTAAGTTCTCGGCTGGTATAGCATCTGATAAGCGCGAAGCGCGTCGCGGGTGAAAGATTCGTTGGCACCGTTATCCTCCTGTAGCGTGAGCGTTATCGCCTGGGCAACGCGCGGCAGCAGCAGGGATTTCAGGGCGTTCTGATATATGCCCCAGCTGGCGTTATACAGTTGCTCACCCCGATACAGCCCCGCTCGCATTAACATCGGCGGCGAGGTAAGCGAAAAATCTGGCGCTTCAGGCAGTGCCACCAGGCTGTTTAAAAACGGCAGGAGCCCGGTAATATCACCACTGTTGTTATCGCTCAGCGTTCGGGCCTGCTGCTGAATTTCCGGCAACCTGTCGGCAATCTGTTGCATATAACGCTGATTCTTATCATAGCTGGTGTACCACAACCCACAACACGCCACTAAAGCAACAGCCGTGACGGCATATCCCAAACGATGCAGGCGCTGGTTACGTAACTCCCAGTGGCTGTCGCTGCCGGCCAGTGCACTTTCACGGAACACGACTTTACTGAGCAGGTCGTGAATAAAATAGCTTTGTCCTTTATTAGCCGGAATGGGCGAAGTACGGCTGACGCTGTTCCAGCTGGCAATTGACTGGTCCTGCGACTGCGGCAGCTGGAGTTTACGTGCCAGTTCGCCCATCACGCGATCGAACGGCAGACCTTCCTGTGTGCCGCTGGTAAAAAATAATCCGCGTATGGACCAGGCCGGATCGCTCTGTCGGGGCGAGAAGATGGTTGTCAGATAGTCCGCCAGCAGCGGGCGTAAAGAAGCGAATTCCTGCGGAAACAGGAAGCAGTCCGCGCGCTGTTGTAAATCAGTTTGCCTTGCCATATTGCAGGCGAGGTCGTTCATTAGCTGGTTGCACAGCTGATGGAAATGGTACTCAAACTGTGGCAGCAACCGGTCGTGTTCAACCGGAGAGGACTTCAGTGGGAAGGTGAAGCCAAAGACCTGTTCCCGCTGACTTTTATCGCACTGGGCAAAATAGCTCATGAACCCTTTAAGCAGATCGCTTTTCGTCACCATAATATAGACCGGGAAGTGGATACCCGTTTGCTGGTGAAGCTCTGCCATACGGCTGCGTAGTGCTGTCGCCTGCGCCTGGCGCATCTCCGCCGAGTCGCTTAACAGATCGGCTACGCTGAGGGTGACGATCACGCCATTGATTGGCTGACGCGGACGATAGCGTTTAAGCAGCGCGATAAATGCCTGCCATTCACTGGCATCGCGCGTTCGCTGGCTCTCCTGGAGGGTATATCTTCCCGCCGTATCAAGCAGTACTGCCTGTCGGGTGAACCACCAGTCGCAGTGGCGAGTGCCGCCCACGCCCCGCAGGGCGCCTTTATTTATGCTATCAGGCAGGGCAAATTCCAGCCCGGAGTTCAGCAGCGCGGTAGTTTTACCCGCACCGGGCGCGCCGACAATCAGATACCACGGCAGCTGATAGAGGTAGCGGGCGTTGAAAAAACGCAGCCAGCGGCTGCGGCGCGAGGGCGAACTATGCGGAAACTGGATCTTTTTTAACAGCTGAGTTGCATCGTGAAAGCGCATATCCAGCATTTCACTGGTGGCCTGTAACTCACTCTGTTCGTGGCTGTTCAGCTGTAATCGCGTTAGCATCCGTCGGTTATACCAGGCGCGATACAGCTGGGGTAGTAGCATAAACAGCCCCCACAGCAGGTAGCAGCTGGCGATCAGCAACTGGCGATTCAGATCGCTATCGAGTAACTGAAACTGACTGAGGGCCAGCAAAGGCCCGAGCATCCAGATCAGGGCGCAGAGGGCGCTGATGCCGATCAGGCCCCATATCGGTCGGCAGGTAAGCAGGGCGAAAATTGTTTTTAACATCATGATCTTCCGGTGCTGTTGCTGCGGTCATCGTTTTCAGGCGCGGCGAACAGGGTAATCTCCACACGCCTGTTCTGTGCCCGATTCTGAGCGCTGCCGTCGGGCATCAGTGCACCACTGTCACCTCGTCCCTGGGTGCGAATAGATACGCCGGGTTGAGCAATCAGCTGCTGCATCAGGCTGGCGATGGCAGATGCGTGCGCCTGAGAATATTCATGTCTTGAGGGGAATCGTTCTTCGTGTCGCGGTCTGTCATCGCTGAACACGCTGATCAGCAGCGTTCCGTGAACGGCTTCCAGCGCCGTGGCAACTCTGGCGATAAGCGCCCGTCCCTCGGCAGAAAGTACCGTGCCAGAGGCATTGAACAGGCCGTCTACCGGAAGGATCACCCGGCTACCGCTGCAGGTATCCACCACATCCAGCTGATGAGTGGTAATCAGATCGCTTAGCCGCAAACGCAGGTCGGTTACCGCCTGTGGAACGGTTCCTCGTTGACCGGCAACCGTTTCCGGCAGCGGGATTTGCCAGATCTGCTGCTGCAGCGCGGTGGCGGTGTTACCCAGACGCCAGTTCAGGCTGGAGAAGATCAGGCAGGCGATAAAGGCAGCAATTGAAATGCAGGCCCAAAGCGGCACCGGCGCGCGCCAGGGGGCACTTTCATGCGGCAGCTCGACGGGAGGAGAAATACGGCTGTGATGCGGCGTATCACGGACATTAGCGATAAGCGTGGCAAGACGATCGCGAATGGCATCGCGCTGGCTGCGGCCGTTTTCCATGGTGCGGTAGCGGCCCTCATAGCCCAACAGTAGGCAGTAGTTAATGACTTCTAATAGCGACAGATGCTGATCGGGATTTTGCGACAGTCTGGAAAGCAGCTGAAAAAACTTATCACCGCCCCAGGCTTCGTTATGAAATGTCACCAGCAGCCCGTTTCCTGACCAGACGCCGCGATTGCCCCACGGCGTTTGCGCAGCCGCTTCATCCAGTACCGTACACAGGCAGTAGCGGGCGCCGATAATCGTCTCAAACGGCAGCTCCACCTTGCGGCAGCGACTTTCAAACAGGCGGATTTCATCAACCAGCTGCTGGCGTAAACCGGCCGGATCGTCGTGGCTGATGGCCTGGCGGATCTGTACCACGGCGTTCAGCAAGGGAAATGCTGCTGCCAGCAGAGGATTATCCAGGGCCGCGTTGCTCTCATTCGCCGGAAAAAGTTCTGGCATCATCAGGATTAGAGGATCTCAGCTGTGTGCTGCAGCCGGGAAAAAAGCCCGCAGCTGCATAAATTATTTTATCCATTCGCCGGCTGTGTGGCTGCCGCATCGGGTTCGGGTTATTGCAGTATCCATGTCGCCGTATCGCCGTTGCGACAGGCTTTACTCTGTCCGCCAACGTCTACGCACTCTTTTTTACGTGCTTTACGCGGGCGAGGGCGATCGTTACGCAATGTAGCGTCATACAGCTCGCTTTTTACACCGGCCTTGAGCGGCACATAACCTGCCAGCTGTTGCGGATCGTCGCCGGCAATGGCCAGCCAGCGGTCGGCTTCACCCAGTACGGTGAAGGGTTTTCCGGTTTCCAGATAGCGAACAATTTTGCCGCTGTAGTCGGGCCGGGTCATCACCGAGGCTTTATACAGCGCACGATATTGCTGGTTTACAGGCGTAAAAGAGGTGGGGGTCTGTACTGCATATCGATGGACCAGCTTCACGCCATTGACCTCACTGGTCACCAGAGTGTCATCATCCGGCTGTGACGGAGCCGTTTTGCATCCTGCGAGGGAAAACACGGCCAGCAAGATTAACGCGCTGCTACTTTTCACTTTGATCCCCGTGAATCTGTTCAGAATATCTGGCTGTAGAACGCGGTAGCGCTGCGTCAGCCACTCTCCATCGCAACCGAAATGAGTTGGCACTTTTTTCGGTTGTGAGGAATAAAATTGCCCGGTTTTACATCAGAATAAATCTTTAATGCCTTAATCTGACGCTTTTGGGAATATAATCCATTGCAGGCGCTGAATGAACATGCTAGCAGTCGCCTTGTTTGCCAGATTTTGCCTGAAAGGAGTGATAACGGCAATTTGATTAGCGCTAAAAATGCTAATTTTCCTTATCTGCTGCATAGTTGGCGTGAAAACAGGCGTTTAGCGCGGCCCGATGATGCGCAGGGCATCACCGGACGAGTGATTAGCTGAAAGCGTAAAATGAAAAAGACCACCAGCGTAAAGCTTTTGGTTCCTGCGGGAGCATGGTTCCAGCTAAGTGCCGGGGAGACGTTTTACCTGTGCAGCTGGCGTTACCCGGAGTTGCACCGGCGAACTGTTTGTCCAGCAGGGCATTATCGGTAAAGTCGGGCGAACTGAGGGTGAAGATTTCCTGTGCGCCAGCGCCGAGGCTGGCTAACAGGAGCGAGGCGGCGAGTAGCGTTTTTTTCATTAGCGTTCTCCGTTTTAAAGTGGTGCTGATTGATATCTGCAATCTGAAGCTCTGATAGTTCGGCCAGCCTGCTTTGGTATTTCGGTATTGTCTGATATTGGAAAAGTGTCAGCCTGTTTGGCACATCAGTGACCTTGTAATGCGAAAAGCGGGCAGATTAGTTTTAGGAGGACAGCCTCTGCGGAAGTCGGGTAATCCGCAACGCCAGGATGAAAGCATCAGACCAGGATGCGCCAACAGGACGCTGGCGTAAGGCTGTGTCGTGTCAGGGACGGCGCGTCGCAGGCGGTCCGACAGGGCGGATGCTGGAATCGAAGGCACCGTGCAACGCACGGCGCGAGGACCGCCCTACAGCCGCAGAGGCTGTTCCCCTGACACCTATCCACCAGTGATACCGCCAAACAGACACAATTCACCTCAGAAGTTTCCAGCATCTTCCAAAAGTAGCGTTTTGCCAAAAGCCACGAATACCTCCCACCCGGATTTTCACCGACCCGCCGAATCTGTGTTAAGGTTATAACTCGCCAATTTTGTGAGGCACTACACATTTAACCCGCTATAAAAGCATTGCTTTTGCTATTTTAAATGCCTATGAACCGATTTATCTGCCGTTATCCTATTGTACTTTCCCTGCTGGCGTCGTTGCCTGGCCTGTTTATGGGGCGCGCATGGGCCTTTGACGCTGAAAATCAGGTTGCCGAAGCCCCCTTTGACGATCCCGCCCGCTTCAGTAATATGCTGCAGCAGCTGCCCGCGCTGAACAGTGGAGCTAACGACGACCTGCTGGAAAAACGTATCGCCGAAGCGGTGAAAAGCATCGGCGAAGCCAGTATGGCCAGCGACAGTGATAAGCCGCTACGTGAACAGGCCGAGCTGTGGGCATTCAACCGCTTTCGCGATTTTGCTGCCCAGCGCGCCGCCAGGGAAGGGGAACAGCTGCTGTCACCCTTCGGACGTGCCAGCGTGTCGCTGGCGGTGGATGATGAAGGAAGCTTTAACGGCACATCGGCGCAGTTGATCACCCCCTGGCAGGATAACTATCGGTATCTCACCTTCAGCCAGCTGGGCTTTGAGCAAACGGAATACGGCGCAGTCGGCAATGCCGGACTGGGGCAGCGCTGGATAGCCGGAAACTGGCGGCTGGGCTATAACGCTTTTATCGACGATCTGCTGACCGAAAACCAGCAGCGCGGATCGCTGGGTACCGAAGCATGGGGCGAATATCTGCGCTTTTCCGCCAACTACTATCATCCCCTCAGCGGCTGGCACAATCGCGGCAGCACCAGCCAGATGCGTATGGCGCGCGGTTATGATATTACCACCCGGGGATATCTGCCGTTTTATCGCCAGCTGGGTGTTTCCCTTAGCTACGAACAATATCTGGGGCGCAATATCGATTTGTTCCACAGCGGAAATTTGATGGATAACCCGACGGCGGTGACGCTGGGAATTAATTACACGCCCGTTCCGCTGTTCACGTTTACCGCCAATCATAAAGAGGGCGACAGTGGTGAGTCGCAGGATCAGTTTGCCCTGAAGATGAACTACCGCATCGGCGTATCGCTAAGTAAACAGCTCTCGGCCAGTAACGTCGATGCCGCGCAGTCGCTGAGCGGTAGCCGGTATGATGCGGTGAATCGTAATAATTCTCCGGTGTTGGCTTTCCGCCAGCGAAAAACGCTATCGGTGTTCCTGGCAACGCCGCCGTGGCAGGTGCAGCCGGGGGAACCCCTGCCGCTGAAGCTGCAGATTCGCCACAGTAATCCGATTAAAGCGGTGAGCTGGCAGGGTGATACTCAGACTCTGAGCCTGACGCCGCCCGCTAACAGCAGCGATCCGCAGGGATGGAGCATTATTATTCCCGCCTGGGACAATTCGGCGGAGGCCAGTAATGGATATCGTTTGTCGGTGACGCTGGAGGACAGTAAACAGCAGCGGGTCACCTCAAACTGGATCACGTTGAAACTGGTTCCGCCAGTGGCATTGCAGGACCCGCGCGCAGATAATTACGATTTTCTTACCCCCTGACAGAGGGAAAGATGACACCGCTGAAATGCAAAAAGTTGTCAAGACAGCGCCCGAAAATATATGTGATTAAAGTCACAAAATACCCCTTCCCAACGTCAGGGTTTTTCTGCACAATCTGCGAAAAATTCTACTCACCTGCTCATCATGATCATCCGTCCGCATCGTCACTGGTTTGTCCGCCTTTTCGCCTGGCACGGCTCTGTGCTACCCGGAATCTGGTTTCGTCTGACACTCAATTTAATGATGTCAGTGATCGCGATTTTGTGCCTTGACTGGTATGAAACGTTGGGGATTAAGCTGACTCTTGCCCCTTTCAGCCTGCTCGGGGTGTCGATTGCGGTCTTCCTTGGTTTCCGCAATAGCGTCTGCTTTGGCCGTTTTATTGAAGCCCGTATGTTCTGGGGAAATCTGCTGATTGCCTGCCGGACGCTACAGCGGCTGGCGCTGGCTATCTCTCCGGCTGAGGCGCCGCGCGTGATGTCCCTGCTGCTGGCTTTCTGTTACAGCCTGAAGCACCAGCTGCGGCGTACCGATGCCCACGAGGATCTGCGCCGCTATCTCGGGGATGAGGCCGATGAGATCCTGGCTCGCCGCTCACCAACCAACTTTATTGAGCTACAGCTCTCTAACTGGCTGGCGGTACAGCGCCGTAACGGTAATCTTTCTGACATTCTGTATGCCCATATGGATGCCAGCAACAATCAGCTGTCGCAGGTTCTGGGGGGATGTGAGCGGTTGGCGAGCATGCCGATTCCGTTTGCTTATGGCCTGCTGCTGCACCGTACGGTTTATCTGTTCTGTACGCTGTTGCCGTTCGCGCTGGTGCCGGATCTGCACTATATGACGCCGCTGGTATCGGTGTTTATCGCCTATACCTTCCTGTCGTTGGATACCCTGGCGGAAGAGCTGGAGATGCCGTTTGGCCTGGCCAACAACCATCTGCCGCTGGATGCCATGTGCACCAATATTGAGATAAACCTGAGGGAAATGAATCTGGAGCAGGATCTGCCGGATACGCCTCAGCCTGACATGCACTATCGCTTAACCTGAGATGATTAAAAGGGCGGCCCTTTGCGGCCACCCTCATATCGTGATTAGAACTGGTAGTTCAGACCCACGCCGGTGACGTCATCATTCGCCAGCCCCAGCGGATTGTTGTCGCTCAGCAGGTTAACTTTGTATTCGGCGTACGCCAGGAAGTTCTTGTTGAAGTAGTAGTTCGCACCGAACGACACATACTTCACGATATCCGCGTTGCCGATATTTTCAATGTCCTTACCGCGTGATGACACGTAGGCCAGTGACGGACGGAAACCGTTCAGGAACTGGTACTGCGCCACGGCTTCATAATTCACCGCTTTGTTAGCAAAGCCGCCGCTGATTGGCATCGCGTTATGGGTATTGCTGTACACCGTTGCTACGACGAACGGTACCGGTACGTTCGTTTTTACCCTGGTATTGCAGGGCCACATTCAGGCCGTCTACCTGGCCGAAGAAATTGCTGTTACGCCAGGTTGCCACGCCGGTTGAGCGCGTAGAGAAGCCGTCTGCGTAACCGGAGTCACCGCCGAATTTCGGCAACATATCGGTCCAGGCCAGCACGTCATACACCAGACCATAGTTACGACCGTAGTCGAATGAACCCCACTTGCCAAACTTCAGACCGGCAAAGCCCAGACGGGTTTTGTCGCCGCTCAGCGCATCCGTACCTTCGGTTTTGTTCAGCTGGAAGTTGTACTGCCACTGGGCGTAGCCGGTCAGTTCCTGCGCGATCTGCGTTTCACCCTTTAAAGCCAAAACGGGCATAGGAAACATCGCCGTCGTTGCCCGTATCGTCCGAGAAGAGGTGGCCAATGTTGATCTTACCGTTCAGATCCACCTTGTTGCCGTCTTTGTTATAGATCTCTGCTGCCTGCACGCCGCCAGTGGCCAGAAGAGCTGGTATCAGTAATGCCAGTAAAGAACGCTTCATCATAAGTAACTCTGTTTTAAAATTATAATTTCTTTGCATTTAGTGTTGCCATGAAATTGGTATAAAAATATGTTTCATGAAAAATGAATATATATATAAAAATATTTCAATATGGATTTTGGATTGGAATTTACGCGATTTATCTAAATGCAGAATAGGTGTTAGTTATGCATTTTTTAAGGTTAGGTTATATTATTTATTGGTAATATATTGATTTTTAAAAAAAATAAATATTTTATTTTTATAAAAAAACAATATTTATTTATCGCAACATGGATGCTTATTAAGCAATTTATGTATTTTTGGGTACCTGTTTAATTAGCGAGTTACGGTTAATGCTATTTACTAAAAAGCTTTTTAATTAATACAAAATTTCCATATGTAATATCTGTGTTATTTCACTATTTAATAAGTTTATTTAAATAATAAACGGCGCGACTATCAGGCTGGATGTTAAAAAAATGATTCTCTGAGGGAAGTTTTAGCGATGATGCGCTATGCACGATTTTGGAGCGGATACGCTGCATTATGGTGCGTTAACCTCCTATATTTACGACCAAATTCTATCGGCGATCACATAAACAATATTTTATTTTACCAATGCATAATTCTTCTTTTTTTTGTGTGGCGAAGCCGGGAATTTATATTGATATTCACTTTTTATGCATTTGTTGTGAATAATAGTATGTTGTAAGTTATTGATATTTGGTTGTTGAATTTGGTTTATGCATTTTTTTGCTGGCTGGCACGCTCTGTGCAATTTACAGTAGAGCTGCAATGAATTATTTCATTAACATTTAATACACCTTTAGTTCACCACAGAAACTAGAGGGTTAAACAAACGAGGCCGCTATGCAACCGTCAATTACCCGTGAAAATTTCGATCAATGGATTGTTCCAACTTACGCCCCTGCCAGCTTTATTCCTGTGCGGGCTGAAGGTTCAACGCTGTGGGACCAGGAAGGGAAGTCCTATATCGACTTCGCCGGGGGAATTGCGGTGAATGCACTGGGCCATGCACACCCCGATCTGCAACTGGCGCTGCAACAGCAGGCTGCGCTGCTGTGGCATACCGGAAATGGTTATACCAATGAGCCGATCCTGCGCCTGGCAAAACAGCTGGTGGATGCCACTTTCGCCGACCGTGCGTTCTTCTGCAACTCCGGTGCGGAGGCTAATGAAGCTGCGCTGAAGCTGGCGCGTAAGGTTGCTCACGATAGCGGCAATCTGCAGAAAAACGGCATTGTGGCGTTCAATAACGCATTCCATGGCCGCACGCTGTTCACCGTCTCAGCCGGTGGGCAACCTGCCTATTCGAAAGATTTTGCGCCGCTGCCGGGTGGCATTCAGCACGCAGTTTATAACGATTTGAATTCCGCTGCCGAACTGATTAATGACCAGACCTGCGCGGTGATTGTGGAGCCGATTCAGGGCGAAGGTGGGGTTGTTCCTGCTGAGCCGGCCTTCCTGCGCGGACTGCGCGAACTCTGTGATAAGCATCAGGCGCTATTGATTTTCGACGAAGTACAGAGCGGAGTAGGCCGGACCGGTTCGCTGTATGCCTACATGCATTATGGCGTTACGCCGGACGTATTAACCACGGCCAAAGCACTCGGCGGCGGCTTCCCCATTGGCGCGATGTTAACCACTGAAAGCCTTGCGGCACATCTCAATATTGGCAGCCACGGCACCACCTACGGCGGCAATCCGCTGGCCGGAGCGGTTGGCGGTAAAGTGATGGAACTGATCAACCGCCCGGAAATTCTGGCGGGTGTGGGGGAGCGTCACCGCTGGTTTGTTGATGGTCTGAATGAGATTAACCAGCGCCTGCAGCTGTTTAGTGAGGTACGCGGGCTCGGTCTGCTGATCGGCTGCGTGCTGAATCAAGATTACAGCGGTAAAGCCAAACTGATTAATCAGGCCGCCGCGCGTGAAGGACTGATGGTACTGATTGCCGGGGCTAACGTTGTGCGTTTCGCGCCGTCGTTGATTATTACTAAACAGGAAGTCGCGGAGGGGCTGGCACGCTTCGAACGCGCCTGCCTCGCCGTCACTGAAGGAGCCGCCGTATGATGTTTATTCGTCCCGTAGAACGAGACGATCTGGCTCAGCTGATGTACCTCGCCGGCAAAACCGGCGGGGGACTGACCTCTCTGCCCGCTGACAGCGATACGCTGTCAGCGCGTATCGAACGTTCATTAATGACCTGGCAGGGAAAACTGCCGCGGGCTGAACAGGGATACGTTTTTGTGCTGGCAGACGGAGAGACCGGTAAAGCCGTGGGGATCTGCGCCATTGAGGTGGCGGTAGGTTTACAGGACCCCTGGTACAACTTTCGCGTGGGCACCCAGGTGCACGCCTCGAAAGAATTAAATGTATATAACATGCTGCCTACGCTGTCGTTAAGCAACGATCACACCGGCAGCAGCGAGCTGTGTACGCTGTTCCTTGATCCGGATTATCGCAACGGTAAAAACGGCTATCTGCTGTCGAAATCGCGCTTTTTATTTATGGCGGCGTTTCGCGACTGCTTTATGCAAAAAATTGTTGCAGAGATGCGCGGCGTCAGCGATGAAAACGGCCATTCGCCGTTCTGGGACAGCGTCGGCAGTCGCTTTTTTTCCATGTCATTCAGCGATGCCGACTACCTGAGCGGCACCGGGCAAAAGGCGTTTATCGCCGAGCTGATGCCTAAACATCCTTTATATATTGATTACCTGTCGCCAGAAGCGCGGGCGGTTATCGGCCAGGTTCATCCGCAGACCGCCCCTGCGCGGGCGGTACTGGAGGCCGAAGGTTTTCGCTTCCAGAACTATGTTGACATTTTTGATGGCGGTCCGACTCTGGAATGCGACATTGACCGGGTTCGTGCCATTCGGAAAAGCCGCGAGCTGGTTGTTGAGCTGAGCGAACAGCCGGATGAAACCCTGCCGCTATGCCTGGTGGCAAACCAGCATTATCAGCAGTTCCGCGTGATGCTGCTGCCGGCCGATATGCAGAGCGGGACGATTGCCGTCACCGCCGCGCAGGCTGAAATTTTACATTGCCGGGCAGGAGAGAACCTGCGGGTAGTGACACTTTGTCGTGAGGAGAAACCAGCATGACGCACTGTATTAATGGTCAGTGGCTGACCGGCGGTGGAGAGACCATCGCTAAACTGGACCCGGTAAAGGGCAAACTGCTGTGGCAGGGGAAATCAGCTACCGCTGCGCAGGTCTCCGACGCCTGTGAAGCCGCCCGCGCGGCATTCTCCAGCTGGGCACGTCGGCCGTTTGTCGAGCGGCAGGCAATCGTTGAGAAGTTTGCGCAGCAGCTGGAAAAGAATAAGAGCGAACTGAGTGAAACTATTTCCCGCGAAACCGGCAAGCCGCGCTGGGAAACCCTGACCGAAGTGCAGGCGATGATCAACAAAGTGGCGATTTCACTGCGTGCTTATCATGCCCGCACCGGCGAGCAGGCTGAAGGCGAAAGTTCTCTTCGCCATCGTCCGCACGGAGTGATGGCGGTCTTTGGGCCATATAACTTCCCGGGGCATTTACCTAACGGTCACATTGTTCCCGCGCTGCTGGCCGGTAATACCGTAGTCTTTAAACCGAGCGAGATGACACCGCTGACCGCTGAACTGACCGTGAAGCTGTGGATGAATGCCGGGCTGCCGGGGGGCGTTGTTAACCTGGTGCAGGGCGGTCGTGATACGGGTCAGGCGCTGGCGCAGGATAGCCAGGTTGACGGCGTTCTGTTCACCGGCAGCGCGGCAACCGGCTATCAGCTGCACCGTCAGCTGGCCGGAAAACCAGAAAAAATGCTGGCGCTGGAGATGGGGGGCAATAATCCACTGATCGTCGAAGATCCTGACGATATCGATGCTGCCGTGCATATCGCCGTGCAGTCCGCTTTTATCAGTGCCGGGCAACGCTGCACCTGCGCCCGTCGGCTGCTGGTGAAAAACGGTGCTGTCGGGGATGCCTTCTTACAGCGTCTGGTTGAGGTGGCGGCGCGCATCCACGTTGGTGGCTGGAATGATGAACCGCAGCCGTTTATGGGCAGTGTGATTTCATTGTCGGCAGCGGAAAAAATTTATGCCGAGTGGCAGACGCGGGTTGATGCCGGTGGGCGAGTGCTGCTGCCGATGCAGTGGCCGCAGCGCGATAGCGCGATCCTGACCCCAGGCATTATTGATGTGACCGGGTTGCAAAATCTGCCGGATGAAGAGGTCTTTGGTCCGCTGCTGGCGGTGATCCGCTACGACGATTTTGACGCGGCTATTCGCATCGCCAACCATACCCGCTATGGCCTGGCCTGCGGTCTGATTTCGCCGCAGCGCGAGAAGTTCGAACATCTACTGATTGAAGCGCGGGCCGGGATTGTTAACTGGAATAAACCGCTGACCGGTGCGGCCAGCACCGCGCCGTTTGGCGGCATTGGTGCCTCCGGGAACCATCGTGCCAGCGCCTGGTATGCAGCGGATTACTGCGCCTGGCCAATGGCGACGCTGGAATCGGCGGATCTGAGTCTGCCTGCCACCTTATCACCAGGGCTGGATTTCAGCGCTGAAGGAGAGACGCGATGAGCGCCCGTGAAGTGAATTTCGATGGTTTACCAGGACTGACCCACCATTACGCAGGTTTATCATTTGGTAACGAGGCGTCAACCCGTAATCAGCATCAGCTGTCTAATCCCAAACTGGCCGCGCAGCAGGGGCTGGTAAAGATGAAAACCCTGGCGGATCTCGGTTTTATGCAGGGGGTGATACCACCGCACGAGCGGCCCAATGTTGAGGCACTGCGGCAGATCGGTTTTAGCGGCAGCGATGTGCAGGTGGTGGCCCAGGCGGCAAAACAGGCACCGCAGCTGCTTTCAGCGGTCAGTTCTGCATCTTCCATGTGGGTGGCCAATGCTGCGACGGTATCCCCGTCGGCAGACAGCGCCGACGAGCGCGTGCATCTGACGGTGGCTAACCTGAACAACAAGTTCCACCGCGCGATAGAAGCCCCGACCACAGCAAATCTGCTGCGGGCTATTTTCCGCGATCGCGATCATTTTTCAGTGCACGATGCGCTGCCGCAGGTGGCGATGTTCGGCGATGAGGGCGCGGCCAACCACAATCGTTTCAGCCACGGTTACGGTGCGCCGGGCGTGCAGATGTTTGTCTATGGGCGCAGTGAGCGCAGTGGCGTTGCTCCAACGCGTTATCCGGCACGCCAGACGCTGGAAGCCAGCGAAGCGGTGGCGCGACTGCACCAGCTCGATCCGGCCCGGACGGTGTTTGCTCAGCAGAACCCGGCGGTGATCGATCAGGGCGTTTTCCATAATGATGTAATCGCGGTGAGCAATCAGCAGGCGCTGTTCTGTCATCAGCAGGCGTTCCTGAATCAGCCGCAGCTGCTGGCCGAACTGGCTGAAAAGCTGCCGGGCTTCACCGCGATTGAGGTACCTGATAATCGCGTCAGCGTGGCCGATGCGGTGTCTACCTATCTGTTTAACAGCCAGCTGCTCAGCAAACCGGATGGCAAAATGCTGCTGGTGCTGCCGGAAGAAGCGCGGCGTCATGCGGGCGTCTGGGGCTGGCTCAACGAGCTGATCGTCAGCGGTAGCCCAATCGACGAACTGAAGGTCTTCGATCTGCGGGAAAGTATGTTCAACGGCGGTGGTCCGGCGTGTCTGCGCCTGCGTGTTGTGCTGAACGATGCGCAGCAGGCGGCGGTGAATCCTGCGGTGATGATGAACGATCGGCTGTTCCGTACCCTGAACGACTGGGTAGAACGCCACTATCGCGATCGCCTGTCGCAGGCCGATCTTGCCGACCCACAGCTGTTGCAGGAAGGGCGTGAAGCACTTGACGAACTGACTAAGCTGCTAAACTTAGGCAACGTATACCGTTTTCAGCAGTAACGCGATCGTTGCAGGGCCGGGTGATTCCCGGTCCCTCAGGGCTGAGCGGCGATGCAGCACAAAGGAGTACTGATGCAAGATTTTCTCACCTTAACTCTCGCCGGTGAACGGCCCGGCGCAGTCACCGGACGTAATGAGCAGCTTAGCTGGCGATGGATCGACGAAGGCATTCTTGAGCTGACGCCCCATGATACGGTCAAGAGGGCACTGGTGATCTCTACCGGCATCCACGGTAACGAGACGGCCCCCGTTGAAATTGTTGACCGGTTGCTTAATTCGCTGCTGAGCGGCGAGACGCAGCTGGTTGCGCGCCTGCTGGTGATTTACGGCAATCCGGCGGCTTTGCGACAGAATAAGCGCTATGTGCATGGCGATATGAACCGGATGTTCGGCGGCAGGTGGCAGCAGTACGAAGACTGCCCGGAGGCGCGACGCGCCTGGCGTCTGGAGCAGGCGATGGAAAACTTCTGGCAGGTGAGCGAGCACGATGAGGTGCGCTGGCATATCGATATGCATACGGCGATTCGCGGTTCGTATCATCCGCGCTTTGGCGTGATGCCGCAGCGTGAAACGCCGTGGCCGGATGATTTTATTCACTGGCTGGGTGCCGCCGGTCTGGAGGCGCTGGTGTTTCATCGCGCGCCGGGCGGAACCTACACCCATTACAGCAGTCATCATTTCCATGCCGCCAGCTGTACGCTGGAGCTGGGTAAGGCGCTGCCGTTTGGCCATAACGATTTAACGCAGTTTTCTGCAACGGCCGAGGCGCTGAGGGCGCTGGTGAGTGGCGGTGTGCTGCCGGACGTTTCTACGCCACCGCTGCGCTACCGTGTTTCCCAGCAGATTACCCGCCATTCGGATCGGTTTGTGCTGCATATGGGGGCAGAGACACTGAACTTTACCGCGTTTGCGCAGGGTACGCTGCTGGCGGAGGACGGTGATATGCAGTATTACGTGCAGCAGGAGCGGGAGTACGTGCTGTTCCCGAATCCGAATGTGGCTGAAGGTTTGCGGGCGGGTTTGATGCTGGTGGCGGAGGATGCCAGCGAGGTGATTGATGTACCTGAGGCTGAGGGCGCCAGCGTTTTTAGTCCTCCGGCGTAAGATGTGCTCATCAGTTGGAGTACGTTGCTGAATAATCCGGATCGTTAATATTGTTTGGCTGGTTGGTGTCGCGGTGGCATTAGCGGCTGGCAGAGCCTCTGTGGCCGCGCTCGGGCGGTCCTCGCGCCGTGCTTCGCCCGGTGCCTTCGATTCCAGCATCCGGCCTGTCGGAGCGGCTGCGACGTGTCATCCCTGACCCGACGCAGCCTTACGCCAACGTCCTGTTGGCGTATCTTGGCCTGACGCTTTCATCTCAGCGCTGTGGATTGCCCGGTCGCAACCACAGAGGCTCTGCCTGTAATATCTTCGTCGCTGCCATTTAACAGGCAACGACAGAATCCAGGAGCACGTTGGCGGTTCCCCGGGCTGGCAATCCACAGCGCTGAACGCAGAAAGGAAGCCAGGATGTGCCCGCAGGACGCGGGCACAAGGCTCGGTCGGCGCAGGGACGCGACGTCTGAGCCGGTCCGGCAGGCTGACGAACGGAGTGAAGGCACCGCGCAGCGGCGCGAGGACCCGCCAGACGGGGGAACCGCCAGCTTGCTTATCCCCCCTTATCGCTACAAATCTTACCCTCAAATTTCCAGCAGCGGGCATCCGCAGAAAAGTGTAAAGGGCTTAACTTTTTCCTTCCGAAATCCCGTATGGAGGATTACACTCCTCCATATTTTCTGCATAAATCCCTTCAAATTCATATTCTTTTGCAATTTTTCACCATAATCTTCTCATTCTCTCCATGATTGGCTCCAAATTGTCTTTTATGCTTTCAGGCCTTTACCAACCCTCTGAGTACTTGACGTTGGGCATCGTAAACTGGCTCCCGACAACGCGACAACCGGGTCGCCATAGAAATGAAACATAAGGACAATACTATGCGTAAATTAACTTCCCTGATTGTTGCTGCCACGCTGGCAGTAGGTGCGGCCAATATCGTTCATGCTGCAAACGACAACCTGACTCCGCCTCCTGCCGGTGGCGACAAGCCGATGATGCATAAGCCACCCCGTCATGGCGGCGACATGCACGATATGTTTCAAGGTCTGAATCTGACCGATGCGCAGAAGCAGCAGATTCGCACCATCATGAAAGAGTCGCACAAGAACATGAAACGTCCATCGCTGGAAGAGCGTCGTGCAATGCATAGCATTATTGCTTCCGACAGCTTCGATCGGGCTAAAGCGGAAGCGCAGGCAACGCAGATGGCCGCTAACGGTAAAGCGCGCGCGCTGTCGATGCTGGAAACGCAGAACAAGATGTATAACGTGCTGACGCCTGAGCAGAAAAAGCAGTTCAACCAGGATTTTGAGAAACGTCTGACTGAAAAACCGAAGCATGAAGGTAAAATGCCTCCAGCAGACGATTAATCCTCGCTGAACATATTTGAAACCGCCGGTGTTGCTCACCTCCGCCTTCAGGGCAGTGGGCAACACCGGCGGTTTTGTTTGCTCATCGGTTCACAGCGTGACGATCGGCAGTTTGCCGGCCATCAGTGGCTTACTGAGGATTTTATAGCCGTCGCTGTCAAATCCCGGCAGTGTGGTACAGAGCGACGTCGCTTCCGCGATATCGCTGACCGAGCCCAGATAGAGCCAGTTGTGAATGATGTGGATCTGCTTACGATCAACCCCTTCTTCGATCACGCCAACGGCTCCCTGCCACGGCCAGCATTGAACGCGCACCGCTTCCAGAGCGGTCACAAGTCGCTGCTGATGTGCCTCTACGCTCTCCTTACCGCAGCAGGCTCCGGCACAGCGCCGCAGCGCTGAGCGAAAGCAGCCGCGGCCGGCCGTCAATGGTTCCATGCCCAGCAGTCCGAAACAAAGCTGCTGCTCGTCGGCGATTTTTTGCAGATGTTGTAGCGCGGCGCGGCGATTGGCATACAGGCCGAACAGGTCCGGCGTATGTGAGAAATCTACCTCTTTGGCGTAAACCACCTGCGGGCGCTGATTGATCAGCTGCAGGGCACACAGCTGGCGGTTTGTACGCAACCGTTTGTTAAACAGCGGTTGCTGGATCTTAATCATCTGCGCTTCAAGCAGCAGCGCGCCCAGCTCACCGGCGGTGGTAATAAAGCTGATACGCGTTGACTGACGCAGCATTTTTGCTTCATCGGCGGTACGCAGGTGCGACATCACCCGGCTGCGGATGTTGACGCTTTTGCCGATGTAGAGCGGCAGGTTGTCACTTTCGCCGTGGAAGGTGTAAACGCCGGGCAGATTGGGGAGATCGTCTATCCACGGGCGCAGATGCTCGGGATACTGATAAATAGCCGCCGCTTCAAACTCAAGGCGATGGCTGACGATTTTTTTGACCACTACGGACTCCAGTTGCTGGTTGTTCATACAGTATAGCGAAAATATCCATTAGCGATTAGTTGTGGACAGTTGCGCGGAACCAAAGACCAGGGGGAGCAGAAGTAGTAACAGGAATAAGTGAATCAGAAGCAATAAATTGGAAGCAGGCAGTTGGCGGTTGGAAATCGGCAGGAGAAAGGTCATCCAGCTGGCAACAAAAGCCGCCGCCGGCCAGATGATATGAGATGCCTGAGTAAACGGGCGGCTCGCGATGAGCCGCTTTATGATCGGGCAGGGCGATGGCCTGAACGGCTATCTCTAACTCCGTGTAGCCACAGAATGATTTACCGGCTTATTTTTTCCAGAAATCATCAAACACGATAATCGGCGTACGGCGCTTGTGCTCGGTTTTTTGATACCAGCCTTCGATGATTTTCGCGGCGGCGGGATCGATGCTTTCTCCTTCCAGATAACGATCGATCAGCTGATAAGTTACGCCGAGCGCAACTTCATCCTGCAGGCCGGGGCGGTTATCTTCCAGGTCGGCGGTTGGTTGCTTAAGGTACAAGTGTTCCGGGCAGCCCAGCGCTTTCAGCAGCTGTTTTCCCTGTCCCTTATTCAGACGGAAAATCGGGTTGATGTCGGTGCCGCCGTCACCGTACTTGGTGAAGAAGCCGGTTACTGCTTCAGCAGCGTGATCGGTACCCACCACAACCCCCGCCGTCATGCCTGCGATGCTGTACTGCGCTTTCATGCGTTCACGGGCCTTTTCGTTGCCGCGAATAAAATCAGACAGCGTGATTCCGGCATCGCGCAGCGCCTGCTCGCTGGCCAGCACCGCCTGCTTGATATTCACCGTCAGTACCCGATCCGGCCGGATAAAATCAATCGCGTCCTGGCAGTCCTGCTCATCTGCCTGCACGCCATAAGGCAAACGCACGGCAATAAACTGATAGGCGGTATCAGCCGTTTCTTCACGCAGTTCGTTAATCGCGGTCTGGCACAGCTTTCCGGTCAGCGTTGAGTCCTGACCGCCGCTGATGCCGAGCACCAGGGTTTTCAAAAGCGGATACGTTTTCAGGTAGGACTTTAGAAAATCAACGCTGGTACGAATTTCTGCCTGTACATCAATCACCGGTTTCACACCCAGTGCCGCAATAATGTCCTGTTGCAGAGCCATTTACCTCTCCTCAGATTCAGCGCCGATGGACGGCAGCCAGTAAAATTATGTCTGTTTAAGCTAACGCGCCCGGCGCGAAACAACAATCTTCATCCGCGATGTTTACTGCCGACTGCTGACAAATCAGACTTTATTTGGCTTTTGCGCCAGTAGCGTAAACATCACAATAGCCAGCATGTAACAGCCAAAGATGGTGGCCGCCATGGTCATTACCGAAGTTCCGCCAATGCCGGTAACCGGCACGCTGATGCCACCGAGGGTGAACATTGCTACACCCAGCACCGCCGATGCACTACCGGCCCGGTGTCCCTGGCTTTGCATTGCCAGCGAGGAGGCGGTAACCGAAATCACCCCGTTGCTGGCCACACTCAAGAACAGGGCGATCAGTACGAGGGGCAGCGCGGCGGCGCTGAGACCGGCAAGCAGTAGGGTACCTGACGAGATAAATGCCAGTATCAGTCCACCTTTCAGCACCCGATATTCACCCCACAGCGGGCTGAGGCGTGCGCTAACCTGAGAGGCAATAATCAGGCCGACACCGTTAGCCGCGAAGCAGAAGCTGAATGCCTGCGGGGACAGATGGTAGATTTCCTGCAGGACAAACGGCGACGCGCCGATGTAGGCAAACATGCCCGACATCATAAAGCCCTGGGTCAGGCAGAAGCCCATAAACGGACGATGGGTAACAACCTGGCCGAGTGCGGCCCATGCGGAGAGAATGCTGCCCTGGCTCCGGCGTTCTGGAGCCAGCGTTTCATGCAGCTTAAGCTTAGCCAGAATAAACAGCAGCACGGCGATTACCGCCAGTGCCATAAACAGCCCGCGCCAGTTGAGGAAGGTCATCAGCGCGCCGCCCATCACCGGAGCGGCAATCGGCGCCAGGCCGTTCACCAGCATCAGCAGGGCGAAAAAGCGCGTCAGCTCGTGTCCGGTGTACATATCGCGGGCAATGGCACGCGAGAGCACAGCACCGCCTGCGCCCGCCATTCCTTCGAACAGTCGTGCCAGCAGCAGCTGATGGATATCCTGTGCCAGCGCGCAGCCGACAGAAGCAATCAACAGCAGGACCAGCGACAGCAGCAGCGGGCGAATGCGGCCGTATTTATCGCTGAGCGGACCAAAAAATAGCTGGCCGAGCCCCAGACCAAGCAGTCCTGCGGTGAGGCTTAACTGAGCGGTGGCGGTTGGGGTTTGTAAATCGTTGGCCAGTTGCGGCAGCGCCGGCAGATACAGGTCAATGCACAACGGGCCGAGTGCCGCGAGAAGGCCGAGCGTAATGGCGTAGCCAAGACGGTTTGGAGCTGCAGGTGTCATGAATCCTCTGAATGAAATAGCAGGTGGTGTATCTGTTGATAGAGCGGGTAGAGCGTTTCCGCTGACGCTTTCTGCGGCGTCAGGCGGCGATAAGCGGTGCCTTCAACCAGTACGGCAAGAACTTCCACACAGCTGCGGATCTTCTCGTCGCTAAAGTTGGGGTACTCTTGTTTAACGTTTTCGCAGGCACGATTAAATATGCGGGCATCGGCTTCCTGCATCATCCGTTCAACACGAGGATTGCGGGTCGCTTCTGCAGCAACCTCCAGCATCAGGGCTTCATCCTCCTCGTTCAGCACCTGTCGCCAGGCCAGAAGTTTGGGAAGATGGCTGCTGCTGCTGGTGCCAATCATTTCATCAATTCGACGGTCGATAATACGCTTTATCATCTCTTCGATAATCGCGTCTTTATTGGAGAAATAACGATAAATCTGCCCAACGCTGAGTTGGGATTCAGAGGCCAGATGCGCCATGCTTGCAGCATGAAAACCATACTGACGAAAACAGCCACGTGCGGCGGTAATGATTTCATCCTGGCGCAGGCGGTGCCTGGCATCACGCGCTTCGGTATGCATGATTGAAAACCCTCCGTGACCGGATATTTTTACCCAGTGTTACGTATGAAACTGGCTAAAAACAGGAGTATGAACGTTCATTCTCAATGAAGACAGTATAAGACCACCGATCGAAAATCCGTAATAATTTCGCCACTTAAGTTGAAAATCCGTGACTTATATTCCAGGCTTATATCCACATGGACAATAAATGAGGAATAACATATGCGTAAAATGACGGGATTGATTGGTGCTGCTGTAACCTTAGCCGTTCTCTCTGGCTGTACCGCTTACGATCGTGCCGAAAGCTATGTCACCAAGCCGGTGGTACAGGATGTGAAAAAAGGCATGACCCGCCAGCAGGTGCGTGATATTGCGGGTCCACCGTCCACAGAAATTACTATGGTTCACGCGCGCGGTACCTGTCAGACCTATGTTCTGGGTGAGCGTGATGGCAAACAACAGACCTACTTCGTAAGCTACAGCGATACCGGGAAAGTGATGAACTATGGCTTCCAGAGCTGTAAAGAGTACGACACCGATCCGCAGGCTGGGCAGTAATCCAGTAAAGCGTTGAATAAAGAGAATCAACATCGTTAAAATTAACGGCAATGCTCAATAAGCACATTGCCGTTTTACTTTGCAGCCAGCTATCCCTTTCTGTGCCTTATAAGCCGTCACAGCCCCGGCGGGCGAGGAACTTCCAGATACTCACCGTGAATGTTGCGGCGATAGTAGTGTCCGTCCTGCACGTAAAAACGCTCCCCGTTGTAATCCAGCGCGCGCATATCCGTTACCCGGTCCACGGGGCGATCGACAATAACGTAGGTGTTGTCGTTTTGCCGCTGATAGTAGTTACCGTTAAGTACGTAACAGGTTAGCCCGCCGATCAGCACTGCCGCTGCCGCATCAGGCAGAAACGACAGCCTTCAGGGCCCGCCGCCGCCGTGCCAGCCAGGCCCCGGGCCTGGTGGACCCCAGCCTCCCGGATGTGCGGATGCCAGCGCGGGAGCCAGCAGGGTTAAGGCGAGCAGGGTGGCCATCACCTTTTTCATAAACAGTTCTCCAGGTTCTTTGCGATAGCATCGCCCCAGGCGTAGTGAAATAAAAGCGGCTCCCGGTGGCTATTAGCGGCTGCTTACAGCGTTTAACGCTTCCTTTACCTGAGGGCCACGATCGGGAGGCAATGTGGACAAGGTCAGCGAATTTTTTGGGGAGCAGAGGGCAAGGTTACGGAGGAAAAGGAGTGCTGAAGATGGAATTCACGCGTTCGTAAAAGGGGCGGAAGTTGAATTGGTGGGGGAACATAATACCGGCAATATAACTGCTGAACCCGATGCCCATCAGGGCATCGGGGAAAAACCAGAGCTAACTATTAGCGGTGGGCGAGTTCTGCGCCATTTTCCGCATGGGTGTTCAGAATCTTCTTGTCGGTCTGCTTAAGCCACTGACTGGTCAACGTACCGGCAGTCATTGAACCGTTGACGTTAAGCGCGGTGCGGCCCATATCAATCAGCGGTTCAATGGAGATTAGCAGGGCAACCAGCGTGACCGGCAGGCCCATGGCAGGCAGTACGATCAGCGCGGCGAACGTTGCACCACCGCCCACGCCTGCAACGCCCGCCGAACTCAGCGTGACGATACCGACCAGAGTGGCGATCCATACCGGATCGAAGGGGTTAATGCCAATCGTTGGCGCAACCATCACCGCCAGCATCGCCGGGTAGAGACCGGCACAGCCGTTTTGACCAATGGTAGCACCGAATGACGCCGCGAAGCTGGCGATAGATTCCGGCACGCCAAGGCGACGGGTCTGTGCTTCCACGCTCAGGGGGATTGCTGCCGCGCTGGAACGGCTGGTAAAGGCAAAGGTAATCACCGGCCATACTTTGCGGAAGAAGCGTAGCGGGTTCACGCCGTTTACCGACAGCAGCAGGGCGTGCACGGCAAACATAATTGCCAGACCAAGGTACGAAGCCAGTACAAAGCTGCCCAGCTTGATAATGTCAGCGACGTTGGAGGTTGCCACTACTTTGGTCATCAACGCCATTACGCCGTAAGGCGTCAGTTTCATAATCAAACGTACCAGCTTCATCACCCAGGACTGGAGGGTATCAATGGCTTTCAGCACGCGCTGACCTTTCTCTGCATCATCCTTCAGTAACTGCAGTGCCGCTACCCCGAGGAAGGCCGCAAAAATTACCACGCTGATAATCGACGTTGGATTCGCACCGGTCAGATCCGCAAACGGGTTTTTAGGAATAAAGGAAAGCAGCAGCTGCGGGGCGCTCAGATCGGCAACTTTTCCAATATAGTTGTTCTGAATTGCCGTAAGGCGCGCGGTTTCCTGCACGCCCTGCACCAGACCGCTGGCGTTCAGCCCGAACAGCCAGGTCACCAGCACGCCAACTGCCGCTGAAATCGCGGTAGTAAACAGCAGTACGCCAATGGTCAGTACGCTAATTTTTCCCAGCGATGAGGCGTTGTGCAGACGGGCGACGGCGCTGAGGATTGAAGCGAAAACCAACGGCATAATAATCATCTGCAGCAGCTGGACGTAACCGTTACCGACAAGATTGAACCAGCTAACGGATTGTTTAATCACATCGCTGTTTTCGCCATAGATAGTGTGCAGCGCCAGGCCAAACAGCACGCCAACTACCAGGCCAGCCAGGACCTTTTTCGACAGGCTCCAGCCGCGGCGGCCGGTTTTTGCCAGCAGCAGTAACAGGGCGACGAAGGCCACCAGGTTAATAATGAGGGGGAAATTCATTAGGACATTCTCCAAAAGTGACGGCGCGGTGGCGCCGCCGTAGCAGGCGACAGTTAATTTCTGCCGCGCAGAAAGTAGGTCAGTGGCGAAATGGTAACAGTTTGGAATGGTGCAGGTTTATATCCAAAAGGAATTATTTATAACTTTTCGGTGTAATTGACTTATTTATTGCTCGGGTTGCGCATTAATTATTCTGCTGATGCTGTTTTGTACGGTATTTATCACGGAACTGGTCCATCCGACCGCACCAAAATGCTGCATGCCGGGTGGGAAAAACATCGCATAGCCGACCAGCGCCAGGCATAACGTGCGTTCCAGCTGGTTGCCTTTCTGGCTATTGAGCAGCGGTAGCCGAAAGCGCCAGCGGCACGGCCAGAGCAGCGGTACACCCGCGGGCGTGAGCATATCGGCAACAATATGGCTGAGATAGCCCAGTACCATGCCCTGAAATGCATCTGCGGGAATAATCCAGCCCGCGGGGAGTTTCATCTGTAACAGCGCTACGCCACCGGCCACGGCCAGCAGGCTGTGGGTAAACCCCCGATGGCCAAACGCGCGGGCAATGGGCTGTGACAGCCATTTAAGCCGCTGACCGAGCAGCGACTTTGGATGATCGATATCGGGAAGCAGGCAGGTCAGCAGAGCGGCAGGAATAATGTGCCACCAGTCCGCGCTGGCCAGAACCGGTGTCAGTTCGGCGCGCTTGGCAAAAATTGCGCTGGCAATGGCAAAAATGAGATGGCCTTCGGCCGTCATGGGGAATACCTGGCTACATAGCTGTCAATGCATCCAGTATAGGGAATATATACAGTAGAATAAATATGTGACGCTGTAACGAAAGATAAATATTTTTAGCCCGGATTAACATTCAGGCAACGAAGATGCTGACAGCGCCGCTCCGTCAGCTATCCGGGCAATCGAAGTGAATGAGTGTGCCTTTCAGCGACCGAGTAAATGCTGGCCGGTCAGCTCGGTTAACGAAGCAAGTTTAACGTCCGCCAGCGCCCAGCGCGGATCTGCTGCGTACTCTGCATCGGGAACGACAATTGAACGCATGCGTGCGGCTTTAGTGGCGACCATACCGTTGAAGGAGTCTTCGAGCGTAACGCAGTTAAGCGGATCAACGCCCAGACGGGCTGCCGCATCAAGGTAAACCTGCGGGTGTGGTTTGCTGTAGGGAAGGGCTTCTGCAGAGGCAAGGATTTCAAAGTAACTGCGGATGTTGAACATCTCCAGCACCCGCTCAAGCATAAACAGCGGAGAGGCGGAGGCCAGAGCAATTTTTAACCCTGAACGCTGGCAGAGTTGCAGCGCGTGTTCCACACCGGGCAGCAACGGGCGGGTTTCTTCCACCAGATCGAGTGCACGGTCGATTACACGTTTTGTGACCTCCTGCTGCGTCGGGCCGCTCCACGGCAGCGTTTCATACCACATACGTACTACCTGATCGATGCGCAGGCCCAGCGTGTCGGGCAGCTCCTCGCGGCGGCTCAAATCGATGTCAAGCGTACTGAAAATATCCAGCTCTGCCTGTTCCCAGAGTGGTTCAGAGTCGATCAGCAGGCCATCCATATCAAAAATGGCGGCAACGACGGGGCGGTGATAGGACATTTTGTGGCTCCATTAAACGGTTTATGTCATTTTAACATGAACACGGCATCGACCAAAAATCACTACAGGCCGAAACTCACCATGGAACCGGGCATAATCCCGCGCCTCGTGCAGCATTTAACAGGCACTTTTCTTTCAGTACAGGTAGACTGTCGGCGAAATATCATATGGACGGGAGAAAGCATGACTTATCAACGGGCTGGCCAGATTGCTATCCTAAAGCGTATCGCAGGCTGGATTATCTTTATTCCGGCACTGCTATCCACGCTGATTTCAATGCTTGGTTTTCTGGAAAAAAGCCAGGAGCAGCGTGACGGCATCAATGCGGTAATGCAGGATTTTACCCATGTGATGATCGATATGATCCGCTTTAATACCGGTTTTTTACACAGTTTCTGGACCAATTCGCCGGTGCCGATTTTTAACGGCGGCAGCAATGTACTGTTCTGGGTGATTTATATTCTGATTTTTTTCGGACTGGCACTGCAGGCTTCCGGCGCGCGTATGTGGCGACAGTCGCGACATCTGCGCGAAGGGATTGAAGATCGTATGATTCTGGAGCAGGCAAGAGGGGAGGAAGGCCTGAGCCGCCAGCAGCTGGAAGAGAAAATTGTGGTGCCACGGCACACCATTTTCCTGCAGTTTTTCCCACTCTACATTTTGCCGCTGATTGTTGCCGTGGCCGGGTATTTTATACTTAAGCTACTCGGTTTTATTATTTGACCGCTGCGCGCGCAGGCTGGTATTCAGGCCAGGTGCGCGCGCTTCTTACCCGATTCATCTTCGTCCAGCAACGCAACGACTGCGCGCTGTGCCTCACTCAGCCAGCTGCCGCCAAAGACATTCGCTCTGTTAAGCAGATAGTAAAGTTGATAAACCGGCTGCCGTTGAATATATCCCTCTGGTAGCGGCCATATTGACTGATAGCCCTGCAGGATCTCTGCGGGAAGATCGGGGTACCAGGCCAGCATTGCCAGGTCGCACTCCCGGTCTCCCCAGTAGCAGGCGGGATCGAAGATCCACGGCCCGCTGCTGCTGCCTGCACAGTTAGCCGGCCATAAATCACCGTGGAGCAGGGACGGCTGGGGGTGATGCGACGCCAGGATGCTCTGCGCACAGCGGGTAATTAAATCGATATCGCCATACTGGATGCCTTTTTCAGCCGCCAGCTGCAGCTGCCAACCGATGCGCTGTTCCGCAAAGAACAGCGACCAGCGGCGAAGCCAGCTGTTTGGCTGAGGTGAGGTGGTGATATTGTTATCGAAATCAAGGCCAAACTGCGGCTGTTCGCTCCACTGATGAAGACGCGCGAGCTGTTCACCGAGGGTGCGCGCTGTAGAGGCATTTAACGGACAGGGTTGAGTGTATTCCAGCAGAAGGAAGCTGGCCTCGCGCACGCTGCCGACGCCGTAGACCTTCGGAACGCGCACGGTTTCGCTGCGAGCCAGCAGCTGGAGCTGATCGGCTTCCCAGGTGAACAAATCCAGCATCTCTCGCTGATTGCACTTGACGAACACCTGCTGCGTGCCGTAGTGCAGAAGCCAGGCTGGATGGACATCCCCGCCCGGTAACTCAGTACGGTGGGTGATTTCTCCGGGACCAAGCTGTTCATTCAACAAATGACTGATGGCTGACCACATAGGAAGCTCCTCTTTTGTAAGCCGTGAACAGGGTTACCGTATTGCTTAAAGGATAACCAGTCTGCGCGTAAATGCACGTTAATTGTACATTTTTACAAAAACTTAGCTTTGATCCTGCTTATTAAATGATTCCAAAGTCTGGACTTCGACCTCCGGTTGTTTTCCCAGAACCAGTTCGCCAATACTTTGCGCCTGCTCCCTGAGTTCTTCGCCAGACAGGGCACTGACGATGCCGAAATTGTTGGTGCCCAGTTCGTGTGGGTGCCCGTTGGAATCGTTATGGGTGGTTGAAAAACCGGCATTTGCCATAGTGCTGTTAAGTTCAAGCAGATTAGCGAGCCCGGTTTCGTGATAGCGGAAGGTCACTACATATTGGGTTACGGAAGAACTCATGGCGTACCTCTTTGTCAGAAAACTCATTACATCATAGGACATGGCCGGGTCTGAATGGGTGATCTGGTCATGGTGTGCTCATGAATTTTATTAACACTCCCACCAGTTTATTGGTAGCGGTATAGAATCAGGTCGCACGTGATGCCCATTTTTTTCCCAAACTTTGCCAGATACCGAGTGTGGTTTATCTACCGCTCTGAGGTTCGATCACGCTTTGCAAACGTCTGTGGAAGAGGGCATGAGGTAATGCTTCTGAATATTTACGTTTTGTTACATTGCTACGTTTTCCTGATGCTATTTTCGCACCGGCTAGAGATATTTCTTATTTACAGGCTGATGTTTTCCCGCCAAATACCCTCTATAATGCGCGCCGTTAATGAGATTGTTCTCATTAGTAGAGTAATTTCGTCATGATGCTTGTGAAAAAGAGTGATTTAACAAATTGTTACGTTTATTACCGTAAATTGCGTTGATCGTCCTTCAAAAGGCTTCAGACTTAATCTTTTCAAAACTGCCGTACGGGTCACATTAAATGAAAGCGCTGAGTAAACTGTCTGTCGTTCTGCTGCTCTCCGGGGGAGCACTGTGTCAACAAGCCCTGGCTGATAACAACGTATTTACGGTTATGGATGACCCGAGCACTGCGAAGAAACCATTTGAAGGCAACGCCGCCGCGGGCTACCTGGCTCAGAGCGGCAATACCAAAAGTTCATCTGCAACGGCCAATACCAATATGACCTGGTACCAGCCAAGCACTGCCTACAGCCTGTGGGGAAATGCGAGCAATACCTCATCCAACGATGAACGCTCTTCCGAGACTTATCAGGTGGGTGGACGTACTCGTTATAACATGAACAGTGCTGATTACCTGTTCGGTCAGGCGAGCTGGCTCAGTGACCGTTTTAACGGCTACGACGGTCGCTCCATTCTGGCAGCGGGTTATGGTCGCCAGCTGCTGAATGGTCCGGTGCATTCCCTGCGTGTGGAAGCCGGTCCTGGTGTACGTTATGACGATTTTCATGAAGGTGGTCATGAAACTCAGGCACTGGCCTATGGGGCATTCAGCTACCAGTGGCAGCTGACTGACAGCACGAAATTCATCCAGGGCGTGTCCGTTCTGGGTAGCGACGATACCACCGTCAACTCCGAAACCGGCCTGCAGGTTGCAATCAACGATCACTTTGCACTCAAGCTGGCTTACAACGTGACCTGGAACCAGAATCCGCCAGAGTCCGCGCCGGAAAGAACCGACACTAAAACGTCGGTATTACTCTCCTACGCAATGTAATGCTTTTCGGGCCGATGATTCGGCCCGTTTTTGTTTGTTAGATTTTTTCAGTTCAGTCGGCGCAGCTGACGCCTCCCACTGTAATTTAATCCCGCACCGTGCAATTACCCGCCATGATGTGTAAGATGCTACACCTTCAAAGGTTTCTCTGATTTTGAGCCGCTTTTGAGTCTGTGTACCAAACCGTGTACCAAACCGGCAAATGTGAGCGGGTTTTAAGTACTAAGGGTTTGGTTTATAAAGTAAAACCAATGTTTGTATGTAGCCTTGCGTATGGGTTACCACTGCAATTAAGGATGTTACATGCCAGTTATTACTCTTCCTGATGGAAGTAAGCGTTCGTTTGACCACGCGGTAAGCGTGATGGATATTGCCCTGGATATCGGTCCTGGCCTGGCGAAAGCCTGCATTGCCGGACGGGTAAATGGTGAACTGGTGGATGCGGTTGATCCGATCACCGAAGATGCCAACGTGGCTATCATCACCGCCAAAGACGAAGCCGGTCTGGAAATTATTCGCCACTCCTGCGCTCACCTGTTAGGTCATGCGATTAAGCAACTGTGGCCTGATACGAAAATGGCTATCGGTCCGGTGATCGACAACGGCTTCTACTACGACGTTGACCTCGATCGTACCCTGACGCAGGAAGATATCGAGCAGCTGGAAAAGCGCATGCATCAGCTGGCCGAAACCAATTACGACGTCGTCAAGAAGAAGGTCAGCTGGCAGGAAGCGCGTGACGCCTTTGCTGCACGTGGTGAAACCTACAAAATGACCATTCTTGATGAGAATATCAGCCATAACGATCGTCCTGGCCTGTATCATCACGAAGAATATGTCGATATGTGCCGTGGTCCGCACGTACCGAATATGCGTTTCTGTCATCATTTCAAGCTGCAGAAAATTTCCGGTGCCTACTGGCGCGGCGACAGCAACAATAAAATGCTGCAGCGTATTTACGGCACTGCCTGGGCCGACAAGAAACAGCTGGCGGCGTATCTGCTGCGTCTGGAAGAAGCGGCTAAACGCGATCACCGTAAGATTGGTAAGCAGCTTGACCTGTATCATATGCAGGAAGAGGCGCCGGGCATGGTGTTCTGGCACAACGACGGCTGGACTATCTTCCGCGAGCTGGAAGTGTTTGTGCGTACCAAGCTGAAAGAGTATGAGTACCAGGAAGTGAAAGGTCCGTTTATGATGGACCGGGTGCTGTGGGAAAAAACCGGCCACTGGGAAAACTACAAAGAAGCCATGTTCACCACCTCTTCTGAGAACCGTGAATATTGCATTAAGCCAATGAACTGTCCGGGTCACGTGCAGATCTTTAACCAGGGGCTGAAATCGTATCGCGACCTGCCGCTACGTATGGCTGAATTTGGTAGCTGTCACCGTAACGAGCCGTCAGGTGCGCTGCACGGCCTGATGCGTGTGCGTGGCTTTACTCAGGACGATGCCCATATCTTCTGTACAGAAGAGCAGGTGCGTGATGAGGTGAACAGCTGCATCAAGATGGTGTACGACATGTACAGCACCTTTGGCTTTGAAAAGATCGTGGTTAAGCTCTCCACGCGTCCAGAGAAACGTATCGGTAGCGATGACCTGTGGGATCGCTCCGAGAAAGACCTGGCCGACGCGCTGAAAGAGAACGACATTCCGTTCGAATATCAGCAGGGCGAAGGTGCTTTCTACGGTCCTAAAATTGAATTTACCCTGCATGACTGCCTCGACCGTGCATGGCAGTGTGGCACAGTTCAGCTCGACTTCTCCCTGCCGGGCCGTCTGAATGCCTCTTATGTGGGTGAAAGTAATGAACGTCAGGTGCCGGTAATGATTCACCGTGCAATCCTGGGGTCCATGGAGCGCTTTATCGGGATTTTAACCGAAGAATATGCTGGCTTCTTCCCGACCTGGCTTGCTCCGGTACAAGTTGTGGTAATGAATATTACCGATGGCCAGTCCGAATATGTTGCAGAATTGACTCGAAAATTGCAAAATGCGGGCATTCGTGCAAAAGCGGACTTGAGAAACGAGAAGATTGGCTTTAAAATTCGCGAACATACTTTACGTCGTGTCCCGTATATGTTGGTCTGTGGTGATAAAGAGGTGGAATCTGGCAAAGTGGCCGTTCGCACCCGCCGCGGTAAAGACCTGGGAAGCATGGACGTAAACGAAGTGATAGCGAAGCTGCAGAATGAAATTCGCAGTCGCAATCTTCATCAATTGGAGGAATAAAGTATTAAAGGCGGAAAACGAGTTCAACCGGCGCGTCCTAATCGCATTAACAGAGAAATTCGCGCCACTGAGGTTCGTCTGACAGGCGTCGATGGCGAACAGATTGGTATTGTCAGTCTGAATGAAGCTTTAGAAAAAGCTGAAGAAGCAGGCGTTGATCTTGTAGAGATCAGCCCTAACGCCGAGCCGCCCGTTTGCCGTATCATGGATTACGGCAAGTTCCTTTATGAAAAAAGCAAATCTTCTAAGGAACAGAAGAAAAAGCAAAAAGTTATCCAGGTTAAGGAAATTAAATTCCGTCCTGGTACCGATGATGGCGACTATCAGGTAAAACTACGCAACCTGATTCGCTTTCTGGAAGATGGCGATAAAGCCAAAATCACGCTGCGGTTCCGTGGTCGTGAAATGGCGCACCAGCAGATCGGTATGGAAGTGCTTAACCGCGTCCGTAAAGATTTGTGTGAAGATATCGATCTGGCAATTGTCGAATCCTTCCCTACGAAGATCGAAGGTCGCCAGATGATTATGGTGCTCGCTCCCAAGAAGAAACAGTAGGCCCTAAAGTAATCCTGCCGTGCGCTTCGGCGTGCGGTGTGATTCGCCTGTCTGGTTCATTTTATTAACAATGCGAAGTGGATATTTTTTAAATGCCAAAGATTAAAACTGTACGTGGCGCGGCCAAGCGCTTCAAGAAGACCGCTTCTGGCGGCTTCAAGCGTAAACACGCTAACCTGCGTCATATTCTGACTAAAAAATCTACTAAGCGTAAACGTCACCTGCGTCCGAAAGGTCTGGTGTCTAAAGGCGATCTGGGTCTGGTTATTGCCTGCCTGCCGTACGCATAAGTATTTTTTTAAACTTTCAGAATATTAACAGGAGAGCTAAATGGCTCGTGTAAAACGTGGTGTAGTTGCTCGCGCACGTCACAAGAAAATCTTAAAACAAGCTAAAGGTTACTACGGAGCACGTTCACGTGTTTACCGCGTTGCCTTCCAGGCCGTTATCAAAGCTGGTCAGTATGCTTACCGCGACCGCCGTCAGCGTAAGCGTCAGTTCCGTCAGCTGTGGATTGCGCGTATCAACGCAGCAGCCCGCACTAACGGTATTTCTTACAGCCGCTTCATCAATGGCCTGAGAAAGGCTTCTATTGAGATCGACCGTAAGATCCTGGCTGACATCGCCGTATTCGACAAAGCAGTATTCTCTGCTCTGGTAGAAAAAGCGAAAGCAGCTCTGGCGTAAGCCAGATTTGAAGAGGGGAGCCTGTCTCCCCTTTTTTATTGCCTGTAACCTAAGCAAAAGATTGACTTTTCTGCATCCGGGCATTTCAATAGAACGGTTTCCGCAAGCAACCAGGTAACATTAAGCATGAACGCTAATTTTCGTTTCTTTTTTTACTTTAGCACCTGATTCTCGGGGGCTTTTGCGCAAAGAAAAGAAACGAAAAATCGCGCTAAAAGCCTCCCTCGTGGAGGCTTTTTTCGTTTCGGTGCTAAATACGTAACGATGTTATCGTAAAGACTAAAAACAGACCGGCCACGGTGGCTGGAAGAAGAGGAAAGCATGTCACATCTCGCAGACCTGGTGGCGCAAGCGAAAGCCGCCATCAATGATGCTCAGGATGTCGCCGCGTTAGATAACGTACGCGTCGAATACCTGGGGAAAAAAGGGCTTCTTACCCTGCAGATGACTACCCTGCGTGAACTGCCAGCGGAAGATCGTCCGGCAGCCGGTGCGGTAATCAATGAAGCTAAACAGCAGGTGCAGGATGCGCTCAATGCGCAAAAGAATGTGCTGGAATCTGCGGAGATGAACGCCCGTCTGGCTCAGGAAACCATCGATGTATCCCTGCCGGGGCGTCGTATTGAAAACGGCGGTCTGCATCCGGTTACCCGTACCATCGATCGTATTGAAACTTTCTTCGGCGAGCTGGGCTTCTCGGTGGAAACCGGGCCTGAAATCGAAGATGACTATCATAACTTTGATGCGCTGAATATTCCTGGCCACCACCCGGCGCGTGCCGATCACGATACGTTCTGGTTTGATGCCAAACGTCTGCTGCGTACTCAAACTTCCGGCGTGCAGATCCGCACCATGGAAACGCAGCAGCCGCCGATTCGCGTTATCGTCCCGGGCCGTGTTTATCGTAACGACTACGATCAGACTCACACCCCGATGTTCCATCAGATGGAAGGGCTGATCGTTGATAAAAACATCAGCTTCAGCAATCTGAAAGGCACACTGCACGATTTCCTGAACAACTTCTTCGAAGCCGACCTGCAGGTGCGTTTCCGTCCGTCCTATTTCCCGTTTACCGAACCGTCCGCGGAAGTGGATGTGATGGGTAAAAACGGCAAATGGCTGGAAGTGCTGGGCTGCGGTATGGTGCATCCGAACGTACTGCGTAATGTTGGTATCGATCCGGAAGTCTATTCCGGCTTCGCCTTCGGCATGGGCATGGAGCGACTGACCATGCTGCGCTACGGCGTTACCGATCTGCGCGCCTTCTTCGAAAATGATTTACGTTTCCTCAAACAGTTTAAATAAGGGCGGGTAAAACCAATGAAATTCAGTGAACTCTGGTTACGTGAATGGGTCAATCCGGCCATTGACGGTGAAGCCCTGTCCGATCAAATCACCATGGCCGGTCTGGAAGTTGACGGCGTAGATGCTGTTGCCGGTGCGTTCAACGGTGTGGTCGTGGGTGAAGTGGTGGAATGCGGCCAGCACCCCAACGCGGATAAACTGCGCGTAACCAAAATCAACGTGGGCAGCGATCGTCTGCTCGATATCGTCTGTGGCGCGCCAAACTGCCGCCAGGGCCTGAAAGTAGCCGTGGCCACCGTCGGTGCCGTACTGCCGGGCGATTTCAAAATCAAGGCTGCCAAACTGCGCGGCGAGCCGTCTGAAGGCATGCTGTGCTCCTTCTCCGAGCTGGGTATTTCCGACGATCACCAGGGTATCATCGAGCTGCCGCTGGATGCGTCGGTTGGTACCGATATCCGCGAGTATCTGAAACTGGACGACAGCACTATCGAGATCAGCGTGACGCCAAACCGCGCCGACTGCCTTAGTATCATTGGCGTAGCGCGTGACGTTGCTGTGCTGAACAAGCTGCCGCTGGTTGAGCCAGAAATCACGCCGGTAGCGGCAACGCTGGCCGATACCCTCCCGATTAGCGTTACCGCGCCGGAAGCCTGTCCGCGCTATGTGGGCCGCGTCGTGAAAGGGATTAACGTCAAAGCGGCAACGCCGCTGTGGGTGAAAGAGAAGCTGCGTCGCTGCGGTATTCGCTCAATCGATCCGGTCGTAGACATCACCAACTTCGTGCTGCTGGAGCTGGGTCAGCCGATGCATGCCTTCGATCTGGGCCGTATCAACGGCGAAATCATTGTGCGCCTGGCGGAAGAGGGCGAAAAGCTGACGCTGCTGGACGGTAACGAAGCGACGCTGAAAAACGATACACTGGTCATTGCCGATGCCAAACAGGCGCTGGCGATGGCCGGTATCTTTGGTGGCGAGCACTCAGGCGTTAATGATGAAACGCAGAACGTCCTGCTGGAATCGGCATTCTTCAGCCCGCTGTCGATTACCGGACGCGCGCGCCGTCACGGCCTGCATACCGATGCCTCTCATCGCTACGAGCGTGGCGTTGACCCTGCGCTGCAGCATAAAGCGATTGAACGCGCTACGCGCCTGCTGCTGGATATCTGTGGCGGTGAAGCGGGCCCTCTGATCGATGTCACCAGCGAGCAGCACCTGCCGAAGCGCGCAACGATTACCCTGCGCCGCGAGAAGCTGGATCGTCTGATTGGTCATGTCATTTCCGATGCGGATGTCACCGATTTCCTGACCCGCCTGGGCTGCGAAGTCACCGTCGGTAACGGCGAGTGGCAGGCGAAGGCACCAAGCTGGCGTTTCGATATGGAGATTGAAGAAGATCTCGTTGAAGAAGTCGCGCGCATTTACGGCTACAACAATATTCCACACGTTCCGGTCCAGGCATCTCTGGAGATGACCAAACACCGCGAAGCGGATCTGTCTCTGAAACGTGTCAAATCTCTGCTGGTGGATAAAGGTTATCAGGAAGCGATTACCTACAGCTTCGTTGATCCGAAAATTCAGGCGCTGCTGCATCCGGGAGAAGAGAGCCTGCTGCTGCCAAGCCCGATTTCCGTAGAAATGTCGGCGATGCGTCTGTCACTATGGAGCGGTCTGCTCGGTGCGGTGGTGTATAACCAGAATCGCCAGCAGTCTCGCGTTCGTCTGTTCGAAAGCGGTCTGCGCTTTGTTCCTGATACACAGGCAAACCTGGGTATACGTCAGGAGGTTATGCTGGCTGGCGTGATCACCGGCAATCGCAATGAAGAGCATTGGGATCTGGCGCGTCAGGCTGTTGACTTCTATGATTTGAAAGGTGATTTAGAGTCTCTGCTGGAATTAACCGGCAAGCTCGATGAGATCCAGTTTGTAGCAGAAGCCAATCCGGCGTTGCATCCAGGGCAGAGCGCCGCAATTTATTTACGCGGCGAAGCCATCGGATTCATCGGTGTGGTACACCCGGAACTTGAGCGAAAACTGGATCTTAACGGTCGTACGGTGGTGTTCGAACTGCTGTGGGATAAGGTCGCAGACCGCGTCCTGCCTGATGTCAGCGGCATTTCACGCTTCCCGGCAAATCGCCGTGATATTGCCGTTGTAGTGGCAGAAAACGTCCCTGCAGCAGATATCATCACAGAGTGTAAGAAAGTTGGCGTAAATCAGGTAGTTGGCGTAAACTTGTTTGACGTGTACCGTGGTAAGGGCGTAGATGATGGTTTTAAGAGCCTCGCTATCAGCCTGATTTTGCAAGATACCAGCCGGACACTCGAAGAAGAGGAGATTGCCGCTACCGTTGCAAGATGTGTAGAGGCACTGAAAGAGCGATTCCAAGCATCCTTGAGGGATTGAACCTATGGCGCTTACAAAAGCTGAAATGTCTGAATATCTGTTTGAGAAGCTTGGGCTTAGCAAACGGGATGCCAAAGAGCTGGTAGAACTGTTTTTTGAAGAAGTGCGTCGTGCTTTGGAGAACGGTGAGCAGGTCAAACTGTCAGGATTTGGCAACTTCGACCTTCGCGACAAGAATCAACGTCCGGGACGTAACCCAAAAACCGGGGAAGACATCCCGATTACGGCCCGTCGGGTAGTGACTTTCCGTCCTGGTCAGAAGTTGAAGAGCCGGGTAGAAAACGCTTCACCGAAAGAAGACTGATATTCGCAATTCAAAAAGGCCGCGCAAGCGGCCTTTTTCATGCGTACCATTTCATTCCAGCTCCCGGTATATGGCATAAATACCCGTCGCAGAAAAATCCCCATGAGCACAGTGAATAGCCTTCTTCTGTTCAATGAGAATAAATTTTCTGACTTTTTTAGTGTAGTAAATGGTGAATACAAAACCCAGAAGAAGCCACATAATGACTGCTAAAGTAAACGGAATCATTAACGTGACGAAGAGCTTTTCCTTGTTAAATTTAGCGATCGATTTTTCCAGGCCAGACTGACCCTCGGCTGTTGTCAGCAGGGTGCATAAATCCTGCCGGTTCCTGGCGCTGAGTAAATTCTGACTTTCTGTCGCAGATAAAGTGTTCCGGCGGCATTCCTCCGCCGTGACAGACCACCGCGAAGGCAGTAACGTCGTCGCTTCCGACGCTTTCGTCGCGGATATGTAGAAGGGTTTTCCGGATGCTTTCCAGATCAATAGCGTTGAATCTGGTGGGGTTCTTAATGTCTGAACCAGAGCGGGAATCAGAAACCAGGACGCCAGTAACAAAATAATAAAAAAGACAAAAGTAATGACCTTCTCAGGCCTGCCAATCATGGGAAGTTTCTTTAATGGAATTGAGATAATAAAGAAGTTCAGCATAAATGCCGGGACGCCACCTTTTTTCAAAATTTCACTGTGCCCTTTCTTACAGGTGAAAATTCTGTTGGCAATTTTCATTGCTGGTTTAATAAGCAAGGCCAGGATGGTGATTAACGCAACCGTCGTTCCTAACGGGGCATTGGTGAATTCAGCGTTGACCATATTGAGTGATGGGGTGATATTCTGCATTTCTGCACCTTAATCTGCTGTTCTGTATGGCAATAATTACCATCTCTAAAACGGTTTATAAAGCGCCGGGAAATCATCGACAGGGATCTATTCCCGGAGTTATCGCTGCCAATTCTGTTCTCAACCGGCGTGAACACTGCGCTGTTGAACGCCGACGGCATACTGAATGACACACCGTCCTTTCCGGATGACGCTTCCATTTTTCTCATTTCTCTCTAAAATTAACTCTCTGTTTTCTCTCCAAAACGTCGCTTATGACTCTGCTACACCATCAGATTACGCGTGCAAAACGGCGGTCAAGAATATGGATCAGCGCGCTGGCGATATTTTGCCTGGCCCTGCTGTTGCTCAGCCTGTGCGCAGGCGATCGCTGGGTGCCACCGACACGCTGGCTAACGGCCGATGCCGATCTGTTCGTCTGGCAGCTGCGGCTACCGCGCACGCTGGCGGTATTGCTGGTGGGGGCCACGCTGGCGGTAGCGGGCGCGACGATGCAGGCGCTGTTCAATAATCCGCTGTCGGAACCCGGCCTGCTGGGCGTATCGGCCGGGGCGGGTGTCGGGCTGGTGCTGGCGGTGTTCGCAGGCAATGGCGACCCGTGGGTGATGAGCGTTAGCGCCATTGCCGGTGCGCTGTTTATCACGCTGCTGCTGCTGCGTTTTGCCCGCAGGCATGTTTCAGGCAGCCGCCTGCTGCTGGCCGGAGTGGCGCTGGGGATTGTCTGTAGCGCGATCATGACCTGGGCGGTCTATTTCAGCAACAGTCTCGATCTGCGTCAGTTAATGTACTGGATGATGGGCGGTTTCGGCGGTATCGGCTGGAACGAGCGCTGGCTGATGCTGGCGCTGCTGCCGGTGTTACTCTGGCTGGCGACTTGCTCCAGGGTATTGAATCTGCTGGCGCTGGGTGAAACGTCGGCCCTTCAGCTGGGGCTGCCGCTGGTTCTGTGGCGCAATCTACTGGTGCTGGCGATTGGCTGGCTGGTGGGTGTCAGCGTCGCGCTGGCCGGAGCGATAGGCTTTATTGGCCTGGTGATCCCGCATATTTTGCGCCTGAACGGCCTCAGCGATCACCGGACTCTTTTACCCGCTTGTGCCCTCGCGGGCGCAGGTGTGCTGTTAGCCGCTGATATTATTGCTCGTGTGGCGTTAAACTCTGCCGAACTACCGGTTGGTGTCGTGACTGCCTCGTTGGGCGCACCGATCTTTATCTGGTTATTATTGAGCAACCGCTAGTCGCTAAAACGGCTATCTATCCACGTTAAACAGGAAAATTCAATGAGCATTTATGCAACAGAACTGACTACGCTGGACGGTGAGAAAACTACACTGGCACAGTGGCAGGGCGATGTCCTGCTGGTGGTGAACGTCGCCTCAAAATGCGGCCTGACACCACAGTATTCTCAGTTAGAGAATCTGCAAAAGTCCTGGCACGATAAAGGCCTGACGGTACTGGGCTTCCCCTGCAATGCATTTCTTGAGCAGGAACCGGGTACCGACGCCGAAATAAAAACCTTCTGCAGTACCACCTACGGCATCACCTTCCCGATGTTCAGCAAAATTGAGGTAAACGGGCCGCAGCGCCATCCTCTGTATGCGCAACTGGTTGCCGCGCAGCCACAGGCGCTGGTTCCGCAGGGGAGTGGCTTCCTTGAGCGTATGACCAGCAAAGGCCGCGCGCCGAAGCAGCCGGGCGATATCTTGTGGAACTTTGAAAAATTCCTCATTGGGCGCGACGGTCGCGTACTGCAGCGCTTCTCGCCGGATATGGAACCGGAAGATGAGGTCGTGGTTAGCGCAATTAAACAGGCGCTGGCGGGATAAGTGCTGCTGGATATCCGCCAGGTCGCCGTTGAACGGCGTCTTTTTCACTTTAGCGCAGCGGTCGGCAGCGGCCAGCTGATCCATCTGGTGGGGCCGAACGGTGCGGGTAAAAGCTCGTTGTTAGCCTCGCTGGCCGGTCTGCTTAACGTGCAGGGAGATATCCTGCTCAACGGTGAGCCGCTGGTGGAGTGGGCCGCACCGCGTCTGGCGCGACATCGTGCTTATCTGCCACAGCAGCAGCGGCCTTCAGAGCAGATGCCGGTCTGGCACTATCTGTTAATGCACGATCTACAGCAGACTTCGGCCAGCGAGCAGCGGCTAATGTACTTTACTGATGCGCTACAGATTAGCGATAAGCTGCATCGCCCATTAGGGCAGCTTTCCGGCGGCGAGTGGCAACGGGTACGGCTCGCCGCCGTGTTTTTACAGGTCAGCCAGCCGCAGGGGCAGCTTCTGCTGCTGGATGAACCGATGACCGGATTAGATATTGGCCAGCAGGCGGTGTTTGACCGTCTGCTTCCGGAACTGCTTGAACGAGGCGTGACGGTTATCATGAGCAGCCACGATTTGAACCATACGCTGCGGCATGCTGATTGTGTGTGGCTGATGCGATCCGGCCAGCCAGCGCTTCAGGGGGCGCCACAGCAGATCCTGACGCCGGAGCACCTGTCTGACCTGTATCAGGTGCCTTTCCGCCAGCTGCAGGTAGAAGGGCGCTCTTTTCTGACCACGTTCGCGTAACAGGCCGCGAAGGCTGTCAGCGCGGCGAGTTTGCCGCTAAAGTTAATATCCCGACTCCAGAGGATGGTGTGCTATGCGTTACTGGTTTGTGTTGATGATCGTGATTCTTGCCGGCTGCAGCAGCCATGCCCCTCCGCCAAAAACACAGCTTGCCGATCGGATAATGGTGATTGCGCAGCTCGACGATCAGCTTTCTCAATGGCACGGCACGCCATATCGCTACGGTGGGATGAGCCGGGGAGGGGTTGACTGCTCGGGGTTTGTTTATCTGACCTTCCGCGACCGATTTGATCTCCAGCTGCCTCGCACAACATCAGCGCAGACTGATATTGGCACGCGCATCAGTAAAGACGATCTGTTGCCGGGCGATCTGGTGTTTTTTAAGACCGGCAGCGGGGAGAATGGCCTGCATGTGGGTATTTACGACACCGATAATCAGTTTATCCACGCCTCGACCAGTCAGGGTGTGATGCGATCCTCGCTGGATAATGTTTACTGGCGCAAAGTGTTCTGGCAGGCGCGACGAATTTAAACGGACGATCGCGGCGTTGACCGGTTTTGTCAGGCCTGTTTATCCGATGATGTGGGAACAAAACCGAATAACCCTTCATAGTCTCCGTGTTTTATCAGCACTCCGCGACTTACACTAGACCGGCACCGCCTTCGGGATGTTCCCGCAGGCAATGATGGAGACAGCATGCAATTTAATAATACCTGGTTTCAGGAGCTGAGCGGCAGCTACAGCGCCGTATCGCCTACACCGTTGGCGAATCCACGTCTGCTGTACCGCAACGCAGCGCTGGCGTGTGAACTGGGTCTGGGCGACGACCTGTTCAACGCGCAGAATGTCGGGCTGTGGAGTGGCGACCGCCTGCCGGATGGCATGCAGCCGCTGGCGCAGGTCTATAGCGGTCATCAGTTCGGCGTCTGGGCCGGCCAGCTCGGTGACGGGCGTGGACTCCTGCTGGGTGAGCAGCAGCTGGCCGACGGACGTAAAATGGACTGGCACCTGAAAGGAGCGGGGCTGACGCCCTATTCGCGGATGGGGGACGGACGTGCGGTGCTGCGCTCCACGCTGCGCGAGTTTTTGGCCTCGGAAGCGATGCACGCGCTGGGCATTCCGACCACTCGGGCGCTGACTATCGTTGCCAGCGACGAACCCGTTTACCGCGAAACCACCGAACGTGGTGCGATGCTGCTGCGCGTTGCGGAAAGCCATCTGCGCTTTGGTCACTTTGAACATTTTTACTACAGCGGCAACCAGCAAAAAGTTAACGAGCTGGCCGACTACGCCATACGCCACCACTGGCCGCATCTGCATCAGGAGTCGGACAAATACCTGCTGTGGTTCAGCGACGTGGTGAAGCGTACCGCACGGCTGATCGCCAGCTGGCAGAGCGTAGGGTTTGCCCACGGCGTAATGAATACCGATAATATGTCGATTCTCGGCCTGACGCTGGACTACGGCCCTTACGGCTTCCTTGATGACTATCAGCCGGAATTTATCTGCAACCATACCGATCACCAGGGGCGCTACAGCTTTGAAAATCAGCCGATGATTGGGCTGTGGAACCTGAATCGTCTGGCGCATGCGCTTTCCGGCCTGATGACCACCGATCAGCTTAAGCAGGCGCTGGCGCACTACGAACCCGAGCTGATGCGTGCCTGGGGCGAAAAAATGCGGGCGAAGCTGGGGCTGATGACCGCCGACAAGCACGATAACGACATCCTGAACGGGCTGCTGTCGCTAATGACGCGTGAGGGAAGCGATTACACCCGGACCTTCAGGTTGCTCAGTGACAGCGAGCAGCAGCAGTCCCACTCACCGCTGCGCGATGAATTTATCGATCGCGACGCGTTCGACGGCTGGTATAACGTCTGGCGTCAGCGGGTGTTACAGGAAGAGCGCAGCGATGAAGATCGTCAGCGGGCGATGAAGCAGGCTAATCCGGTGGTTGTGCTGCGTAACTATCTGGCGCAGCAGGCGATAGAGAAAGCCGAAGAGGAGGACACCAGCACGCTGGCGAGACTCCACCAGGCGCTGTCCTGTCCGTTTGACGACGTACCAGAGTTTAGCGATCTTGCTCGCAGACCGCCGGACTGGGGTAAAAAAATCGAGGTCAGCTGCTCCAGCTAGCGGCGCAAAGCCACCTGTGGCACCCCTTCGATCTGATGCGGGTGCACCATCACGTCAGCGTGATACCAGCGCGTCAGCGTCTCTTCATCCAGCACGTCGGCCGGCGTGCCTTTGGCTACCAGTTTCCCCTGCGCCAGCAGTATTACGCGGTCCGACCACAGCGACGCAAGATTCAGATCGTGCAGCACGCAGCAGACGCTGAGCGGATGTTGTTGGGTCAGCTGCGACAGCAGGCGAAGCAGGTGCTGCTGGTGAAAGAGATCCAGCGCCGAGGTTGGTTCATCAAGGAACAGCCAGCCGCGCGGCCCGTCCTGCTGCCACAGCTGCGCCAGCGTGCGGGCCAACTGTACCCGCTGCTGTTCACCGCCGGAAAGCTGCAGGAAGTCGCGATTTGCCAGATTCAGACAGCCGGTCAGCGCCATCACTTCCTGAACGATCGCTTTTTGCGGTTGTCCAGGCCAGGGCGCACGGCCCATCGCCACCACATCGGTTACTCTGAGAGGGAAGCTCATATTGCTCTGCTGACGCATTACCGCACGCTGCTGTGATAATTTTGCCGGCGACCAGGCCGCCAGCGGCTTGCCGTTGAGCGTGCACTGCCCGCGCTGTGGCGTGTAGAAACCGGTCAGCAGACGCAGCAGTGTCGATTTACCAGCTCCGTTTGGCCCAATCAGCGACACCAGCTCGCCGGGACGTAGGCTGAGGGAGATATCTTCAAGCAACCAGCGCTGGCCCGGGTTATAGCCCAGCCCGCTGGCCGTTAATGACTCATCCATTCATACCTCCACGGCGGCGCAGGATTAGCCACAGGAACCACGGACCGCCTATCAGGCTGGTGAGCAAACCAACGGGCATTTCCGCCGGCGCAACCAGCGTACGCGCCAGCGTGTCCGACATCAGCAGCAGGATAGCACCGCTGAGCAGCGAAGAGGGCAGCAGCCAGCGATGATCGCCGCCGAGCCAGAAGCGCATCAGATGCGGTACGACCAGGCCAATAAAACCGATAATACCGCTGACCGATACCGCCGCGGCCACCAGCAGGGCGCTGAGCACCAGCAGGTAGCGCTGAGTGCGCGGCACATCAACGCCGAGATAGTGCGCTTCTTCCTCACCCAGCTGCAGCAGGTTCAGGCGCCCCGCAAGGCGCTGAACCAGCACCATCGCCGGTAATACGACTGAAGCGCATACCAGCACGGTTGGCCACTGTGCGGAAGCCAGGCTGCCCATGCCCCACAGCGATAACTGGCGCAGCTGCTGGTCGGTACTGACCCACGACAGTACGCCCACGGCTGCGGCACAGAGAGCGTTGATCGCAATCCCCACCAGCAGCAGGCGACTCAGTCCGCTAAAACCCTGGCGGCTGAGCAGGAAAATCAGCACTGTTACCGCAACACTGCCGATAAACGCCGCGAACAGCGGTACATACAGCGCGAAAATTCCCGGCAGCGAAATAGACATGACGATGGAGAACGCCACCGCCAGCGCCGCACCGCTGCTGATCCCCAGCAGGCCAGGATCGGCCAGCGGGTTACGGAACAGACCCTGCATTACGCAGCCGGAGAGCGCCAGCGCACCGCCGACGATGACCGCCAGCAGTACGCGGGGCAGGCGAATAGTAAACCAGATTTGCCACAGGCTGCTGTCCGTTCCGGCATGCCACAGCATCGGCAGCGACAGCTTCATCGCTCCGATATTGGCCGCGCTGACGGCGAGCGTCAGCAGCAGCAGCAGTAAAATGCCCAGCCAGCGTAAGGCGCGTGCTGACATCACTTAATGTTTTCCGCGGTCTGGCGCAGCTTCAGAATGGCCGCAGGGGTATCAATACCGAAGCCCAGCAGCGCCATGTCATCGACCACCAGCAGCTGCTTGTTTTTCGCCGCGGGAGTCAATGCCAGACCCGGCAGTTTCCACAGGTTTGCTTCACCGCCGACGGTTTTCAGGCCATCGGTGGTAATCACAATCAGCTGTGGCACACTGGCAACCACGCCTTCCTGCGACAGCGCCTGATAACGGTTTACCGAAGCCATGGCGTTTTGCAGACCTGCCGCCTGGATAGCGCTGTCGGCAGACGTGCCGCTGCCCGCAGCCATGGTGCCCATGCCCTGATGGGCGAGGATAAACAGCACCTTCACCGGGAGCTGAGTTTGAGGAATGCTGGCCAGCTCGCTGGAGATCTTCGCCTGAAGCGCTTTACCTTCCTGCTCGCGATGCAGGGCGACGGCAACAGTTTCAATTTTCTGATTGATCGCGGAAACGTCCGTTTTACCGGTGACATCGACCACTTTCACGCCGTTTTTTGCCACCTGTTCCAGCGCCAGTGCCGGTTTAGCCAACTCAGTGGTCAGCACCAGTGTGGGTTTCAGCGCGAGAATGCCTTCAGGGTTCAGCATGCGCATATAGCCGACGTCGGGCAGTTTCTTCACTTCCTCCGGGTGCCGACTGGTGGTGTCACGCGCGACCAAATCTTTCTGCCCATTCAGGGCATAGATAATCTGGGTTACATCACCACCGATGCTGACGATGCGCTCTGCGGCCAGGGTTGAAAACGACAGCGGTAAAACGCAAAGCGCGGCTAACCATGATTTCATGCTGAAACCTCCTCGCTGCTGAGGGTTGCTAACTGTTCGCGCCACTGGCTCTGTTCCGGCTGGCCTTCGCTACGCTGACCGTAAAGCTGGGCGATCTGTGTGCCGTCAGCGGCGAAAAGCTCAAGACTGGTGACGATGCCGTCGGCGGTCGGTTTACGGGTGATCCAGGTTTCAGCAATTTCCAGCTCCTGCAGGTGCAGGGTGAACGCCGGGTTGAAGATATTCAGCCAGTTGTGCATCGGCATCAGTTTCTCAATCACGCCGGTGAAAATCTGGGTGCAGGCGCGGTTGCTGACGAAAATCATGATTTCGTTACCGTCACGCTTAACGGTTTCCAGCAGCGTCGCCAGTGACGTATTGCTGACGCGGGTCGCCAGATCGTCGGCAACGGCGCGGAAAGCCTGCTGGCGGGATACGTTGTGGCGCTTCAGCAGACGGAAGAACTGGTGCACGTCGGTCATTGCACGCCACTCGCTTTCCAGTAGTGCGGCATCCACGCTGTCGGCAAAGCTGGCCGGTTCGGCGGCAAGCACGCTGAACTCTGCGTCCGGTTCGGCTTTGAATTCGGCAAGCACGGCCTGCCAGGCATCCATCTCAGTCTTATCGGTGGCATAGACTTTCAGCACCGCATCGCCCTGACGATCGAAGAACTGGATACTCTGACGCTCGCCGTGGCCGCTCATTTCCTGCAGATGGAACACGCTGACCCACTGATTAACCAATACGCGTAGATCCAACGCGCGCGGGTTCAATACGATCCCGGCATGCTCATTGATATGGATATTATTAAACGTGCCCAACTGTTCATGAACCGCATACTCGTTGCGGGTAATACATTTGGTTTCACCCACTTTTTCCAGCGCGTGCAGCAGTTCGCGCATCGCAGGGCGCAGCGGAGCAGCCTGATGGCCAACGCGTGCAGCGGTCAACTCGGCTTCGCTGATCCCCATCAGCGCGGCAAGGTCGCGGGCATATTTTTTCGGATGCTCTTCTTTTAATTCGGTGTAACGTTGGTATTGCGCTGTCATTGCTGCTCCTCACAAAGTTCATCCACTGACAATCGTCAGCGACAATCATTACCACTGATGGCTCGTAAAATCATGGCTGCCGATCTCATACTCGGGCACGATCACACAGAATAGCCGTTGATAGAAAAAGGATATTCATTATCAGAATGATAATCATTATCAGAGAAAGGCGGCGGTAATCAAGCAGAAATTCAGCTTATTGACGGGGGAGAGCATAGAAGATGAAAGACTGGCCATAAAATGGCCAGTCAGAAGATTAAAAACGACTATCGATAGCGTCGGCCAGCTGGGCCAGAACGGCCGCGCTGTCATCCCATCCCAGGCAGGGATCGGTGATGGACTGGCCGTAGGTCAGCGGCGTATCCGGCAGAACTTTTTGCGTCCCTTCCTGCAGGAAACTTTCTATCATCACACCGGCAATGGCCGTTGAACCGTTGCGGATCTGCCCGGCGATGGAGGCTGCGACATCTTTTTGCAGGCGATGCTGTTTCAGGCAGTTACCGTGGCTGAAGTCGATCACCATCTGCGTCGGCAGGCGATGTTCGGTAAGTGCCGCGGCGGCTTCAGCAATGTCTTTTGCATGATAGTTAGGCTGCTTGCCGCCGCGCATAATGATATGGCCGGAAGGATTACCGCTGGTCTGGTAAATCGTCATCTGCCCCTGCTTGTCGGGGGAGAGGAACATGTGACTGACGCGGGCCGCACGGATAGCATCCACGGCGATACGGATGTTACCGTCGGTGCCATTTTTGAAGCCGACCGGGCAGGAGAGCGCAGAGGCCATTTCACGATGAATCTGACTTTCAGTGGTGCGCGCGCCGATAGCGCCCCAGCTAATCAGGTCAGCAATAAACTGCCCGATCACCATATCGAGGAATTCAGTGGCGGTGGGCATACCCAGCGCATTGATATCCAGCAGTAGTTTACGCGCGACTTCCAGCCCGTGGTTAACGCGGAAGCTGCCGTCCAGATCCGGGTCAGAAATCAGTCCCTTCCAGCCCACCACCGTACGCGGTTTTTCAAAGTAGGCGCGCATAACGATTTCCAGCCGTGACTGGTACTTGTCGCGCAGCTCCTTAAGGCGGGCCGCATACTCCAGCGCCGCAGCGGGATCGTGCAGCGAGCAGGGACCGATCACCACCAGCAAGCGCTTGTCTTCGCCTGAAAGAATACGGGCAATACGCTGGCGGGAGGTCATCACAGTTTCGGCAACGGCTGGGGTAATGGGTTGTCTGGCAAGCAGTTCGGCAGGCGTTATCAGGCTGTCGATGCGCGCGGTCCGCAGTTCATCTGTTTTGTTCATGGTCTTCTCTAAATTTTTGTCTTCGCAACGGCAGGAATACCGGGAAGTAATGGCGATCACCTTAAAGCAAACGGCGATGATTTCAACCACCGCCGCTGGATAAATACCATAAAAAAACACAGATCCGCCGGTTTGCCCGACGTCAGTACATACGTCGCGCCAGCCCCATGATATCGAGGATCTTAGTGGCGATCTCTTCTACCGAATAGTTGGTACTGTTGAGATAACGGATCTGATTGGTGCGGAACAGCGCTTCAACTTCACCTACCTCCAGTCGGCACTGGCGCATTGAGGCGTAACGGGTATTAACCGCGCGCTCCTGGCGTATCGCCGCCAGGCGTTCCGGGTCGATGGTCAGGCCAAACAGCTTGTTCTGGAACGGTTTCAGCGCAGGCGGCAGCTTAAGGTTATCCATATCGTCCGCAATAAACGGGTAGTTCGCCGCTTTGATACCGAACTGCATCGCCAGATAAAGGCTGGTGGGGGTTTTACCGCAGCGTGAAACGCCCAGAAGTATCACCTGCGCTTCCTCAAGTCCACGCAGCGAGATGCCGTCATCGTGGGCCAGCGTGTAGTCGATAGCGGCAATACGGGCATCATATTTGCCCAGATTACTGGCGGTCAGTCCGTGGGTACGGTTAGCGACAGGGGCCGGAGCCACCCCCAGCTCCTGCTGCAGCGGCGCCACCAGCGACTGAACGATGTCCTGGCAAAAGCCATCGCTTTGTAAAATTATCTCGCGGATCTCAGGCGTAACGATAGAGATAAACACCAGCGGACGGATGCCGCTGTGCTGATAAATCGTATTGATCTGGGCCTTCACCGCCTGTGCCCGCTGCACATTCTCGACGAAAGGGAGGGTGACGCTGTTGGTTTCCACCGGGAACTGGGAAAGGACGGCATGGCCCAGAACTTCGGCGGTTATTGCCGTACCATCTGAAATATAGAAAACACTGCGTTCGGCATTCACGTCCATTTTATCTCCAGATTGCGCTATGCGGGCAGACTAATTTATTTCCGATGCAGAAAGCAAACTGTGATTTCATCGACAAAATAAAACGAAAAATCCAAAAAAATGATGATTTGAAATTTTTATTCTTATAATATTTACATTATCATTTCATTACGCATAAATGAAATGACGTTTCTGTTTACTATTCATATTATACGCCCCATCTTTTTAAAACATTCTTAAATGGAATCCTGATTTTGTTGCGCAAACAAATTTGCGCGTTTTATGCGTAATTTTTTAACCTAATGAAAATAAACAATTTTAATTTTAAATTTGATTTCATGAAGTCATTATCCTGCGCAGAGTTGTCTTAAAAACGCCGCTGCCGAGTTGCTTGAACGATTCAACACTTTCTCTACTCTTCGATGTTGTGACAGTCTCACTGAGCAATGCTGTATCCCTTATTCCTAATTAAATCTTACAAGGATTGCTTCAATGTCCAATAAAGGCCAATTGCCGCTCGTGCTCTGGTATAACGAACTTGGCATGCACGATGTCGATCGGGTGGGAGGCAAAAATGCCTCTCTGGGTGAAATGATTACTAACCTGTCATCACTGGGTGTGTCCGTGCCGAATGGCTTTGCGACAACCTCTGATGCTTTCAACCAGTTCCTTGATCAAAGCGGCGTTAACCAGCGTATCTATGAACTGCTGGATAAGACCGATATTGATGATATTGAGCAGCTGGCGAAAGCGGGTAAGCAGATCCGTCAGTGGATTATTGATACACCTTTCCAGCCCGAGCTGGAACTGGCTATCCATCAGGCTTATGACCAGCTGTCCTCTGACGATGCTGAAGCCTCGTTTGCCGTGCGCTCTTCCGCAACCGCTGAAGACATGCCGGATGCGTCTTTTGCCGGGCAGCAGGAAACCTTCCTGAACGTGCAGGGTTACGACGCTGTGCTGGTGGCGGTGAAGCACGTCTTCGCCTCACTGTTTAACGACCGCGCGATCTCTTACCGCGTGCATCAGGGCTACGATCATCGCGGCGTGGCGCTCTCTGCTGGTGTTCAACGTATGGTGCGTTCTGATCTGGCGTCATCGGGCGTGATGTTCACCATCGACACCGAGTCGGGCTTCGATCAGGTGGTATTTATTACTGCTGCGCTGGGCCTGGGTGAAATGGTGGTGCAGGGTGCGGTTAACCCGGATGAGTTCTATGTGCATAAGCCAACGCTGGCGGCCGGACGCCCGGCGATCGTGCGCCGCAATATGGGATCGAAAAAGATCCGCATGGTTTACGCCGATTCGCAGGAGCACGGCAAGCAGGTGGCGATCGAAGACGTGCCGGAAGCCGAACGCGACCGCTTCAGTCTGACCGATCAAGAAGTTGAAGCGCTGGCGGTGCAGGCGGTGCTGATTGAGAAACATTACCAGCGTCCGATGGACATCGAATGGGCGAAAGACGGTCACACCGGCAAGCTGTTTATCGTGCAGGCGCGCCCGGAAACCGTGCGTTCTAATGGCCAGGTGATGGAGCGCTACAACCTGCAGGGCAAAGGCAAAATTCTGGTTGAGGGCCGTGCAATCGGCCACCGTATCGGCGCCGGTGAAGTGAAGGTGATTCACGATATCAGCGAGATGGGCCGCATTGAGAAAGGCGACGTGTTGGTCACCGATATGACCGACCCGGACTGGGAACCGATCATGAAGAAAGCGTCGGCCATTGTCACCAATCGCGGCGGCCGTACCTGCCATGCGGCAATTATTGCCCGTGAGCTGGGTATTCCTGCTGTGGTGGGCTGCGGGGACGCGACCGACCATCTGAAAGATGGCCAGAAAGTAACCGTGTCCTGCGCGGAAGGCGATACCGGCTACGTATACAACGAGCTGCTCGATTTTGAGGTGAAAAGCTCGCAGGTTGATGAAATGCCGTCGCTGCCGCTGAAGGTGATGATGAACATCGGTAACCCGGATCGTGCGTTCGACTTCGCCTGCCTGCCAAACGAAGGTGTGGGCCTGGCGCGTCTGGAATTCATTATCAACCGCATGATTGGCGTTCACCCGCGTGCCCTGCTGGAGTTCGATCAGCAGACGCCGGAACTGCAGCAGCAGATCCGCGGGATGATGAAAGGGTTTGACGATCCGGTGGAGTTCTACATCGCTCGCCTGACCGAAGGGATCGCCACGCTGGGCGCGGCGTTCTCACCTAAACGCGTTATCGTGCGTCTGTCCGACTTTAAGACCAACGAGTATGCCAACCTGGTTGGCGGTGAGCGCTACGAACCTGAGGAAGAGAATCCGATGCTGGGCTTCCGCGGAGCCGGTCGCTATGTTGCCGATAACTTCCGTGACTGCTTCGCGTTAGAGTGCGCAGCCGTGAAGCGCGTGCGTAACGAGATGGGTCTGACCAACGTGGAGATCATGGTGCCGTTCGTGCGTACTGTTGCTCAGGCGAAGGCGGTGGTTGAAGAGCTGGAGCGCCAGGGGCTCAAGCGTGGCGAGAACGGACTGAAGATCATCATGATGTGTGAGATCCCGTCCAACGCATTGCTGGCTGAGCAGTTCCTGGAATACTTCGATGGCTTCTCCATTGGTTCCAACGACATGACCCAGCTGGCGCTCGGCCTTGACCGTGATTCTGGCGTGGTGTCTGAGCTGTTCGACGAACGCAATGACGCAGTGAAGGCACTGTTGTCGATGGCGATCCGCGCGGCGAAGAAGAAAGGCAAATACGTCGGTATCTGCGGCCAGGGTCCGTCGGACCATGAGGATTTTGCTGCCTGGCTGATGGAGGAGGGGATCGACAGTCTTTCCCTGAACCCGGATACCGTGGTGCAGACCTGGCTGTCGCTGGCTGAAATTAAGAAGTAAGGTCTTGAAGAGAGGGAGTGCGCTGCTCCCTTTTTTGGAAACACCGTGGCGTGTTTTCAGCCTTCGGTAATTGTCTGAGACGCTTATAAAAACCGCTGTCGTTTTCGATGGCGGTTTTTTTGTTTACTGGCCAGAGTTGCGCCATCAGGGCGATCCTCGCGCCGTGCCTTGCCCTGACAAAACCGTAGCCAAAAAAAAGCCCATCACAGAGGATGGGCAAAGACTACACACAGCAATTTTGTACTTCACTCAGGGGAAAGGGTGTTTAGAAATCAGTAGGTTGATTTCAAACATGGATTTAATACTAAGCAACGCGCATTCTGGCGTCATTAAGAATCATCTCATTAGTTTAAAATCAATAATGCATCCACGGACAGATGACCAATTATTGTCATTTAACCAGAAAAAAAGGTTAATAAAAGTACTGATTTGGCCTGTTTTTATGCCGTTTTGAGTTAATATAGTCAATATTTGCTAATAAAATGAAGGTGGGGCAGTGAGGATGGTTTTTTGTTGCTCATGATTGCGACCAGCGATACTGGCCGCGTTTATCATTCTGAAAGCTGAGATTTGCAATCAGAGTTGCCGTGGATTATCGTTTTCAAACTCCACCAGCTCTTCAACTACCCGCGTCGGATCGTCGCTGGGAGCCGGAACCTCGTGGACCCAGACACATACCAGGCGATAAGAGACGGCAAGGACCACCGGGCCAATAAACAGGCCAATCATACCGAACGCTACCAGACCGCCGATTACCCCGGAAAGGATCAGGATCAGCGGCAGATCGGCTCCCATGCGAATCAGCATCGGTCGTAGCACGTTATCCAGTGTGCCGACCACGCAGCTCCACACCAGCAGCACGGTGCCCCAGGTGGTATCACCGCTCCAGTACAGCCAGATAATCGCCGGCACCAGCACGGTTAGTGGCCCCAGCTGCACCAGGCAGGAGAAAATCATCAGCACCGTCAGCAGGGGGGCGTAGGGAATGCCGGACACGGCCAGACCAATGCCGCCGAGCACGCCCTGGACCAGTGCGGTAACCACCACGCCCAGCGCCACGGCGCGAATGGCCTGACCGGCCAGCAGCACGGCAGCATCGCCTCGGCGGGCGGCAAGGCGGAAGGCAAAGTGGCGAATACCACGCCCAACCTGTTCGCCGCGCCAGAACAACAACATGCTGAACAGCAGCATCAGGCCCAGATGCAGCATAAAACGGCCAAAGTATCCGGCCTGCGCGAAGAAGAATCCGGTGGTTCGGCCAATGTAGGGCTGAATTTTTGCGATCAGTGCGGTTCCACCCCCGGCGACCAGCGTGTGATAACCGGAATAAAGATTATCGCCGATCATGGGGATATCATTCAGCCACGCCAGCTGCGGCATTTGCAAATGACCGGAACTGACCATCGCGATAACCGGCGCACCGTTGTCCAGCAGGCTGTTAACCAGTAGCGAAATCGGAATAATAAACACCAGCAGCAGCAGCAGGGTCATGGCGATAACCGCCAGCGAACGTCGCCCCCACAGCCAGCCCTGAATTTTGATCATCAGTGGCCAGGTGGCGATCACCACCATACTCGCCCAGGCAAAGCCCAGAATAAAAGGCTGAATCACCCAGAAGCAGGCGATGATCGCAATGCTGATAAACAGCAGCGCGAACACGATCTGCGGCAAGTCCCAACCTTTATAAACATTCTTCATGTGTGAACCGTTACCTCGAGTCAATAAATATCCTGTCCGCCTCGTACGGCGGGCCGCACGAATTATTTGTCATCCTGGCATCAATCATTTTATTTCTGAAAATCCGCACCAGCGCGACAGTTACGCTAAGGCAGCTGGTTTAATCATGATGTATGAAACGATTTTGTGACACAGACAACAGGTTATTCTTTTGTTTCGTTTTTTGAAATAACGGCAGGCCATAAAAAAATGTGATAAAACGGATAGCTGCGTCATTTACGTCACGCAGAATGATCCATACAACATTTTGGTCACCCGATAATGATCCCACAGATTTCCCAGGCACCGGGCCTTGTTCAACTGGCACTGACGTTTTTGGATACACTGAAGCAGGAAGGTTTTACCGGTGATACGGCTACCAGTTATGCCGATCGCCTGATAATGTCAACCGATAACAGTATTTACCAGCTGCTACCCGATGCAGTCGTCTTTCCCCGCTCTACCGCTGATGTTGCGTTGATCGCCCGTCTTGCCGGTGAAGAACGCTTTGAGTCGCTGGTTTTTGCACCGCGCGGCGGCGGTACCGGCACCAACGGTCAGTCTCTGAACCGTGGGATTGTGGTAGATATGTCGCGCCATATGAAGCGCATTCTGGAAATTAATACTGAAGAAGGTTGGGTAAAAGTTGAAGCGGGCGTGATTAAAGATCAGCTCAACGTCTACCTTAAACCCTACGGCTATTTTTTCTCTCCTGAATTATCCACCAGTAACCGCGCCACGCTCGGCGGGATGATCAATACGGACGCCTCCGGCCAGGGATCGCTGGTTTATGGTAAAACCTCCGATCACGTGCTTGGCCTGCGAGCGGTGCTGCTGGGGGGAGATATTCTGGATACCCGCGCCATGCCTGTTGAACTGGCTGAACAGTTGGCGCAGCAGCACGGGGCAGAGGGGAATATCTATCGCGTGGTGCTGGATCGCTGCCGCCAGCAGCGTCAGCTGATCCTGGATAAGTTTCCCAAACTAAACCGATTTCTTACCGGCTACGATCTTCGCCATGTACTGAGCGACGACCTGCAGCAATTTGACCTGACTCGCCTGCTGTGCGGGGCCGAAGGCACACTGGCCTTTATTACCGAGGCGCGGCTGGATATCACACCGATCCCTAAAGTGCGGCGGCTGGTCAATATCAAATATGACTCGTTTGATTCCGCGCTGCGCAATGCGCCGTTTATGGTGGAAGCCAAAGCGCTGTCGGTCGAAACCGTTGACTCTAAAGTGCTTAACCTCGCGAAGGAAGATATTGTCTGGCACTCGGTCAGCGAACTGATTTCAGACGTGCCGGATAAAGAGATGCTCGGCCTGAATATGGTTGAGTTCGCCGGAAATGATAAAGCGCTGATTGACGACCAGGTTGACTCACTCTGTGAACGGCTGGACACGCTGATGACGGAAGGTCAGGGCGGCGTGATTGGTTATCAGCTCTGTAACGACGTCGGCGGCATTGAGCGTATCTACGGCATGCGTAAAAAAGCGGTAGGTCTGCTGGGTAATGCGAAAGGCCGGGCTAAGCCGCTGCCCTTCGTTGAGGATACAGCGGTGCCGCCGGAAAACCTGGCGGACTATATCGTTGAATTTCGTGAGCTGCTCGACAGCCACAATCTGAGCTATGGCATGTTCGGCCACGTTGACGCCGGGGTTCTGCACGTTCGTCCCGCGCTGGATATGTGCGATCCGCAACAGGAGATCCTGATGAAGAAGGTCTCCGATGAGGTGGTGGCGCTGACCGCTCGCTACGGCGGCCTGCTGTGGGGAGAGCACGGTAAGGGCTTCCGTGCGGAATACAGTCCGGCGTTCTTTGGCGAAGAGCTGTATAGCGAGCTGCGGCGCATCAAGGCAGCCTTCGACCCGGCTAACCGCCTTAATCCTGGAAAAATCTGCGCACCGCTCGGCGTTGACGATCCGATGTTGAAAGTTGACGCGGTTAAGCGTGGAACCTGGGATCGGCAAATCCCCATTTCGGTACGCAGCGACTGGCGTGGCGCGATGGAGTGTAATGGTAACGGGCTGTGCTTTAACTTTGATGTAAACAGCCCGATGTGCCCATCGATGAAAATTACCAGCAACCGTATGCATTCACCGAAAGGGCGCGCCACGCTGACGCGTGAATGGCTGCGTCTGCTGGCCGAGCAGGGCGTCGATCCCCTGGTGCTGGAGAAGCAGCTTCCGTCAAAAGGCATCAGCCTGCGCGGGATGATCCAGCGGACCCGCAACAGCTGGCATGCACGGCGCGGTGAATATGATTTTTCACATGAAGTGAAGGACGCGATGTCCGGCTGTCTGGCCTGTAAAGCCTGTTCCACTCAGTGCCCGATTAAAATCGACGTGCCGGGCTTCCGTTCGCGCTTCCTGCAGCTGTATCACACTCGCTATCTGCGCCCCGTCAGTGACTACCTGGTGGCTACGGTTGAAAGCTACGCGCCGCTGATGGCCATCGCGCCAAAAACCTTTAACTTCTTCCTGCGTCAGCGTTGGGTTGGCGCACTGAGTAAACGCCAGCTGGGTATGGTGGATCTGCCGCTGCTCTCCTCGCCGACGCTGAAACAGCAGTTGTCGAAGCACCGCAGCACGGCGACGACCCTGGAACAGCTTGAGCATATGAGCGCCGAACAGCGTACGCAGCATGTGCTGGTGGTGCAGGACCCGTTCACCAGCTATTATGAAGCGCAGCTGATTGGTGATTTCGTGCAGCTGATTGACCTACTTGGTTTTACGCCGGTGGTGCTGCCGTTCTCACCCAATGGTAAAGCGCAGCATGTGAAAGGCTTCCTGCAGCAGTTTGCCCGTACGGCGCAGAAAACCTCTGATTTCCTCAACCGCGTAGCTCAATTGGGCCTGCCGATGGTTGGGGTCGATCCGGCTCTGGTACTGTGCTACCGCGATGAATACCGCCAGGTGCTGGGGGATAAACGCGGTGATTTCAACGTACAGCTGGTGCATGAGTGGCTGCAAAACGCGCTGGTGGGCCGGGATATTCAACCGGCCAGTGGGGAAGCCTGGTATCTGTTCGGCCACTGTACCGAAGTGACCGCGCTGCCCGACTCCGTTAAGCAATGGGAAACCATCTTCTCGCGTTTCGGTGCAAAACTGGAAAGCATTAGCGTGGGCTGCTGCGGCATGGCGGGCACCTACGGTCATGAAACCAAAAACCTGGAAAACTCACTGGGTATCTTTGAACTATCCTGGCAGAAGGCGCTACAAAAGCTGCCCCGTCAGCGCTGTCTGGCTACCGGTTATTCCTGCCGCAGCCAGGTGAAACGCGTTGAAGGAAGCGGTATGCGCCATCCGCTGCAGGCTTTACTGGAGATTGTCTGATGGCTATCTGGAAACGTGAGGTAACGCTTGAACAGCTGAACCTGCACAGCAAAGGCACCATGGTAGAGCACCTCGGTATCCGTTTCACTGCACTGAATGACGACAGTGTTGAAGCGGTGATGCCCGTCGATAATCGTACCCGACAGCCGTTCGGGCTGCTGCACGGCGGCGCCTCAGTGACACTGGCCGAAACGCTGGGGTCGATGGCGGGGTATCTCTGCACTCAGGGAGAGCAGCAGGTGGTGGGTCTGGAGATTAATGCCAATCACGTGCGGTCGGCGCGGGAAGGGGAGGTGCGCGGCGTCTGTCGCGCCACCCATATAGGGCGAACGCATCAGGTATGGCAGATCGAAATTTACGGGCCTGACAGTCGATTATGCTGTAGCTCGCGCTTAACAACGGCAGTGATAACCTAATAACCTCAAATTATCCGGGGTTTTTAGCTGCTCTGCCACGCGGTATACTGGCAACGGGACTACATAATCCACGAAGCGTGTTTTACAAAATCGCTTTGCAGTACCGTTGCTTTATCCCATTCACCGTTGAGTGTCAGCTGATGACACAGGCGACTGAGGGAATGGCGCGCCAGCTGCCAGGCCTGTATGCGGAACAGTCGTTCGCGGGATGTATTGCTCAGCTCAACAACCAGTCGTTGATGGAGTTTGTCCATTGCGTGCAGATAGCTCTGATCATCACCGTTCAACTGGCAAAGCTCAGCCATATCGAGACAGGTATCATTGAACTTGCGTAATTGCTCAATGGTGCATTCCGGGCGGTTCAGCTTTGCCTGTGCCATATAGAAATCGACGGTGATATCACGTACGGAAAACTTATATTCATCAATCTTGTGTTGCAGCCACGCACTCATCGACAGATTCATTGCTGGTCCCAGTCGCGCTAATGATAATCATTATCATATTATAACTGCGTTAATATTCAATCACCCGGCGGGATTTTTTATCGGTAAATGTCGCCTTTCAAAAAAATTGGTATTAACGATAAGCACGATAGGGAATTTAGATGAATGATTATTATTAAGAAGTGGTTTGATATTACAACTTAGAAACATTTTGTTTTCAACAATTTATCTTTTGCGGTTTTGACCTGAAGAGCACGTCACAATATGTTTCGCAGGGGCTAAACTTACTCAATAAGATTAGAAAAACACCCCAAGGGTAATATCCCTGCAAAACAAGAGGTTGAAGTGATACAGGTTATCACTAACATAGAGGCACTAGCCCGAAGGGCTAACGTATCGCGAGGTAATTATATGCAATCAGCAAATCCAGCATCTTTTTCTCCAGATGACTTTATCTGGAAAGGATTGACGCTCACCGACAGCGCCGCCAAACAAATCAGCACCCTTGCCGCTGGCGATCCTGAAATCAAAGGTTTGAAGCTGGGCGTGAAGACATCAGGCTGCGCCGGTTTTGGTTACACCATGGATCTGGTGAAGGAGACGGCGAAGGATGATTTGGAGTTTAGCCATAACGGTGCATCGCTGTTCGTGCCCCTTCAGGCAATGCCCTACATTGACGGTACGGAAGTTGATTTCGTCCGTGAAGGTCTGAACCAGATTTTTAAATTTAATAACCCTAAAGCTCAACACGCCTGTGGCTGTGGTGAAAGCTTTGGCGTTGAGTAAACTCTATGTCTCGTAATACTGACGCATCTGATGATGTACAGGTTTGGGAAGGCGGCCATCAGAAATATAAAGAAGGCTTCTTTACCCAACTGGAAACCGAAGAATTTGCCCACGGCATCAACGAAGATGTGGTGCGCGCGATCTCGGCCAAGCGTAATGAACCTGAGTGGATGCTGGATTTCCGCCTGAAGGCGTTCGCGGCCTGGCTGGAAATGGAAGAGCCGCACTGGCTGAAAGCCAACTATAAAAAACTGGATTACCAGGATTACAGCTATTATTCTGCGCCGTCCTGCGGCAGCTGTGATGATGCCTGTGCCTCAGAGCCTGGTGCCACTCAGACCTCCGGCAGCGAAGCGCCAAACTACCTGACGCAGGAAGTGGAAGAGGCCTTTAAACAGCTGGGTGTTCCGGTGCGCGAAGGCCAGGAAGTGGCGGTTGATGCCATCTTTGACTCCGTGTCTGTTTCCACCACCTACCGCGACAAGCTGGCGAAAGAAGGCATTATCTTCTGTTCATTCGGCGAAGCGATTCACGATCACCCGGAGCTGGTGAAACAGTATCTTGGTACCGTGGTGCCGGCCAACGACAACTTCTTTGCCGCGCTGAATTCCGCCGTTGCCTCTGATGGAACCTTCGTGTACATCCCGAAAGGCGTTCGCTGCCCGATGGAGCTTTCGACCTATTTCCGCATCAACGCAGCGAAAACCGGGCAGTTCGAGCGCACGATCCTGATCGCCGATGAAGGCAGCTACGTGAGCTACATCGAAGGCTGCTCTGCACCGGTGCGCGACACCTATCAGCTGCATGCGGCAGTGGTCGAAGTGATCATCCACAAAGACGCAGAAGTGAAGTATTCCACCGTGCAGAACTGGTTCTCCGGCGGCGACAGCGAAGGCGGTATTCTGAACTTCGTGACCAAGCGTGCGCTGTGCGAAGGTGAAAATAGCAAAATGTCCTGGACCCAGTCTGAAACCGGTTCAGCCATTACCTGGAAGTACCCGAGCGTGATCCTGCGCGGCGACAACTCGATCGGTGAGTTTTTCTCCGTTGCGTTGACCAGCGGACGTCAGCAGGCCGATACCGGCACCAAGATGATCCATATCGGTAAAAATACCAAATCGACGATTATTTCGAAGGGTATCTCTGCCGGTAAGAGCGAAAACACCTATCGCGGGCTGGTGAAGATTATGCCTACGGCGACCAATGCGCGTAACTTCACTCAGTGCGACTCGATGCTGATTGGTGCCGACTGCGGCGCGCATACCTTCCCGTATGTGGAAGTGCGCAATAACACTGCCCAGCTGGAGCATGAAGCGACAACGTCACGTATTGGTGAAGATCAGCTGTTCTACTGTCTGCAGCGCGGAATTAGCGAAGACGATGCGATTTCAATGATCGTTAACGGCTTCTGCAAAGACGTCTTCTCTGAGCTACCGCTGGAGTTTGCGGTAGAAGCGCAAAAACTGCTGGCAATCAGCCTGGAACACAGCGTGGGCTAAGCCCGCGCCAAGAACTTTACCCAAGGGTATTTACAGTGCCGGAAAGCACTGCAAAGGAAACCATATGTTAAGCATTAAAGATTTACAGGTCAGCGTTGAAGATAAAGCTATCCTGCGTGGGTTGAATCTTGAGATCAAACCCGGTGAAGTTCACGCCATTATGGGACCGAATGGCTCAGGGAAAAGTACGCTTTCTGCAACGCTGGCAGGGCGCGAAGATTACGAAGTGACCGGTGGCTCCGTCGAGTTTAAAGGTAAAGACCTGCTGGAACTGGACCCGGAAGAACGTGCCGGCGAAGGCATCTTTATGGCCTTCCAGTACCCGGTTGAGATCCCGGGCGTGAGCAACCAGTTCTTCCTGCAAACTTCCGTGAATGCGGTGCGTAAATACCGCGAACAGGAAGAGCTGGACCGCTTTGATTTCCAGGACTTTATCGAAGATAAAATCCATCTGCTTAAGATGCCTGAAGATCTGCTGACTCGTTCAGTTAACGTTGGTTTCTCCGGCGGTGAGAAAAAACGCAATGACATTCTGCAGATGGCTGCGCTGGAGCCGGATCTGTGTATCCTTGATGAAACTGACTCCGGTCTGGACATCGATGCATTGAAAATTGTGGCTAACGGCGTGAATACCCTGCGCGACGGCAAACGTTCTTTCATCATCGTGACTCACTATCAGCGTATCCTTGACTACATCAAGCCTGATTTCGTTCACGTGCTCTATCAGGGCAAAATCGTTAAATCAGGGGATTTCTCGCTGGTGAAACAGCTGGAGGAGCAAGGCTATGGCTGGCTTACCGACGAAGAGTGATAACGCGCTGCAACAGTGGCATCACCTGTTTGAAACCCGCGCTGGCCATCGTTCAATGCAGGCCCAGCAGCACTGGCAGCAGCTGCTGCGCGAAGGTCTACCTACGCGCAAGCAGGAAAACTGGAAGTACACGCCGCTGGATGCGCTGTTCGATCATCAGTTCGTTCTGCCGCAGCAGGCTGAACTGACTGCAGAAAACATTGATACACTGGCGCTGGCTATTGATGCCGTGCGTCTGGTCTTTGTTGATGGCCGCTTCTCTGCCGCGTTGAGCGATGCCGAACACGACCTGTTCAGCATCCAGGTGACCGGTTCCGGTGAACGCCGCGAGCTTAACGCACCGATACAGCCAGAAGTGTTCCTGCATCTGACCGAAAGCCTGGCCGAAGAGTCTACGCTGATCCATCTGGCTCGGGGTAAGGCTGCGGAGCGTCCGTTGTACCTGCTGCACATCAGCAGCGGCAGCGCGGCAGGTGAGATGAACACTTCGCACTATCGCCATCATCTGCAGCTGGAGGAAGCGGCAGAAGCGACGATCATTGAGCACTACGTCAGCCTGAATAACGCCACGCACTTTACCGGTGCGCGTTTCACTGCCGAAGTGGGTAACGGTGCGGCACTGACCCACTACAACTTTGCCTTTGAAGATCAGAGCAGCTACCACTTCTCGCATAACGATCTGGTACTGGGTCGCGATGTCCGCGTTCAGAGCCACAGCTTCCTGCTGGGTGCGGGTCTGACCCGTCACAACACCAGCGGCCAGCTAAACGGCGAGGGCAGCGATCTGGTGATCAACACGCTGATGCTGCCGATCGATAAAGACGTGTGCGACAGTCGTACCTATCTGGAACACAACAAGGGCTACTGCCAGAGCCGCCAGCTGCATAAAACCATCGTGCGCGACCGCGCTCGTGCGGTCTTTAACGGCATGATCAAAGTGGCGAAGCACGCCCTGAAGACCGACGGTCAGATGTCCAACAATAACCTGCTGCTGGGCCGCCTCGCCGAAGTGGATACCAAGCCGCAGCTGGAAATCTATGCCGACGACGTTAAGTGCGGCCATGGTGCGACCATTGGCCGTATCGACGAAGAGCAGATGTTCTATTTGCGCGCGCGTGGTATTTCGCAGGACGCCGCTCAGCGCATGATTATCTATGCGTTTGCTGCCGAGCTGACCGAGGCGATTAGTGATGACACGCTGAGAGAAGCCGTGATGCAGCGTATCGCGCAACGCTTTCCCGGAGGTCTGCAATGAGTTTTGAACTGGCTCGGGTACGGGCGGATTTCCCGTTGCTGACGCGTGAGGTTAACGGGCAACCGCTGGCCTACCTCGACAGCGCTGCCAGCGCACAAAAGCCGCAGGTGGTGATTGATGCAGAGAGCCAGTTCTATGAGCACGCTTACGCTGCCGTTCACCGTGGCATCCACACGCTGAGCGCGGAAGCCACCACTCAGATGGAAGACGTACGCGTTCAGGCTGCACGTTTCCTTAATGCGGCATCGACGGAAGAGATTGTGTTTGTCAAAGGCACCACCGAGGCGATTAATCTCGTGGCCAACAGCTGGGGAGGCAGTCAGCTGCAGCCCGGCGACAACATCATCATTACCGAGATGGAACACCATGCCAATATCGTTCCGTGGCAGATGGTGGCCCGGCGTACCGGTGCGGAAGTGCGTTTTATCCCGTTAAACGCGGATGGCGAACTGGATCTGGCCAAACTTCCCGAGCTGATTGACTCGCGTTCTCGCTTGCTGGCAGTGACCCAGGTTTCCAACGTGCTGGGCACCGTTAACCCGGTGAAAGCGCTGGTGGCGCAGGCGAAAGCGGCGGGGCTGGTGACGCTGATCGACGGCGCGCAGGCGATTATGCACGGCCAGGTTGACGTGCAGGATATCGACTGTGATTTTTATGTCTTCTCCGGGCATAAAATCTACGGGCCTACCGGCATTGGTATTCTGTATGGCCGTAAGGCACTACTGGACGCGATGCCGCCGTGGGAAGGGGGGGGCTCAATGATTGCCACCGTCAGCCTGACGCAAGGCACCACCTATGCCGCCGTACCGGGCCGGTTTGAGGCGGGTACACCGAACACCGGCGCGATTATTGGCCTGGGTGCCGCACTCAAGTACGTGACCGAACTGGGTCTGGAGGCAATCCATCAGCGCGAGCAGCAGCTGATGCACTACGCGATGGATAAACTGGCTTCGGTACCGGATCTGGTTATCTACGGACCTCGTGAACGCAGCGGCGTGATTGCCTTTAATCTGGGCAAGCATCACGCCTATGATGTGGGCAGCTTCCTCGATCAGTACGGTATTGCGATTCGTACCGGACACCACTGTGCGATGCCGCTAATGCAGCACTACGGCATTCCGGCGATGTGTCGCGCCTCGTTTGTTCTGTATAATAGCGAAGAAGAAGTCGATCGCCTGGCGGCGGGATTAATTCGTATTCACCGTCTGCTGGGGGGCTGATCGCTCTCTGAGCAGGAGCGATTTCAGCCTTAAAAGGGCGAGGCATGCCTCGCCCTTTCTACATGGTTACCCGTTAGAGTAATGTCGTTCAGAAGCCGATTTAAGTGAGGAAGCAATGGCAACTCTGCCAGATAAAGAAAAACTGGTGCGCAACTTCAACCGTTGCGCAAATCAGGAAGAGAAGTATCTGTATATTATTGAACTGGGCTCGCGTCTTGAGGCCGCATCCGAAAATCTCCACCAGCAGGAAAATATCGTTCCGGGCTGCCAGAGCCAGGTTTGGGTAATTGTCGATCTTGATGAAAACGGCCAGGTCCGCCTGCAGGGTGACAGCGATGCGGCTCTGGTTAAGGGACTGATTGCTATTGTCTTTGCTGTTTATCAGAAGATGTCGCCGCAGGAAATTATCGATTTCGATGTTCGCCCTGTGTTTGCCGAACTGTCCCTGACCCAGCAGCTTACACCATCCCGCTCCCAGGGGCTGGAAGCCATGATTCGTGCGATACGTCAGAAAGCGCTGATTCTCACCGGCGCGTGAGTTGCTAAACTACTCGGTCTGCACCCCGCTGGTATACAGTGGGGTTGTTCCCCCTCCATAACCGAGAAAAACGTATGAAACCTCTTTTCCGTTTTGCATTTATGGTCACGCTGTTGACCGGGGCGTACAGCGCCAGTGCTACCGAATATCCCCTCCCGCCCGGCGACAGCCGCCTGATTGGGGAAAACAGCACCTATATCGTGCCCAATGACGGAAGGCCGCTGGAAGCGATAGCGAAGGAGTATATGATTGGCCTGCTGGGTATGCTGGAAGCCAATCCGGGAACCGATCCCTGGCTGCCAAAAGCCGGTACGCAGTTAACGATTCCTACCCAGATGCTGCTTCCTGACACGAAACGCGAAGGTATCGTGATCAACGTGGCGGAACTGCGGCTCTACTACTACCCGAAAGATGAAAATAAAGTGATTGTCTACCCGATTGGTATCGGCCAGCTGGGCGCCAATACTCCGGCGATGGTCACCAGCATCAGTCAGAAAATCCCCAACCCGACGTGGACCCCAACCCCCAACATTCGCAAACGCTACGCCGCTAAAGGCGAGATCCTGCCGGTTACCGTGCCTGCCGGGCCGGACAATCCGATGGGACTGTATGCGATGCGACTGGCCTATGGCAAGGGACACTACCTGATCCACGGTACCAACGCCGATTTTGGTATCGGAATGCGCGTCAGCTCCGGCTGCATCCGCCTGCGCCCGGACGACATTGAGGCGCTGTTTAACAGTGTGCCGAAGGGAACGCGGGTTCAGGTGATTAACCAGCCGGTGAAGTATGCCGTTGAGCCGGACGGCAAGCGCTGGATCGAAGTTCACCAGCCGCTGTCGCACAACGAAAACGACGATCCGCAGACTATGCCGATTGCGCTGAGCCCGGCCGCGAAGAAATTTATTAACAGCGCCAGCAGTGATGATGCGGTGATCAAAGCGGCATTAACGCGACGTTCGGGTATGCCCGTTCTGGTCAGTGAAGGGGAAGTTGTGAAAGATGATTCAGCTGTGCCCGAGTTTCTTCACCAGAAGGGCGCAGAAGGCTCCAAATCACAACCGGCGGGGATAACTCAGGTCGGGGGAGGAAGTGCTCAGAATTGATTACAGTGAGTTTGGCGGCGGGTTCAACATCCGCCGTCGGCGAAGCTGAATTGCAGGCAAAAAAATGGCGCACAGTGTGCGCCATTTTCAGTACCAGAACTCTTACTTACGGTAAGAGTGAGCCTGGTTGTCCAGACGCTGGTTAGCACGAGCTGCGTCATCTTTAGCAGCCTGAACGTCAGAGCGAACTGCGTTCACGTCGTTGCTCAGCTGGTCAACTTTAGCGTTCAGAGTCTGAACGTCAGAAGACAGCTGGTCGATTTTAGCGTTGCTTGAGCAACCAGCCAGCAGAGTTGAACCCAGGATTACCGCGCCCAGTACCAGTTTAGTACGATTCATTATTTATACCCTCTAGATTAAGTTAATCTCCATGTAGCGTTACAAGTATTACACAAAGTATTTTCTAATGAGAATAATTTTTTGATGAGAACGTGCTTAAATTTGATCGTTCGCTCAAAGAAGCATCTTCTTTAGGTGTTAAGGCAAAAAATTAAGCGAAAACAGACGATTTTAATCGGACAGGTCTTAGATTTTCGTGCAGTTGAATAGTTAATTTCGATTGGAAATTCTGTGAAATCAGGTTAAGCAAATTGAAAAAAAAGCACCCCTAAGGGTGCCTTATTAGTTCGATAGTGTAATCTTAAATTACAGAACGTGGACCGAAGAGGTATTGGTTGTACCACTTGGCACCAGCGCACCGGAAACCATCACCACAACATCGCCTTTTTGCGCATAGCCGCTGGCCAGCGCCGCTTCTTTACCCAGACGGTAGAAATCGTCGGTAGAGGCAATTTCCTGCACCATACTGGTAATGACACCTTTAGTCAGCAACAGCTGGCGGCTGGTCAGTTCATTGGTGGTCAGCGCCAGAATGGTGGCGTGCGGGAAGTATTTACGGATGGACTTCGCAGATTTACCGCCTTCGGTAGCCACGACGATAACCGGTGCTTCCAGATTTTCGGCCGTTTCAACCGCACCGCGGCAAACCGCTTCGGTGATGCGCATTTTACGGTCGTCGTTGCGCGGATCGATACGGCTCTTCATCACGCGATCGGTACGTTCGCAGACGGTGGCCATAATCGTCACGGATTCCAGTGGATATTTACCCTTGGCACTCTCACCGGACAGCATTACTGCATCAGTCCCGTCGAGGATGGCGTTAGCCACGTCGCCGGCTTCAGCGCGGGTAGGGCGCGGGTTCTTGATCATTGAATCCAGCATCTGGGTGGCGGTGATCACCACTTTGCGTGCGCGATTACATTTCTTGATCATCATCTTCTGCGCGAAGATCACTTCTTCTACCGGGATCTCAACGCCCAGATCGCCACGAGCAACCATGATGCCGTCAGACGCATCCAGGATCTCGTCAAAGTTGTTCAGGCCTTCCTGGTTCTCGATTTTCGAGATGATCTGAATATTTTCGCCGCCGTGCGCTTTCAGGTACTCACGAATTTCCAGTACGTCTGAACGCTTACGAATAAAGGACGCGGCGATAAAGTCCACGCCCTGCTCGCAGCCGAAGATCAGATCAAGCTTATCTTTTTCCGCCAGCGCAGGCAGTTGGATAGAGACACCCGGCAGGTTAACGCCTTTGTTCTCACCCAGATCGCCGTTGTTACGCACTTTGCAGACCACGGTGGTTTCGGTGACTTCGGTCACTTCCATACCGATAAGGCCATCATCAACCAGGATGGTGTTGCCCACTTTCAGGTCTGCCGCAAAGCCGGTGTAGGTGACCGCTACGCGCTCGTTGTTGCCGATAACGCTCTGATCGGTAGTAAAGGTGAAGGTCTGGCCAGCAGTCAGCGAAACATCGCTACCGCCTTCCAGTTTCATGGTGCGAATCTCAGGGCCTTTGGTATCCAGCAGGATTGCCGCCTGATGGCCGGTATTTTTCACCACGTTACGCAGGTTAGTGATGCGCGTGCCGTGTTCTTCGTAGTTACCGTGGGAGAAGTTCAGACGCATAACGTTCATCCCTGCTTTAAGCAGGTTGGTCAACATCTCTTCAGATTCGGTTTTTGGACCGATGGTGCAAACAATTTTAGTCTTTTTCATGACGGATTATCTGTAAGTTGTGATGGATGATAAGAATGGATTCCGACGACGTAGCCACCGGAGGAAGAATTCGGTGCCTGAGGCAGACTGCGATTACGATACTGGATAAGGATAAGTGACAGATTAAAGGTATGCAGAGGAAGTTGAGACGAGGTTTCGGCGTGAGCGCAAAATGTTGTTGCGCAACAGATACGGCTTTTGAATTGTGTATTTACCATGCGCTGAAACCATTCAAGTGAAACAACGCCTGCATTATAAAGGCTAAGTCTTAGAAAACCAATTAAAAAGCGTTAAGACGTTTTAGTAAGTGCATCAGTGCGGTGTGTTGCGCAACAAGATAAAGTGACAAGGCGGAGTCTGAAAAAAGGAGATAATGAAGAGTGGTGCGTTCTAGAGGACTCGAACCTCCGACCCCCACCATGTCAAGGTGGTGCTCTAACCAACTGAGCTAAGAACGCTTTCTGGACAATCTCT
>NZ_JBWKUK010000001.1:95205-129703 GCF_059420805.1 Erwinia sp. GW821-FHT03D09
ACTGGTGCGTCCGAGTGGACTCGAACCACCGACCCCCACCATGTCAAGGTGGTGCTCTAACCAACTGAGCTACGGACGCAAAATGTTACTTCAGAGATTTGGTGCGTCCGAGTGGACTCGAACCACCGACCCCCACCATGTCAAGGTGGTGCTCTAACCAACTGAGCTACGGACGCACTGTTGCTATCTGGGTGGTAGCGGGGACGAATATTAACGGCAGCCTGTACGCCTGGCAAGGAGAAAAAAGCTTTTTTCTGCCTGATCGCTGCGCATCTGTGCGAAGCGCGGCAATTTTAATCATATTTCAGTGAAATCTACCGAAAAATTAGTGTGCTGCGCGCGCCAGAATGCGTTCTGATGGCTGCCTCTGCAGGCGAATAATCCGCCAAATCATCATTACCGCCGAGCTGGTTAGCCCAATAATAAAACCGGTCCAGAAGCCCGCAGGACCCATCGGTGCCACTACCCAGTCGGTCATTGCCAGTATGTATCCGCTGGGGAGTCCCAGCACCCAGTACGCGATAAAGGTGATAAAGAAGATGGCCCGGGTATCCTTATAGCCACGCAAAATACCGCTGCCAATCACCTGGATTGAATCCGAGAACTGATACACCGCCGCCAGCAGCATTAGCTGTGCAGCCAGCGTAACAACTTTGGGATTGTCGTTATACAACAGGGCAATTTCATGGCGGAAAATCACCGTGAACAGCGCGGTCAGGCAGGCCATGCAAACGCCCACGCCCTGTGCGGTCCAGGCCGCTACGCGCGCCTGCTCAGTTGAACCCTGGCCAAGACGAAAGCCGACGCGAATGGTGGTGGCAACGCCCAGCGAAAGGGGGATCACAAACATCAGAGAGCTGAAGTTTAACGCAATCTGATGACCCGCTACTTTGACGATGCCCATGGGTGAAACCAGCAATGCCACCACGGCGAACAGCGTCACTTCAAAGAACAGCGCCAGCGCGACCGGCAGCCCGAGGCCCACAAGGCGGCGCAGAACTTTCCAGTCAGGGGGAGAGAATGAACTTTCCAGACGAATATCGTGCATAAAGGCGGCCCGGTTCACCCAAAACTTCATGGCAATAAACATCACCCAGTAGACCGACGCCGTCGCCACACCGCAGCCAACGCCGCCAAGGGCAGGCATTCCGAAGTGCCCGTAGATAAAGATGTAGTTAACCGGGATATTGACCAGCAGGCCAATAAAACCCATCACCATACCCGGCTTGGTTTTCGATAGCCCTTCACACTGATTACGTGCTACCTGGAAGAATAAATACCCTGGCGCGCCCCATAGCAAAGCGTGCAGATAGCCGAGAGCCTTGGCTGACAGCTCCGGATCGACATTATGCATCGCCCCAATCAGATAACCCGCATTGTAGAGCACCACCATGATAATCAGCGATGAGAACCCCGCCAGCCAGTAACCCTGCCGAACCTGCCAGGCTATGCGATCGCGTCGGCCGGAGCCGTTTAACTGTGCCACCACTGGCGTTAAGGCCAGAATCAGGCCGTGGCCGAACAGAATAGTAGGCAACCAGATTGAGGTTCCCACTGCAACGGCGGCCATATCCGTGGCGCTAACGGCACCGGCCATCACTGTATCGACAAAACCCATGGACGTTTGCGCAACCTGCGCAAGGATCACCGGAATTGCCAGCATTAATAACTGACGCGCCTCTGTGAGGTACTTCTGCACGTAATACACCTTTATTTTAATTGTGGAGGGGTTTTAGCTGGGGAATACACGGCGTTTGCTCATCGCCACAGCATAGCAGGCCGCTTAGTGTAGTGTCCGTGGACGAATTAGCCAATAAGTAGCGCAAAGAATAGCTCTTCATGTCACGCAAACCGCTTTCAGTTCAGTTGGCATTATGTGGCAGCCAGGGCAAACTAGTGCCAGCGACAACACATTAATAGAGGCATAGCTATGTTTACCGGGATTGTGCAGGGCACTGCTGAAGTGCTGACAATTGAAGAGAAACCTAATTTTCGCACTCATATCATAAAAATGCCGGAAGCTCTGCTGCCCGGGCTGGAACTGGGTGCATCGGTTTCCCATAACGGTTGCTGCCTGACGGTAACGGAAGTCAACGGCGATCGCGTGAGTTTCGATCTGGTTAAAGAAACGCTGCGTATTACCAACCTCGGAGATTTGAAAGAGGGAGACACGGTAAACGTTGAGCGCGCGGCAAAATTCAGCGATGAAATCGGCGGTCATCTGATGTCGGGTCATATTATGACCACGGCTGAAATCAGCAAAATCATTATGTCGGAAAATAATCGGGAAATCTGGTTCAAGGTGCAGGACGCCAGCCAGATGAAATATATTCTGCATAAGGGATTTGTCGGTATTGATGGTATCAGCCTGACGGTGGGCGAGGTGACGAAAACCCGCTTCTGCGTGCATCTGATCCCTGAAACTCTGGCGCGCACCACGCTGGGCGCGAAACGTCTGGGCCATCGGGTCAATATTGAAATCGATCCGCATACGCAGGCTATTGTTGAAACGGTCGAGCGTGTACTGGCACAGCGCGAAGCGGCACTGCTGGCAGCCGCCGCGGCTGAAGAGCCGACTGAGTAACTTAAGCCGGCCCGTCAGCGATCGCATCACACTTGTTGCTACTTTTTTAAATATACAGCGCGTGGTGCCAGCCAGAGCGTATTTGCACAAAGTGATATTTCTTTGCGTGCAGCATTAGTGACCTTGTTTTCCTGACGTTAAAAAAGCCGCTATCGGAGAAAGATAGCGGCTTTAGTATTATTTCAATGCCGTATTTTGCGCAGACAACCTGTAATGCTCCCCATTAACTGCGGTTATTTTTCTGCTATAGCGGCATCATCGCGCCACGCGCAGCCCACCGTCAGCGCCATGAGTGAAGACGACCTGCCACAGCTGAATATCACGCGCGCGGAAGGCTCCTGCACAGGCGTTGAGATAGTAGCTAAACATACGCTTAAACCGTTCGCCGTAGTTATCCGCAATCTGCGGCCACGCCGCGAGGAAACGGTGGTACCAGGCCATCAGCGTCAGGTCGTAATCTGCGCCGATATTGTGCCAGTCCTCCATGACGAAATGCGGTTCGCTGGCATTGGCAATATGTCTTACCGACGGCAGACAGCCGTTAGGGAAAATATATTTGTTGATCCACGGATCAACATTCTCATCGGTTTTATTTGCCCCGATGGTATGCAGCAGGAAAATACCATCAGGTTTTAAATTACGGTCTACGACAGAAAAATAGGTCGCGTAATTTTTGGGCCCAACGTGTTCAAACATGCCAACTGAAACAATGCGGTCGTACTGCTGATTCAAATCGCGATAATCCTGCAAAAGGATTGTCACATCCAGCCCTTCACAGCGCTGCTGCGCCATTTTTTGTTGTTCGGCAGAAATGGTAACTCCAAACACGCTGACGCCGTAATGACGAGCAGCGTATTCCGCGAGTCCGCCCCAGCCGCAGCCAATATCCAGCAGCGACATGCCGGGAGCCAGCTCAAGCTTCTCGCAAATCATTTTAAGCTTCGCTTCCTGCGCCTGTTCCAGCGTTTCAGCCTCTTTCCAGTAACCGCATGAATACTGCATATACGGATCAAGCATCAATGAAAACAGGTCGTTACCCAAGTCATAGTGCTCTTTACCCACGATCCAGGCCCTTTTCCGCGACTGGAGATTGGTCAGGCGAGCGGCGGCAATGCGAAGCGTATCTTTAAAATGGTGGGGGAGTTGTTGATCGAGTTTTGCCAGCAGCACGCGCTGGAAAAAGATATCCAGCCTGTCACACTGCCACCAGCCGTCCATATAACTTTCACCCAAACCCAATGAGCCTTCCTGCAGCACGCGTTTGAAAAAGTTGGGATTACTTATTCTGATATCCCATGGACGGGAACCTTTTATTTCTATGTCAGCCTTGCGCAACATCTCCTGGATAATTCGGTACCACTGGTTTTCTTCCAGGCTCACTTCTTCTATACACGATGAACTCATTAGCTTCTCCATCACCCTGTGTGATTAAAACCTGAGAAAAGAATAGTCAATTTCTACAGATTTATGAGAAAACTCACGGCAGAGCCGCAGTCTGATATCCGACGTTAACAGAGGATTGTATTATAACCGGCAGAGGCTGAAACAGACGTAACATAACAGTATGACAGCCTAGTCAGTAAAAAATGCCGAACACCGCCAAAGCGATCTTCGGATTTAAATGTTGGTAACTTGTTATTTTATAATGCCTGACGAGTATATCCTCCCGTCAGGCAATATTCAATGCATTATTGTTAGCGTGCTAACTAAGTAATTTTACAACATATCACAACGGGTTTTCCATCGTTTGAAGCGCTAATTTTTTAGCCGCTTTACGCTGAATCAGGAAACCTATCGTAACAAGTAAAATGGTCAGTAACATGACACGCACGGTGGTTTCTAGCGGTGATTCAATCCAGGTTGAAACAGCCAGACTGGCGATAAAGCACAGACCGAGCTGCAGCATATTTTGTAATGCGGCGGCTTTCCCCGTTGCCTGCGGGAACGGCAGCAGGGCGCTGGACACCACCACCGGATAAATTGCGCCACTGGCCATCGACATGACGCAGAACGGCGTGAGCAGACTGTACAAAGATGGCGCCTGCTGCTGTGCGGCAATAAATAGCACGATAACCCCCAGGCTAAAGCACAGCAGCATCCACGGCAGCAGCTGCCCGCCGGAGAAACGATTAAGCAGTGCACGGCAGCCAAAGCCACCAATCAGAAAGGCGATGGTCTGCGGCACATAGCTCAGGCCGATATCGGCAGGAGACAGACCCAGATTGCCGAGGATAAACGGTGAACCGGTCAGCCAGGCAAAGAAGCTGGCGGAGCAGGCGGCGAACACCAGCACGTTACCGCTGTATACCGGGGACTTCAGCAGCGTCAGGAAACCAGGGGCCGGACCATTGGGTGCCGCTTTCTCAGCGGATTTACGGCCAGAAAGGCGCAGCGTGGGGATCAGCAATATTACGCTAATCAGCAGCAGCGCGACAAAGATCGCTCGCCAGGAAAAATGTTCAAGTAGCCAGGCACCCAGCAGCGGTGCCAGCGCCGGTGAAAGCGCAACCAGCGGCATAATGGTGGCGAATACGCGTTTTGCCTGCTCGGCGCTGTAGCGATCGACAACCAGGGCCTGCCAGCTTACGGCTGCGGCACACACACCCACAGCCTGCAGGAAACGGAAAAACAGCAGCCACGGAGCGGAATGCACCCACATCATGGCAGCACAGCCGATAGCGAACATCCCCAGCCCCACCAGCAGCACGGGCTTGCGGCCAAGGCGGTCGGACAGTGTTCCCCAAATCAGCTGTGCGCAGGCGAAGCCGGCAAGGAAGATGCTCAGGCTGGCGCTGATAACGCCAGAACCGGTGGCAAGATCCTGCTGCATCTCACCAAAAGCGGGCAGGTACATATCGGTAGCAAGGAAACCCAGCATGCTCAGCATAGCCAGATAAACGATAAAGAATTTTGAAGGCATAGTTTACTCGTACAGGGCAGTTTTTTATCGCAGGGAGTGTAAAGGGATGCACTTACGCTTGTGAAACGCTAATATTCGTCAGTTCCATTGAAAAAATTTGCAGGCAAAGTGATGTGGTCAGAACATTCTCTGGAAGTGATTGAAGCCGTTGCCAGAACTGGCAGCTTTACTGCCGCAGCGGCTGAGCTTCACCGCGTGCCTTCTGCGGTAAGCTATACCGTACGCCAGCTAGAGCAGTGGCTGGCCGTCAGCCTGTTTGAACGACGCCATCGCGATGTGGTGTTGACCGAGGCCGGGCGAGTATTTAGCGAGGAAGGGCGTTTTGTTATCAAAAAAATGCTTGCCACGCGTCGCCGCTGTCAGCAGGTGGCTAACGGCTGGCGAGGTCAGATTAATATCGCCGTTGACCGCATTGTCAGACCGCAGCGTACCCGCCAGCTTATCGTCGATTTCTACCGTCATTTCCCCGATATGGAACTGCATATCTTCCCTGAGGTGTTTAACGGCGTGTGGGATGCGCTGGCGGATGGCCGCGTTGATGTGGCGATTGGTGCCACCCAGGCTGTGCCGGTCGGCGGACGCTTCGCCTTCCGCGATATGGGTAGCCTTAACTGGCGCTGTGTGGTAAAGGCGGGGCATCCCCTGTTGCACCAGACAAGCCCGCTCAGCGACGATCTGCTGCGCGAATGGCCATCGCTGACGCTGGAGGACACGTCGCGATCGCTGCCAAAGCGTAATACCTGGACGCTGGATAATCAGCGTCGGCTGGTGGTTCCTGACTGGGACAGCGCGATTGACTGTCTGCGGGCCGGACTGTGCGTCGGCATGATCCCGGGGCACTTTGCCCGGGGGTGGATCGCAGAAGGGGGCGTTGCGGAACTGACGCTGGCAAACCCGTTCCCGATCAGCCCATGTTGCCTGAGCTGGTCGGAACAAAGTGCGTCACCGGCGCTGAACTGGCTGCTCGATTACGTCGGCGACAGCGATACGCTTAATGCTGAATGGCTGAGTGAACCGTCCGCCTGAGCGAACGGGATTAGCGGCGATAGTCGCGGAACGGGCCGTCGGCAACGGAGCGCCGTTCAATCAGGGACGGATGAACTTCAATGGTCTGCGGTTCTTCACGCTTGCTGGTGATGCGATCGAACAGCATATCAAACGCGGTTTCTCCCAGCCTTTCTTTCGGCTGATGCACCGTGGTCAGCGCCGGTGTGAAATAGCGGGCGTTGCGCACGTTATCATAACCGATCACCGAAATATCCTGCGGAACGCGCAGGCCCATCTCATCTGCGGCACAAATTGCGCCCATAGCCATCACGTCGCCGCCGCAGAAGATGGCAGTAGGGCGCTGTTTCTGCCCCAGAATCTGCTGCATGGCGCGATAACCGGATTCAGGTTCAAAGTCGCCCTGGACCAGCCACTCTTCGCGCAGGGTAATCCCGGCTTCGTTCAGCGCTTTGAGGAATCCGGCATGGCGTCCGCCGCCGGTGTTGCGCTCCAGCTGTCCAGGAATGGCACCGATATCACGGTGACCACGCTCAATAAGATAACGCCCGGCCAGATAGCCGCCTTCAAAGGCGTTATCCAGTACTGTATCGGTGAAATCACCGCGCGATTCGCCCCAGTCCATCACCACCATCGGGATATTGCGGTGGTCTTCCAGCATCGAGATTAATGAATCCGGATACTCAGAGCACATTACCAGCAGCCCGTCCACGCGCTTCTGCGCCATCATCGACAGGTAAGCCTGCTGTTTGTGCAGGTCGTTGTGCGCATTCCCAAGGATCAGGGTATAGCCTTTGGCAAAGCAGCGGTTTTCCACGGCTTCAATAATTTCGGCAAAATAGGGCGCTTCGCTGGATGTTGCCAGCAGGCCGATGGTTTTGGTGTGGTTAACCTTCAGACTACGTGCCACGGCGCTGGGGGAATAGTGCAATTCCTTAATTGCTGCCCACACGGCTTCACGAGTCTCTTCGGCTACAAAGCGCGTTTTATTAATTACGTGGGAAACCGTGGTTGTTGAAACCCCGGCTCGCTTTGCCACATCCTTAATTGTTGCCATTAAACTTATGCTCCTGGTGTTATCGTAACTATTTGATAACAGGTTGGTTAAACGTTTGCCTGGGTGCGGCCTTTTCCCGCCAGACCAAAGTGGTTTAGATGTTGCCGCAACGGGTCGGAAAGGGGAAAAAATCGTCCGTAGAGTGACTGCAGAGCTGGCAAAAACCGTTTCCGCTGCTGTTGCGCAACGGAAAAGAGGAATTCTAACAAGGCTGCGCAGAGAAAACGAGATTTTTACGGGGAACTGTGAGAAAATCTTTGTGCATACATTTTACAGGGTTATTAAGGAGAGACGATGAGTACCGATCTGAAATTCTCACTGCTGACCACGGTGGGTGCGCTACTGATGATTATTGCATTTAGCTTCACGGCTATTCTGTACTAAGAAAATCGGGAGGAGCATGGCTCCTCCCGATTAGCAATGAGTCCTGACGGTCCGCGTTGCGCAATCAGCGAATCGTTTTCGGCGTCATCATTCGGCGTGCACCAATGTAATGCTCCTGCCAGTAATCATCGCCCAGCGTGCTTACCTGAATATCTTTGCCGGTTCTCGGTGACTGAATGAATTTCCCACCGCCAAGATAAACGCCAACGTGATCGGCAGTACCGCGTCCGCTGATGCGGAAGAACACCAAATCGCCTTTTTCCAGCTTGTCGCGTTTGATTGGTGCAGCATCACGCAGGTGATACATCTCATTCGCCGTGCGCGGGATCTTAAACTTCACCAGGTCTTTATAGGCGTACCACACCAGGCCGCTACAGTCGAAACCGGTCGAGGGTGAGGCGCCGCCCCACTGGTAGGGTTTACCTAACTGGCCCATCAGCTTGTTCATCGCTGTTTCACGCGCTTTCTGATAGCGTGCGCGGTGTGCCTTGCTCAACTTCAACGGCGATTCAGGGGACTCAACTTCACCATTCTCGATAGCGCGCAGCGTGCCTTTCTTACCTTTTTTCGTCTGCAAAGAGGCGAGACGCTCGCGACCATAGCGCTTTTTCTCCATCTTGCCGATGCGGGTGGTTTTCACTTCGCGTGAAGCGGTGGCTTCCTGGCTCTTCTTCAGTTTTGCCTTCTGGGTAGCAGAAACTTTGTTTTTCTTAAGCGCTGGCGCTTTGTTTTTTTTAATGAGAGGTTCTTTGACTTTCTTCGTGGCGGCAGCTTTCACCGGGCGACGCTTGCGGCGTTCATCTTTACGCGCAGAGTTGTGGTCAACTTTATGTTGGTTAGCGTTAACGGGAGCATGAGGCGATGCATGCGCCATATTAAAGAACAGCTGGGCAAGGGCCAGCATGCTAAGCGTGATGATTAAACGCAACGTTCCCATTAACAGTTAAACTCAGTGTAATGACCGCATGGCAATCGAAAAAGAATTCTGCAATTTGCAGGGGTTAGGGCAATTCTAATCTAACTTCTTAACAAAAGGTAAGGTGTTTTTTGTTTCAATAAGACAGATTAAGTAAATGATGAATTATTAAGCGTAATCAGCTGTTTAACTCAACAAAAAAAAGTAATCTAACATCGAGAAACGCTGCAACGATGATAGGAAAATGTTATTTTGTTTTCATAATTTTGCATTTTGTTGCGTTCTGTTCATCAGCGCTGCGTAAAATGTCGTTTTCAACGGCGGAGCAGAATCGCTACAATAACTAAACACGAAGTATCGTACTGAGGAAGTCATTTATGAGTACTGTTGAAAAAATTCAGCGTCAGATCGCAGAAAACCCAATCCTGCTGTATATGAAAGGTTCTCCAAAGCTGCCAAGCTGTGGTTTCTCCGCACAGGCCGTACAGGCTCTTTCCGCCTGTGGTGAACGTTTTGCCTACGTTGATATCCTGCAGAACCCGGATATTCGTGCAGAAATGCCGGCCTACGCTAACTGGCCTACCTTCCCACAGCTGTGGGTTGACGGCGAGCTGGTCGGTGGCTGCGATATCATTATCGAAATGTTCCAGCGCGGTGAACTGCAGCAGCTGATCAAAGAGACTGCGCAGAAATACCCTGCACCAGCTGCTGAATAAGCCGCTGGCAATAAAAAACCCTGCATCGCAGGGTTTTTTTTGTCTGCGCGGTAGTTAATGCACGCCGCAAAGTCAATACGGTTCAGGACTCTGCTTCCGGCACCGCAAGCGGCCAGCCGCCCAGACGTTTCCAGCGGTTGACCAGCTCACAGAATAAATCTGCCGTTTGCGTGGTGTCGTACAGCGCAGAGTGCGCCTGACTACTGTCAAAGGTGATTCCGGCCGCGATACAGGCTTTGGCCAGCACGGTTTGCCCAACCACCAGCCCGCTGAGTGCAGCGGTATCGAAGGTGACAAACGGATGGAAGGGATTACGCTTCAGGCTGGCACGCTCGGCGGCGGCGTTCATAAAATTCAGATCGAATGTAGCGTTATGCGCCACCATAATGGCTCGGCTGCATCCGGTGTCCTTAATCCCTTTACGAACCAGCTTAAAAATGGCGTGCAGCGCTTCATACTCGCTGACGGCACCGCGCAGGGGATTGCTGGGATCGATGCCGTTAAAGGCCAGCGCTTCCGGCTGTAAAACTGAACCGACAAAAGGCTCTACGTGAAAATGCAGGGTTTCATCTTTCTCCAGCCAGCCATCTTCATTCATTTTTAAGGTAACGGCGGCGATTTCCAGCAGCGCGTTCGTTTTGGCATCAAATCCCGCAGTTTCCACGTCAATCACTACCGGATAGAAACCGCGAAAGCGGCTGCTCAGAGTATTCAGTTCATTTAATTCAGACATCAGCTTCTCGTTGGCGCAAAAATGCAGGGCGTATTATGGCAAACTTTGCTGCGTGATGCAGCAGGCAGGTGAGAAGGAGGGCCCGCAGGCCCTCAGAGGAGCTTAATTGCCCAGGCCGTGACCGGCATGTTTATTTTCAATCAGTTCAATCTTATAGCCATCCGGATCTTCAACGAAGGCAATGATCGTGGTACCACCTTTAACCGGGCCGGCTTCACGAGTGACGTTTCCGCCGTCGTTGCGAATGCGATCGCAGGTTGCAGCAACGTCATCCACGCCCAGCGCGATATGGCCATAGGCGTTACCGAGATCGTAGCTGTCCACGCCCCAGTTGTAGGTCAGTTCGATAACAGCGCCTTCGCTCTCTTCGGTGTAGCCAACGAAGGCGAGTGTATACTTATATTCGGTGTTCTCACTGGTGCGCAGCAGACGCATGCCCAGCACTTTGGTGTAAAAATCGATCGAACGTTGCAGGTCGCCAACGCGCAGCATGGTGTGAAGTAAACGCATAACATCCTCTTTTTTTGCGTCATCGGCGGATGACGTTAGAAAAACAGTATAGCGATAATCACCACGACTGCGAGTCGTCGTGGCAATTATCGCTATGAAAACAATCTATTATATCAAAAATGTGCCGCTTGAATTAGCGTAATTAACCTAATGCAGGATAATCCGTATAGCCTTCCGCACCACCGCCGTAGAACGTTTCCGGGCGAGGTTCGTTGAACGGCGCAGCGGCCTGCAGGCGTTCGACCAGGTCCGGGTTTGCGATATAGCTGCGGCCAAAGGCAACCGCATCAATCAGCCCGCGTTCGATCAGGTCTTCGGCTTTTTCAGCATTGTAGCCGCCGGCACCGACGATAACGCCGGGATACACGGCACGAATCGCCTTGCGGAAGCTCTCGGTGTACGGTTTGCCTCCGGCCCAATCCGGTTCTGAAATATGCAGATAGGCCAGGTTGCGTTTTGCCAGTTCGGCAATGTAATACAGTGCCGCCTCCTCCTGATCTTCGCCATTATCCAGGCCGTTAAACGGGCCGAGCGGTGAAATACGGATGCCGATACGGTCAGCGCTCCAGCCGTCAATCGCGGCATCAACCACTTCCAGCGCGAAGCGGGTGCGATTTCCAATGCTGCCGCCGTACTGGTCGTCGCGCTGGTTAGACGCCGGAGAAAGGAATTGATGGATCAGGTAGCCGTGTGCGGAGTGCAGCTCAACCAGATCGAAATCGGCTTCGCGCGCGTTAATCACCGCCTGGCGGAAGTCGGCAACAATACCGGCAACCTCAGCGGTACTTAGCGCCCGCGGGGTAGAGGTTGCTTCACGCAGCGGTTTACCCTCAGCATCGCGCAGCGAAGTACGCGTTTCGGCATTAATAGCCGAGGCTGAAACGGGCGCTGCGCCATCCGGCTGCAGGCTGTTATGGGATATACGCCCGGTATGCCACAGCTGAACCGCGCTGTGGCCGCCATCCTGGTGAATACCTTCGTTAATCGCCTTCCACGCGGCAATCTGTTCCGGGCTGTGCAGGCCCGGTGCACCGGCGTAGCCCTTGGCCTGGAAGGTAATCTGGGTGGCTTCGGTAATAATTAAACCTGAGGACGCACGCTGACGATAATACTCACCCATCAGTGGTGTTGGGATATCGCCGGGCTCAATGCTGCGCAGACGGGTTAGCGGGGCCATAAAAATGCGGTTTGGCACGGTGATCGCGCCGGTTTTTAATGGGGTAAACAGTTTGTTCAAAGCCATAACTTACTCCTGGTAGACCGGTCGGCTAGTATAAGTATTTTTTTTAAACCGCCTGAAGAATACGCGTCATTTCCTGCACTGCAGTCTGTAATGGCGCACTATCGCGGCGGATTTTGCATTGCAGGCTTGCGCCCAGCCACAGCATATAAAGCGTTTCTGCCGTTGTGGAGGCGGTGACAGAAGGTGAAAGTTTTCCCTGCTGCTGTGCCTTTTGCAGCGCGGAGGTCAGTTCGCTAATCAAAGCCACCGAACCCGCCGCTAGCGCGTTACGCATCTCTTCCGACAGATCGCAAACTTCGGCTGAGAGCTTAACGGAAAGACAGCCGGTAAACTGATTTTCCTGCCACCAGTTGCACGACTGCTGATAATACGCCAGCACCCGCTGACGCGCATCGCCCTGATGTTCCGCAAGAAAAGCGCTCAGGTTTTGCACATAACGGGCGAAGTAGCGCTCCAGCATCGCCACCCCAAACGCTTCTTTGGAGGGGAAATAGTAGTAAAACGACCCTTTTGGCACTTCCGCCTTTTTCAGTAGCTCGATCAATCCCGTGCCATTAAAGCCGCTCTGCACGCATAGTTGCTCACCGGTATTGAGGATATGTTCGCGCGTATCAAATCGGGTCGTCTTATTCATCACAGCAGAGTACCCGACCGAATGGTCGATTTCAACACTCGCACATTCGAGGGGCACGATCCGCCTGGCATTTTGCCCTTAACTACGATTACGACAGCCCTGGAGTATATCCATATTCTGCTGATATTCACCCGTCTGCACGTTGAGCATGCCGAGAAGCGTATGGAAGATATTATCCTGAGACACCGGCTGGTTTTCTGCCTGCTGCTGCAGGCAGGATGAATTGATGCTAAACGCGCTTTCATAATCCGGTGACAGCCACAGCAGGAACGGGATATGCGTTTGCTGCTCAGGTGCGAACAGGTACGGTGCGCCATGCAGATACATTCCGCGCTCGCCCAGCGATTCACCGTGATCGGAGAGATAGACCATCGCGACGTTAAATTTACTGCTGTAGCTTTTTAGCAGATTGATGGTGCTGTCGAGCATCGAATCGGTATACAGAATGCTGTTGTCATAAGTATTGATCAGCGCCTGACGATCGCAGTCCTGGATTTGATTACTGTCACAGGTCGGGGTGAACTGGCGCATTGCTGTAGGATAGCGTTGGTAGTAGGCCGGGCCGTGGCTGCCCATCTGATGCAGCACGATAATCGAATCATCCTTAATGCCGTCGATATAGTTGTTTAGTCGATGCAGCAGTATATCATCAAGGCAGAAGTCGCTTTTGCACAGTTCATTCACCTGCCATTTAGTCATATCCGTATGCGGAACGCGATCGCAGGCGCCTTTACAGCCGCCATCGTTTTCACGCCACAGCACGTTAACACCGGCATGCGCCATAATATCCAGCAGCCCTTCCTGATGACGAGCGAGCCCGGCATCGTATTGTGTGCGAGGCATATTGGAGAACATGCAGGGTACGGAAATTGCCGTTTCGGTGCCACATGAGGTGGCATTCTTATAGTAGATAACGTTGTCGCCTTTCAGTTTGGGATTCGTTTCCCTTGGGTAGCCGCCCAGAGAGAAATTCTCCGCACGGGCCGTTTCACCCAGCACGAAAACCACCAGCGTTTTTTTCTTTTCTGCACTGATAATCTGACCTTTGCGGGCATCAAGGCCAATTTTTACCAGCTGCTGACTGCCGGCAAACCAGCGATCGTGCGTGTAATGGCCGATACCACTGGCAACGTTAGCCGGGGTAATCATCTTCACAAGGCCTTTATTATTGCGCACCATCGACGCGTAGTCTTTATAGAACAGCGCCGCCATCATCAGAATCAGCAGGATAGCCGCCAGTGAACTGACTGAGCGCCAGATAATGGATGCCCACCACGGGCGCGAAGACTCAATTTTAACCCGCCACAATAGCGCGACCGGAAGCAGTCCGAGCAGCGTCAGCCAGATGAGATAGCGCGTGCTGAACAACGAGGTGGCTTCCTGAATGTCGGTTTCAAACACATTCTGGATCATGTTGGTGTCGATCACCGTGCCGAAACTGTGCATAAAGTAGTTGGCAGCCGCGCTGAACAGGATCAGCAGCGTCAATAGCGGTTTACGTATCCAGGGCAGGGCAAACAGATTAAAAATCAACAGAAAGGCGCAGAACAGCACCAGCGGAATAGAAGCCGCAAAAAAGTAGTCTCTTAGGCCAACATAAGGAAAGGTCTGCCAGGCGCGCAGCAGAAATACACCGTTAAGGGCAAAGGTAAACAGCAGCGCAGCGCAAAGATTAAAGGTCAAATCGTTACAACGTAACTTAAAAAAAGATTTCATGGTATTCCAGTCGCAGTGTTATCTGTCAGCAGAATAACGATGAAACCTTAGATGAACCTTAAATGCGATTTGAGCCGTTTGGCCTGCCTGCGGCAGGCCGGGCGATCAGTATGCGGCGGTGAACTGCTGACGAATGTGCTGCGGGTGTTCAATTTCATCGACAATAGCCACGGCCAGGTCGGCCACACTAATCGAAGCCGGATGTTCGCCGTTCATCAGCAGTGATGTGGTGCCGAGGCGGAATGTTCCGGTACGCGGCCCTGGTTCCAGTATCGCGGCCGGTGAAAGATAGGTCCAGTCCAGCGCCTGCTCTTCGGCCTGAAGGCGGCTGCGCAGCGCGCGAGCGCCCAGTGCGCCTGGCTTGATGTTGGCCGGGAATGCGTCGGTATCAACCAGCTCGACGCCGGGGGCGACTTCCAGGCTGCCGGCCCCACCCACTACCAGCAGGCGCTTCACGCCGCTGGCTTTTACCGCCTGCAGGATAAGATCGCTTCCGCGGGTGAACTTCCCATACAGATCGCTTTCCGCCCAGCCAGGGTTGTAGGCGCTGATAACAGCATCCTGGCCTTTCAGCACGCCGCTGAGCCACTGCACGTCGTGAACATCACCTTGTGCAACGGTCAGGCTGGATTGCGCTGCCAGTTTATTCGCCGAACGAGAGACGGCAACGACCTGATGCCCGCGCGACAGGGCTTCTTTAACGATTTCAGGGCCGACAAATCCGGTTGCGCCAATGATGGTAATTTTCATGAAGTCATTCCTTATTAACGGGTGTGGATTGCACTTTATCGCTTAACAGTAAAACTGATAAGTGGCATATTTTGACTTTTATAATGAAGTAAAACTTACGAATAATGGAAAAACTCAACAGAATGGCGGTGTTTGCCATCGTCGTTAGCGAAGGCTCTCTGGCTGCGGCCGCGCGCCGTCTGGGTATGTCGGCCTCGGCGGTGAGCCAGCACCTGCGGGCGCTCGAGCAGGCAGTGGGCGTACCGTTGCTGTACCGATCCACGCGCAAACTGACGCTGACCGATGCCGGCGCGGCTTTTTATCCCGACTGTGAGGCGATGCTGAACCACGCTCAGGAAGCCGAAAGACGTCTGGCCGAGATGCGCGATACGCTCACCGGAGAGCTGCGCATCAGTGCCACCGTGGGGATTGGCGGACGGCCGCTGTGCAGCGCGTTGTCACCGCTACTGTTACAACACCCCGGGCTGCGGCTGCGGATTATCGCCACCGATAACGTGCTGGATATGATTGAACATCGCATCGATATTGCCCTGCGCTTTAGCCGACAGCTTAGTGATGCCAGTTTCATTGCCCATCCGCTGGTCGAATGGCCGATGGTGATTTGTGCCGCACCGGCCTATCTGACCCGCCACGGCGTGCCCGAAACGCCGCAGCAGCTGGCAGGCCATCGCTGGATTCAGGGCCATCTCTACCAACGGGTGATTGAGCTGCACCATCCGCGCGAAGAAATGCAAACCTTGAGGCTTAGCGAAGGTCAGGTGCAGAGCGACAGCATGCTGGTGATCCGCGAGTTCACGCTGGCCGGAATGGGGTTGTCGCTGCAGCCGCTGAACGAAATCCGTGCCGAGCTCAATGGCGGGCAGCTGATGGTGCTGTTGCCGGAATGGCGGGCACCTTCACTCAAACTAACCGCGCTGACACTGGAGAGAGTGCTGCCGGAGAAAAGCCGTCAGGCGTTGCAGGCGCTGCGCGATTATTTTTCCAAATTTCTGCTAAGCGGACTTGCACAGTAATCGCCGACGAACTTCAATAGAGGCAATACGATCCAGAAGGAGGCGGTGTGGCAGAACAGTTAGAGTTTTTCCCGGTACCCAGCCCTTGTCGCGGGATCTGTCAGGCAGATGCACGCGGCTACTGTCGTGGCTGCCTGCGCAGCCGGGAAGAGCGGTTCAACTGGAACAGCTTCAGCGAAACACAAAAACGTGACGTCTTGCGCCTCTGCCGGCAGCGTTATTTGCGGCAGCAGCGAGCACAGCCTGCTTCCGCGGCTGACGAGCCGGATCAACCCACCCTGTTTTAAGTCGAGCCGCGTCAGCGGTTTATATTACGTTAAGGAGAGAGTTATGCTGCAAGCCGTGCAAATTGCCCCGCAGGGACCTGAATTTTCGCCGATGGTGATGGGCTACTGGCGTCTGATGGAGTGGCAGATGTCGCCTCAGCAGCTCACCGGTTTTATCGAACAGCATCTGGAACTGGGGATCACCACTGTCGATCATGCTGACATTTATGGAGGTTATCAATGTGAGGCGGCATTTGGCGAGGCGCTGCGTCTTCAGCCGTCGCTGCGCGGGCGTTTGCAGCTGGTCACCAAGTGCGGCATTGCCACCACCGCCAACCCGGAACACAGGTTGGGTCACTACCGTACTGACGGGCAGCATATTCGGCAGAGCGCGGAAAATTCCCTGCGCCATTTTCACACGGATCATCTCGATCTGCTGCTAATCCACCGTCCGGACCCGCTAATGGACGCCGATGAGGTCGCTGAGGTATTTATCCAGCTGCATCAGAGCGGCAAAGTGAAGCACTTCGGTGTGTCCAACTTTACGCCCGGGCAGTTTGCACTGTTGCAATCACGCCTGCCGTTTACCCTGGCCACTAATCAGGTGGAAATCTCGCCGATCCATCAGGATCTGCTGCTGGACGGAACGCTGGATCAGTGCCAGCAAATACGCATCAGACCGATGGCCTGGTCCTGTCTGGGGCGCGGGGAAATTGTCACTCAGCCACATCACCAGGCCCTGCGCGAAGAGCTGGAGCGGGTGCGTGAGGAAATTGCGGCCGAGAATATTGAACAGGTCATTTACGCGTGGATTCTGGCGCTGCCTTCACGACCGCTGCCCATTATTGGCAGCGGTAAGGTTGAGCGGGTACGTAGCGCAGCCGCGGCTGTCAGTCTCTCTTTGAACCGTCAGCAGTGGTTCAGAATCAGGAAAGCCGCGCTGGGCTTCGATGTGCCTTAAATAATGATGTTCCACGCGCGATCGTGTGTGGGATCGCTACCGTTCAGGCCTTTGTTTCACGGGGCTGAAGCTGCGACAGAGAGCAGTAAAGGCGCCAGACGATCCCCGCCAGTTCGCTCTCCTGCGCATCGCCGCTCTTAATCAGCATATCAATGCGCTGCTGTAACGTTGCCAGCGTGTCGTTCAGCGAGACATGATGAACGCCGCGTTCGCTGATGATGTTCTGCAGATCGTGCAGCACTGAATCCCGCACCGAGGAAAGCGCCCGGGAGGGCGTTTGCCACTCGCGTAGCTGCCAGGCTATTTGCGCGCAGTTCAATAGCACCATTCCCCAGCGCAGCAGCCAGAGTCGTGCATTTTCATCCCGGCTGTTGTTCAGTTGATTGATGCGATGATAAATCTGCGATGCAAAGCTGCTTTCGCTTAGTCGCGGTTGGCGCCCAAGCTGGTCAAGAAACTCGCGGCGCAGGGCGCGAATATGACGACGGCTGCGGCGCTTATCTGAACTGGGCCGTAATATGCTGAACGCTATCCAGAGCATCGTTACGCAGATAACCTTGGCCAGATTATCGTTAACGAAGCTCTGATAGCTGTAAACCGGAGGGTTGCTCACAGAGATGAACGAGCCTAAAAAGACAATCAGCATACCCCAGAGTGCCGCATACTTTTTCTGTTGAAGCTTAAAAAGCTGCATGGTGATCAGTAGGGGAAACAGGACGATCAGGAACTCCCAGAGTACGGTAATTTGTACCATCAGCCCGAACATCATCACAAAACTGAAAATTGATAGCAGGATGAACGTTTTAAGCAACAGCAGCGAGCTGCCGGTTGGTGACGGTGATGATGAATAGAGCACACATCCTATAGCTGCCAGCGTAATGCCGGATGTGCCAGAATCCCATTGTGTGGCAATACAGTAGCTGCATCCCAAAAAAACGACGCTAAACGTACGTATGGCATTCCAGCCCGCCTCGACGCTGTCCGCCTGGCGAGCAAGGGCCGGAACCACGGGTGGAGAAAGCCGGGTATCGCTGTCGGCGTGTTCAAACTGACGAAGCCAGCGCGAGTTGTTCAGATACAGCCAGCAGAAATAGCGTAAATGTTTCCAGTAGGCGTGATGCTGGTAGGCAGAAGTATCCTGCGGTGCTGCCGTTTGCAGGATCTGCGCCAGCCGATACTTGTCGCAGTTTTTTAACGTCAGTTCAGCCAGCAGCTGTTGGGTGGCTTTGTACAGAATTTCAGGCGGGTCCTGCCAGTTCAACAGCATTCTACGCAGACTGGATATGACACTGGTCAGGTGTAGTTGCTGGTGAAGAACATAATTCAACACATTGTTCTGGCGTCGGAAACGATAGTGGCTCCAGAAGGCTTGAACACGCAGCAGATTCATTGTCAGGATCTGGCTGATAACGTTTTCGTGCGCGTGGCGCATACCGTCCGTGGTTTCACGCTGCAGTAGCAAAGTGGCATGTTCAAGCAGCCTTGCGTGCATTTGCTTTAGCGAGTTGATCAGCGTTTTGCCGTCAGAGGTACTCGGCAGAACCATCATCATCAGCCCGCCGCAGAGGATGCCGGATATCACTTCACACACGCGTGCCTGTGCAATAGTCCACAGCTCGCTCGTATCGGTAACATTAACGCAGGTGAACGCGATAATCGCCGCAGTATACCCCGACAGAGAAAACGCGTAGGCGACGTTGTTCTGATAGTGATTCGAGACCCATGTGCAGAAAGCCAGCCACGCGGCAATAGTAATGGTAAAAAGCCACGGCTCGTTCAGAGTATGACCGGCAATCAACAGAGCCGCGCCAGCCCCGATCATGCTGCCAACAATACGGCCCAGGCTTTTGCTTATTACGCCGCCCACCGTAGGGAAACTGACGACAGCAGCTGAGGTCATTGCCCAGTAGGGCTGATCGAGTTGCAGGCCGTAAGCAATACTCAGGGCAAGACACATCGCGATTGAGTTACGCAACGCATAACGCCACTGGGCACTCGTCGCTTTAACCCATGGCAGTTGCTGCCACTCCAGCCAGCTCAGATTCATCGCGACCTCAGTGCTGTAAAGATATAGTAACCGTGGTACCTGCAACCAGCGGCAGATCCGGCGGAAGATCGGTGAGTTTGATACGAACCGGTACCCGCTGCGCCAGCCTGACCCAGGGAACGTTAGGCTTGATATCGGGAACCAGCCCGCTGTCGGTCTCAACGCTTTGATCGTAGATGGCTCGTCCGATACTTACGACCACGCCACCGAGCTCGCGGTCATCGCTGTAGAGGCGCAGTCTGGCCGTAGCGCCTGGCCTGATATGGCGCAGTTTGGTCTCTTCGAAATAGCCCATGACGTAAAACGAATGGCTGTCAACCAGTGCAAACAGGGGGGACCCGCTGCTGGCATAGTTGCCTACCCGAGTCATCAGGTTATTAATCCAGCCATCGACCGGAGCATAGACGTTGGTTTGCGACAGTTCCCAGCGGGCATGATTAAGCTGCGACTGAGCCGTTTTTTCGCTGGCTTCCATTGATTTGACCGCCAGATTCGCCTCATCCAAAGCTTCTGCCGAAATAACGTTGCGCGGCAGATCCTGCCGACGTCGGGCCTCATGCTGTGCTTTGACTAAATCAGACTGTGCTTTTGCCAGCTGCGATTCGGCCGTTGCTTCGGCGATGCGATAGGGATCGTCGTCAAGACTAAACAGTTTGGTGCCCTTGCTGACGAACTGATTATCTTCCACGTACAGATGCATGATTCGCCCTGAAACCTGCGGGGTAATGTTGACCAGCTCCGCGCGAACTTTGCCGTCACGAGTCCAGGGAGACTGCATGTAGTAGTTCCATAACCACCATGCAGCGCACAGCGCCGCGGCAAACACAATCAGGGTTGAAAAATACTTAAGCGAATTCAGTTTCATCATTTCATCCAGAAATCATCAACCACAGCCACAGCGAAGCGCTGACACAGAGCATAAAAATCGACAGATCCAGTAGCGTTGGGTGCCAGACCTCCCCGGAATACATCCAGTCCCGGAGCAGGGGATGGAGTATCAACCAGAGGAAAAAACCGGAAAGAACGGCCTTAAACAGCGGAGGGAAATAGAGCGAAGCACCAAAAACCAGGTCGGTGAATGGGGCCGCTGTAGGTGAGAGAGTCATCATCACATTGTAAATCCTTATCGTCGTCGGCCCTGTGGCGACTAAAAAATCTGATACAAGCGCTTTAAGGAGCGATTTGTATTTTGTCCTGTAAACTCGCAGAATAGTCTAAAATGATACTTGATAGCTAGCAAGCTAATTATAAGGAGTGGAAATTGGATACCCCATTGGGAACTGACCTTGCAAGACTGGTGCGCATCTGGCGCGCACTTATCGATCAACGATTGAAACCGCTGGAGCTGACTCAGACGCACTGGGTGACGCTGCACAACATTCATCAGCTGCCTCCCGAGCAGTCGCAGATACAGCTGGCAAAAGCAATTGGTATTGAGCAACCTTCTTTAGTGCGTACATTAGATCAACTTGAAGAGAAGGGGTTGATCGTTCGCAGCACCTGTGCCAACGACCGGCGCGCCAAGCGCATCCGTTTGACGCAGGAAGCCGAGCCAATTATAAATCAAGTAGAAGATGTGATTGATGCCACGCGTGACGATATTCTGGCGGGAATTTCCCCGGATGAAGTGAAGAAGCTGGTGACGCTGATTGCCCGGCTGGAAAAGAATATTGTCGAGCTGCAGCGAAAAGCTGACTGAAACAGGCGATATGCTGACGGTAAAATTGCATGAGCATCGCAGAAGTAATACTCATAAATTCGTTCGCGATGTACTATCAAACATCATCAACAGTATGATCTAAAACGATTTCCAGCGTCTTGCGTACAACGTCACCGGTGAGCACGCTGTCGGTGAGTTCCAGGATATCTATTAATTTCGCGATAATGGCTTTATTAGTCAGATGCTGATTGGATGCAAGAATACTGCTGATCACCTGACCCAGCAGCGCTGATTCTTCCGCCAGGGCTTCGCCTGAACTGCGGAAATATTCAGAAAGGTTGGTTTTCACAGTAATTGGTAATAGAGGAACGTCAAAATATCAATTGCTTTACGATGACAGAGCATTACAGTTTTTCCGTACGTTTGTCGAAGCAACAGAAAAAGAGAACTACTTTGAGATCCTACCTGCTGATTCATGGGCGTTTGTTTCTGATGGCAATAGTGTAAAAAGCGCATCGGTCCCTGTCGAGATTACCGCCGAATGCAGTTTTGCTTTCCAACCCATTGTTGATCCTCGTGCTCAGAAAACCGTATCTCTGGAGGCATTGATCCGTACAGCTTCAGGCGATAGCGCAGCCGCATTTTTCAACGGACTGGAAGGGGATGAAGTCTATCAGGCCGATCTGAGAAGTAAAAAGACGGCCTTCGCCCTGGCTGAAGCGTTAAACGTGGCCGCCCAGACACTCTCTATCAATCTGCTTCCAGAAGAGTGGATGTGGCTGGAGTCTGCCGGCGTTTCACATTTCCAGGGGCATCTTTTCGCGCCGCCTGCCTTCCAGGGCATCCCTGCGGTTTCCTGGTCCGAAATGTTGACCGAGATGTAACATTCATCCTGCTGCGCTGAAATTGTACAGTGCTGGCGTTAAAACCGGCACTGTCTGTTATCTCTTCTGAAAATCTAATCCTGTTAGTTATTCCTTTCTTTACTGTCGATTACGGCGTTTACATTCTGATACAGTTAAAGCAACCTGTACCAGAAAATGCATGACGACTGTATAATTGACAGAACCTTGTACAGCTTTAACATGCATACTATTTGCAATAACATATTGGCTGGGTATGAGGAAGTGATGAGGATCGAACCCGAGTCTGGCTTGAGGCCTGGCGACTTTCACAGCGAAGCTGGCATGTTGAAGTACTCGCTGAACCGCTGGAAAATCCTCGGCCGGAACTCTTTCCTGGCCAACACGTCTTTCTCTGGACGGGGAAGGCCCTTACGTTAACTCAGCAACAACAAATGGCGCACTGGAAGGCACAGGGATACGACGTTGCATTTCATGCAGTATAAAAAAACACCGGCCACTTGCGATGACCGGTATCAGTGATATTGTGAGTTTGGTGAACGGGCTTAACGAGGCGAAACGGTAATCTGGCTACCGTTTGAGGCCATTGCTACGCGCTGACCCACAGAGAAGCGGCTGGCTGCCTGCTTCTGTACCACCATGATGGTATTGCCATCGTCCTTACGTATTTCCAGCTCAACACCCTGGCTTTTATTTATCGCGGACTCAACGCCCTGGCCTGCTACACCACCGGCAATCGCACCCGCTGCTGTCGCCAGGCTTCGACCCGTGCCGCCGCCAACGGAGTTACCAAGGAAACCACCCAGTACTGCACCGCCGATAGCACCAATAACGTTGTTTTCTTCACCGCCCTGAATCTGAATAGGACGCACGGAAACCAGGGTGCCGTATGAGACGCTTTGAACCTGCTTGGCCTCAGATGCGGAGTACACATCACCTGACAATGTGTCGTTATTTGCACAACCCGCCAGCGTCATCCCGACAAGAGTCACGGCTAGTAAACGCTTCATCATATTAAGAACTCCTTTATATTGCAGTTGCTGCACATAGTCAGGCAGCCGTAATGGCATCATTATATGTTACCAGCTGTGCATTTCTCACTATTGGATATGAAAAAAGTAAAAGAAAATATAGCCTGCGATGCTTAAACACGGTGTCAATCACCGCATGAAATGTATTCGTGGCGCAGTTAATGACAGCGAGAATAAAAAAAAGTTCACTAAATCATGGTATTGCTAAGAATATTTTGCCAGGCTGGCATCATCATTCTCATGCCCTTTTACAGGGTTAAGGCAGACGCATGAAATCGGGACGCTATATCGGTGTGATGTCGGGCACCAGCCTGGACGGGGTGGACGTGGTGATTGCCGCCATTGACCAGCATATGGTGGCGCAGCAGGCCAGCTACTCGCATCCAATTCCGCACGAGCTGAAGCTGCAGATTCTGGCCATCTGTCAGGGGCAACCTTTGACACTATCTCAGCTTGGCCAGTTAGATACCCGACTGGGTAGACTGTTTGCCGAGGCAATCAATACGCTGCTGAAACGTCAGGGGCTGACGCAGGAAGATATCACCGCCATTGGCTGCCATGGGCAAACGGTCTGGCATGAGCCTCAGGGCGACGCACCCAACACCCTGCAGATCGGCGATAATAACCAGATCGCGGCCGCAACGGGGATTACCGTGGTGGGTGATTTCCGCCGCCGGGATATGGCGCTTGGCGGGCAGGGCGCGCCGCTGGTTCCGGCTTTCCATCATGCCGTATTGATGCATCCCAGCGAGCGCAGAATGGTACTCAATATCGGCGGCATAGCTAATCTATCCCTGTTGATACCGGGCTATGCACCACGCGGTTTCGATACCGGACCGGGCAATATGTTGCTTGATGCCTGGATCTGGCGGCAGCAGGGTAAACCCTACGATCGCGACGGTGCCTGGGGGGCTGGCGGTCGCATAATCTATCCGCTGTTGCAGCAAATGCTCTGCGATCCCTACTTCGCACTGAACGCGCCGAAAAGCACCGGCAGGGAATACTTTAATCTCGGCTGGCTGGAACGTCATCTGGCAATGTTCCCGGGCCTTGCCGCACAGGACGTCCAGGCCACGCTAATTGAGCTGACCGCCAAGACTATCGCCGATCAGGTATTACTCAGCGGCGGCTGTGACCGGCTGCTGGTGTGCGGCGGTGGCGCTCGTAATTTGCAGCTGATCGCAAGGCTGGTCGCATTGATCCCTGGTACTGAGGTCACCAGCACCGATAACGCGGGGATCAGCGGCGATGACATGGAGGCGCTGGCGTTTGCGTGGCTGGCGTGGCGCACGCTGAGCGGGCTGCCGGGCAATTTGCCAACGGTGACAGGCGCGCGCGAGGCCAGCGTGATAGGGGCAATATTCCCGGCAAATCGTCCGTTACGCTGATTGCATCTGCGGAAAGAGCGTTTTACGCTGGACAGCACTGACGTAAAAACACAGGAGAGGGTGATGAAACAGGGGATTTTTTTGGCAGCGCTGCTGCTTTCAGGCTGCAGCTATTTTCAGCATTCCGGTGAGGAACAGCCAAAAACGCTGCATTACACCTGCGGCACGCTGCCCTTAACCGTTCATCTCGACAACGCAAAAAGCGAAGTCAGCATGATTCTGGACGGCAATCAACTGACGTTGAAACAGCAGGTGGCGGCATCGGGCACCCGTTACAGCGACGGCAATTATGTGTTCTGGTCAAAAGGCGATTCTGCCTTCATTGAGCGTAATGACAAAATCATCATCAACGACTGCCAGCTGCAGAACGCTGGTTAACCCATTGAAATTATGAAGGGTGGGGCGCACAATGCCTTATCCCTTCTCAACCAGAAGTCAGAGCGATGAGCGACAGCGATCACCTGCAACAAATTGCCCACCTGCGGCGCGAATACACCCGTGGCGGCCTGCGCCGCAAGGACCTTCCCGATGACCCGCTGAAACTGTTTGAACACTGGTTTGAGCAGGCGGTAGCGGCTCAGCTACCGGACCCGTCGGCGATGAGCGTCGCCACGGTTGATGAGCACGGGCAGCCCTATCAGCGAATTGTGTTGTTAAAGCATTTCGACCGGCAGGGTATGGTGTTTTACACCAACCTTGGCAGCCGCAAGGCGCAGCAGCTGGAGAAAAACCCGAAGATCAGCCTGCTGTTTCCCTGGCATATGCTGGAGCGGCAGGTGATGGTTTTGGGCAGCGTTGAACGCCTTTCCACGCTGGAAGTGATCAAGTATTTCCACAGCCGACCTCGGGACAGCCAGCTCGGAGCCTGGGTATCAAAACAGTCCAGCCGCATTTCGGCGCGTAGCGTGCTGGAAGGTAAATTCCTCGAGCTTAAGCAAAAATTCCAGCAGGGCGAGATCCCACTGCCCAGCTTCTGGGGTGGATTCCGCATCAAAATTGATTCCATGGAGTTCTGGCAGGGGGGCGCGCACCGTCTGCACGATCGCTTCTTCTATCAGCGTGAAAACGACAATTCCTGGACGATTGACCGCCTGGCCCCCTGAAGCGCGAAATGAAACGTGAAATAATGGCTTAACCGCTGGATTCGAGCGGAGTGGGCCATTATTCTATATCCCTTATTTTTCTCCGCGTGTGAGCGGAAAGCTGTGTACCAGCTTAGGTGCAGACTTTTTTTACATGGAGTCTTAGATGGCCAGCAGTAACCTGATCAAACAATTGCAAGAGCGGGGCCTGGTAGCCCAGGTAACGGATGAGGACGCGTTAGGAGAAAAACTGGCGCAGGGCCAAATCTCCCTTTATTGCGGCTTCGATCCCACCGCAGACAGCTTGCACTTGGGGCATCTGGTACCGTTACTCTGCCTGAAGCGCTTTCAGGATGCCGGTCACCGACCGGTGGCGCTGGTGGGGGGAGCAACCGGTCTGATCGGCGACCCGAGCTTTAAAGCAACTGAGCGTCAGCTGAACACCACCGATACCGTTAACGAGTGGGTAGAGAAAATCCGTCACCAGGTCGCACCGTTCCTTGACTTCGCCTGCGGTGAAAACAGCGCGATTGCGGCCAATAACTACGACTGGTTTGGCGGCATGAACGTGCTGACCTTCCTGCGTGACATCGGTAAACACTTCTCCGTTAACCAGATGATTAACCGTGAAGCCGTCAAGCAGCGCCTGAACCGCGACGATCAGGGGATCTCATTTACCGAGTTCTCTTACAATCTGCTACAAGGCTACGATTTCGCTGCACTGAACGAGCGCCACAATGTCGTGCTGCAAATCGGCGGTTCCGATCAGTGGGGCAACATCACCTCCGGTATCGATTTAACCCGTCGTCTGCACCAGAACCAGGTCTTTGGTCTGACCGTTCCGCTGATTACCAAGTCTGACGGCACCAAATTCGGTAAAACCGAAGGCGGCGCAGTTTGGCTCGATCCGAAGAAAACCAGTCCGTACAAGTTCTACCAGTTCTGGATCAACACCGCCGATGCGGACGTTTACCGCTTCCTGAAGTTCTTCACTTTTATGAGTATTGAAGAAATCAATGCACTGGAAGAAGAAGACAAAAATAGCGGCAAAGCCCCGCGCGCGCAGTATGTGCTGGCGGAGCAGGTTACCGGGCTGGTCCACGGCGCTGATGGCCTGGCAGCGGCAAAACGTATCACCGACAGTCTGTTCTCCGGTGCGCTGAGTGACCTGAACGAGCAGGATCTGGCACAGCTGGCGCAGGACGGTATGCCAACGGCTGAACTGGAGGCTGGTCAGGATCTGCAACAGGCGCTGGTTAACGCTGAGCTGGCCCCGTCACGCGGTCAGGCCCGTAAACTGATCGACGCGAAGTCCATCAGCATCAACGGTACGCTGCAAACCAACGCGGAGTACGTTCCGGGCGAGGCAGACCGCCTGTTCGGTCGCTACACGCTGCTGCGCCGTGGTAAAAAGAATTACAGCTTAATCTGCTGGAAATAATCTCTCTCGCGGGGTCAGCCTCGCTGCTAAAGCCGGGTAAACCGGCTTTTTTATTGGCAGGAAAGTACAGGTCAGCACGATGAAAAATATTCTCTCCATCCAGTCTCATACGGTATTTGGTCACGCCGGTAACAGTGCTGCAGAGTTTCCGATGCGTCGCATGGGCGCAAACGTTTGGCCGTTAAATACCGTCCAGTTTTCCAACCACACTCAGTATGGCAACTGGACCGGCACGGTGATGCCTGCAACGCATCTTACCGATATTGCCCGTGGCATTAACGATATCGATCGCCTGAAAACCTGTGATGCGGTACTGAGCGGCTATCTTGGCTCCGCGGAACAGGGTGAACAAATCCTGGAAATTGTTCGCATGGTCAAAGCGGCGAACCCCAACGCCTGGTATTTCTGCGATCCGGTGATGGGGCACCCGGAAAAGGGCTGTGTTGTGGCACCCGGCGTGGCGGAGTTTCATCGGCTTTCTGCACTACCGGCCAGCGATATCATTGCGCCAAACCTTCTTGAACTGGAGATCCTTAGCGGTCGCAGCGTGACCAGTGTGGACGACGCAGTTACAGTGTCACGTGAGCTGATTGCCCAGGGGCCGAAGGTGGTGCTGGTGAAGCATCTGGCACGTGCGGGATATCGCAGCGATCGTTTTGAAATGCTGTTAGTGACCGCCGATGAAGCCTGGCATATCAGTCGCCCGCTGATCGACTTTGGCGTGCGTCAGCCGGTAGGCGTGGGTGACTTAAGCAGCGGTCTGCTGTTGGTGGATCTGCTGCACGGGTTGTCACTACAGCAGTCGCTGGAGCACGTTACCGCTGCGGTATATGAAGTGATGCTGAAAACTCATCAGATGGGTGAATACGAGCTGCAGCTGGTTGCGGCGCAGAATGCGATTGCGGAACCCGTACAGCATTTTGACGCGGTGAAACTGTAATCAGCAGGACGGTTTGCGGCTCAATGCCGCAGCGGTAACGTGTCGGGCAGGCCATCAGCGCCTGCCCGTTTTATATCAGATCAAAGCTTACGCGTGTGACCGTTTTTTCAAACCAGGCCTTCTGCCTTGAGCGCCGCTGCCACCGCCGGGCGCTCGGCCACGCGGTCAAACCAGCCGTTAAGCGCATCCAGCCCGCTCAGATCCAGTTTCAACGCGTGAGCCCAGCGGGTGACGGTAAACAGGTAGGCATCCGCCACGGTAAAGCGCAGACCCATCAGCCACTGCTTATCCTTCAGTTCGTCGTTCACGTAGCTGAATTTCTTCTCCAGCAGCTCGCGCGTGCTCGCCTTGAATTCATCAGGCGTATTCGGACGGAACAGCGGACTGAAGCCCTTGTGCAGCTCGGTAGCGACATAGTTCAGCCATTCCAGCGTATGGTAGCGGTTCAGGCTGCCACAGGGAGCCAGCAGCTGGCGGTCGCTCTTCAGGTCGGCCAGATATTGTACGATAGCCACCCCTTCCGTCAGCAGCGAACCATCGTTTAACTGCAGAGCAGGGACCTGTCCTTTAGGATTGATCTGCAGATAGTCCTCGCCCTGTTCGGTTTTCTTGGTCTGAAGATCGACGGTGATGAGAGTGAAATCGACGCCGGTTTCGCGCAGTACGATATGGGGGGATAGCGAACAGGCGCCGGGTTTACAGAACAGCTTCATTGTGTTCTCCTGAGGTTTGGGGGCATTCGGAATTTATCTTACTGCGCGCGTGGCGAAATGTCAGCGTGGCTGATCAATTGATTAAGCGGTTTTATACAGAAGGAAGAGATGAGGCAGAGAAATTGGCCCGGAGCAGGGTCTCCGGGCCGTCAGGCTATCAGGCCGTCACTTTAGCAGCGGCGGGCTTATCGTCCTGGGTCATACGATTCAGGCGCGGTGCCGTCAGCAGCATCAGCACGGCAATAATGCCGGTAGCGATACCAATCTTCATAAACACATCACCATAGATATGCAGTGATTCCAGCGGATTAGTAATGTCAGAGGGGATAGCCATCATGCTGGCTACGTTACCGGCAATCATCGCCGCACCGGCGGTGGTCAGGAACCACGAGCCCATGATAAAGCCCATCAGGCGCTGTGGTACCAACTGTGCCACCATCGCAAGGCCAAGACCGGAGATCATCAGTTCGCCCACGCTTTGCAGCGCGTAGCTCAGAATTAGCCAGCTGACCGACACAATTCCCTGCGCACTAGCGAAGGAGACGCCCAGCGGCAGCACGAGGAACGCGGCTGAACACAGCACCATACCCAACGCAAACTTGTGAGGCATTGGCAAGCGGTCGCCCATTTTGTTGTAGATAGCGGCCAGCAGCGGGCTGAACACCATAATCCACAGCGGGTTCAGCGCCTGGTACTGCTGTGGCTCGAACGCGATGCCCAGAATGCTGTGTTCCACGTTACGGATAGCGAAGAAGTTCAGCGAGGTTGGCATTTGCATATACAACACAAAGAACACTATCGCTTCCAGCATCAGCACGAAGGCAAGGATCATTTTGCGGCGGGCAACACCCTTCAGCGCCAGCGCTTCCTTCGCAAAGACCAGCACGATGCCGATAGCGATGACTCCCAGCACCAGGCGAGCAATGCCCTGGTTGTGCAACAGCCAGTACGCCAGAGCAATCAGCACCACAACCCCGGCCAGCGTTGTCAACAGTTTGCCCATATTCAGCGGAGCAAAGTCAGGCTTTGAACCGTAGTCTTTCACCGTCTTACGGAACACCAGGAAGTTCACCAGGGTGATCAGCATTCCGACAAAGGAGAGAGCGAAAGCAACGCTCCAGCCAAACTTCGCCGCCAGTACCGGCGTGGCGAGCATTGAGAAGAACGAACCGATGTTGATCGACATGTAGTACATGGTGAATGCGCCATCAAGACGCGGATCGTCTTTCGCATAACAGGTCGATAGCAGTGAAGATGGGTTGGCTTTAAATAAACCGTTACCCACGGCAATGGTCGCCATACCGAGATAGACCATCGACACGTTATGACCGGACCAGGCAATCAGCCCGTAACCCGCTGCAAGTACGATGGTACCCAGCACGATTACGCGTTTAGTACCCAGCACTTTATCACCCAGCCAACCGCCGATGGCCACCATGCCATAGACCAACGCACTGAAGGAGGCGAACAGCGTTACGGACTGTGCTTCGGACATACCCAGGGTATTGACCAGGTAGCCAGCCATAATGGCCTGCAGGCCGTAGAAACCGAAACGCTCCCACAGCTCAACGGAGAAGATCAGATAAAACGCTTTCGGCTGTTTAAAAGCGTTGAGGCTTGCCGCCTCGGAATGTTTGTTTGCAGTAGACACGTGTACCTCTAAATAAGACCTGTTTTTAAGACCTGTTTTGTGGCAGGAATTAAGCTGACGAAACGCGGGACGTACGTTCGCCTTATAGTTATAGAACAGGAAAAGCGGCCAACAATTTCGCCGATCGTTCCTCTGAGGGCAAGCATTTTTTCTATACTGAATTTCGTTATTTATTTGGCTATTACCGGGTAAATAAGTTTGCAAAGCAGAATTAAATGCCATTGATTTTGCATTAAAGCATTTTTAATTTTCATTGTGGCGCAGACTTTAGCCAGTAAGAAGAGTGCTCTGCTGGAGGTGGGGTTGGTGATATCATCTGTTGTTTATGGTTGATAAGTTAGTGTATTGCGTTGATTTAGTGATTTTAAATGGTTTAAAAACAGATGGTTGAGTGAGGATGGTGGTCGGATTGGCTGTTACAGCGTTTTTTTGTGATTAAAGTCAAAAAATGCTGATAATTGTTGAAATAAAAAAACTTTATCAGCGTATCCCTGTAATTTGCAGGGGATCAGCCGCAAATAGCGAACTTGAAAGGCGAATATGCGGTCTGTTAATGGTACTGAATCAGAATAAATGGTGGAGAGCGGGTGTTCGCGGTGTGGATCTGCAGGGGGGAAACGGAAGGGGGAATACCCGGTAGCTCTCTGCCAGGGCAATATAGCAATGCAGTGAAGGCCCTGCACAGTCCGGCCAGCTCTGGCCGTACGGTGCAGTTAAGGTAGTAACAGCAAAGGTTATATTTCTACCTTCTCTGGAAACTCGCAGAGATCTTCGATCAGGCAGGAACCGCAGCGCGGTTTGCGCGCCACGCAGGTATAGCGGCCGTGCAGTATCAGCCAGTGATGGCAATCAACCTTGAACTCTTTCGGCACCACCTTTAGCAGTTTCTCCTCAACCTGCTCAACATTTTTACCGGGTGCAAAGCGAGTGCGGTTGCAGACGCGGAAAATATGAGTATCTACCGCAATGGTCGGCCAGCCAAAGGCCGTATTCAGCACCACATTCGCGGTCTTACGGCCAACGCCCGGCAAAGCCTCGAGCGCCTCACGGCTTTCCGGCACTTCTCCACCGTGCTGCTCCAGCAGGATACGGCAGGTTTTAATCACGTTCTCTGCCTTGCTGTTAAACAGACCAATAGTCTTGATGTACTCCTTCACACCGTCCACGCCCAGCGCCAGTATCGCTGCTGGCGTGTTGGCTACCGGATAAAGCTTCGCGGCCGCCTTATTCACACTGACATCGGTCGCCTGCGCAGACAGCAATACGGCAATCAGCAGTTCGAAAGGTGAACTGAACATCAGCTCGGTGGTAGGGTGCGGGTTATTATCCCGCAGGCGGGTCAGAATTTGCTGGCGTTTATCTTTGTTCACTGAGCCACTTTTCCATTCGGCAGCACCGTCTGCGCTTCTTTTTCGGCTTTCAGAGCGGCGCGCTGTTTCATTTTATTATCGATCAGGTATTTCGCCGCCAGCAGCATGCCAAGCCCGATAAACGCCCCCGGTGGCAGCATGGCCAGCAGCATCGGCGAATCAAAATGAATCACCTCAATACGCATCGCTTTAGCCCACGGACCCAGCAGCTGATCGGCACCGTTAAAAATGGTACCGTTGCCGATGATTTCGCGAATCGAACCCAGCACCACCATCACGCTGGTGGCCCCCAGACCAATCGCCGCGCCGTCCAGCGCGGAAAGCGGAATGCTGCTTTTCGAGGCTACGGCTTCCGCGCGACCCACGACGATACAGTTGGTGACGATCAGCGGGATAAAAATCCCTAATGACTGATACAGGCCATAGGCATAGGCGTTAATCAGCATCTGCACGCAGCTCACTACGGCAGCGATAATCATCACGTAAATCGGAATACGAATTTCGGACGGCACCCAGCGGCGAGACATGGAAATCCCGCTGTTGGTCAGGGTCAGCACCAGCGTGGTCGCCAACCCCAGCCCGAGGGCGTTGGTGGCGGTTGAGGTCACGGCCAGCAGCGGGCAGAGCCCCAGCAGCTGAACCAGCGCCGAGTTATTCTTCCACAGCCCACCGATCAGCAGGGTTTTAGCTTCACTCATTGGCATCTCCACAGGTTGGCAGCGAGGAAATCTGCCCGGATAAGGTTTCAATATACAACGTTGTGCGCTTCACTGCATTTACCACCGCACGAGGAGTGATGGTCGCACCGGTAAACTGATCGAAGTCACCACCATCTTTTTTCACCGCAAAATGCGTGTCGTTGGCGCCGGTGACTTTTTTGCCGTTAAAACTGTTGATCCAGTCGGAGATACGCAGCTCGATCTTATCACCCAGGCCCGGGGTTTCATGATGCTCTACAACGCGCGTACCGTATACCGTGCCGCTGAAATCAGCCCCGACCACCATCTGAATCGCTCCGGAATAGCCATCCGGCGCGGTGGTTTCAATCGCTACAGCGACCGGCTTATCGTCCTTACGAGCAAGATAAAGATGGTGCGGCGCACTGTTGCCCAGCGCCGGGTTGCTGACGATATAGCACTCTTTCTGTATCGAGTTATTGTACATCTCTGGCGGTACAACCTGGTCCAGCAGCACCTTCTGCTGTAGCGCCGTTTGATGCTCAATGGTCGGTTTGGTCACGGTATTAATCACTGCGGTCATGCCGGTAGTGATGGCGGCAAACACCGCCAGCGTTACGCCGTTTTTTCGAATGGCATCCAGCATCATTTATCCTTACGATGGCCGTAAACGCGCGGCTGCGTGTAATAGTCGATCAGTGGAACGCAGATGTTCGCCAGCAGTACCGCGAAAGCAACACCGTCCGGATAGCCGCCGAAACTGCGGATCAGCCACACCAGCAGGCCAATCATCACGCCGTAAACCAGCCGTCCTTTATTGGTGGTGGAGGCGGTGACCGGATCGGTAGCAATAAAGAAGGCTCCGAGCATGGTGGCACCGGAGAACAGGTGGATCATCGGTGATGCCAGGGTTTCCGGCGAGGCCAGCCAGCCGATAGTGGCAAATAGCGTCAGCGAGCCGATAAAGCTCACAGGAATATGCCAGCGAATGCTGTTGGTCCACAGCAGGAAAATACCGCCGGCCAGGTAGCCAATGTTAATCCACTGCCAGCCAGGCCCGGCTAACACGCCGCTATAAATCGGCTGCGCCAGTAGCTGTTCCGCGGAATGCCCGGCGCGCAGGCCGGTCTTAAAGGTATCCAGCGGTGTTGCCTGACTGATGCCGTCAATGCCGATCTGCAGCTGCTGCATGTTATGACCATCCACAGTGTGGAAATGGAAAATCATGCTCAACGTGTCGCTAAAGGTCGGCGTAATGCCCTGTAACGAATCCGGCGGCAGCCAGCTGGTCATCTGTACCGGGAAGGAGATCAGCAATACAACATAGCCGACCATCGCCGGGTTGAAAGGGTTCTGCCCCAGGCCACCGTACAGCTGCTTGGAGATCACCACCGCAAAAAGAGTCCCGATCACCACAATCCACCATGGCGCCAGCGGCGGGATACTGATCCCCAGCAGCAGGGCGGTCAGTAGTGCAGAATTGTCCTTGAGCGTGGGGACCAGAGGCAGCTTACGCAGACGGAGGATTGCGGCTTCTGCGCCAATGCCGGCAACGGCGGCGATCAACACCTGGATAATATTTCCCCAACCGAAGAAGTACCACTGCGCGACCATGCCGGGGATAGCGGCAAGCAGTACCAGCAGCATAATGGTACTGGTGCTGCGGCGGTTATGGGTATAGGGGGAGCTTGCAATACGAAATGCCATTTAATCCTCTTGCGTCGAAGGCTGCTGAGCTTTGCGCGCTTTGACTCGCGCAATCGCCGCAGCCACCGCTGCTTTACGTGCATCATCAGAAGCGACCGCTTCCTGTTCAATTTCTACTGCTGGCATCCGGGCATCAGGTGCTTCTTCAATTTTATGGCTCGCCTGCGCCGCTTTCTTCGCTTTAGCGCGGGCAATGGCAGCAGCGACGGCGGCTTTGCGTGGATCTTCTGCAACTGCCGGTTCAGCAACGATTTCGGTAACGGATTCAGCCGCAGCTTCAGGCTTCACGGCCGGGGCCTCGGCAATCGAATCACCCGCCTGCGCCGCTTTCCTGGCTTTAGCACGGGCGATGGCAGCAGCGACGGCGGCTTTGCGTGGGTCTTCTGCAACTGCCGGTTCAGCAACGGTTGCGGTAACGGATTCAGCTGTAGCTTCAGGCTTCACGATCGGGGCCTCGGCAATCGAATCACCCGCCTGCGCCGCTTTCCTGGCTTTAGCGCGGGTGATGGCAGCAGCGACG
>NZ_JBWKUK010000001.1:129799-319012 GCF_059420805.1 Erwinia sp. GW821-FHT03D09
GACGGCGGCTTTACGCGGGTCAACATCGGTAGCCGGTTCAGCCGCAGCTTCACGCTTCACGGCTGGGGCCTCGGCAATCGAATCACCCGCCTGCGCCGCTTTCCTGGCTTTAGCGCGGGCGATGGCAGCAGCGACGGCGGCTTTACGCGGGTCAACATCGGTAGCCGGTTCAGCCGCAGCTTCACGCTTCACGGCTGGGGCCTCGGCAATCACATCACCCGCCTGCGCCGCCTGTTTCGCTTTAGCACGAGCAATGGCAGCGGCCACAGCGGCCTTACGCGGATCTTCCGCCTGACGGGTCGCAGGTTCGGTTTCTGCCTGCTTCTCGGCCTGGCGCGCTCTCGCTTCGGCCAGACGCGCTTCTCGTAGTGCCGCGCGTGCGGCATCGTCAGCCGGACGTGTATTCGTTTCTACAGCAGCGACATCCGCTGCCTGGTCCTGCTGCTGTTTCGCCTTCACGCGTTCGCGTGCCGCATTGAGCGCATCGGCATCCGTCGCCGCAACGGTACGTTTTGCCTGCCGATGCTTCGCTTCACGCGCCTGTTTTTCACGCTCAAGGCGCAGCTGGCGGGCTTCAAAGCGGGCTTTTGCCTGCGCATTGCGCTCCGCTTCCAGATCGATAGCCTGGATTTCGGCTTTCTCCTGGCGGTAATACTGCACCAGTGGAATATTGCTCGGGCAGACATAGGCACAGGCACCGCATTCAATGCAGTCGGCAATATTATGCGCACGGGCTTTATCGTGATCGCCGCCGCGGCTGTACCAGTAAAGCTGCTGTGGCAGCAGACCGGCCGGGCAGGCGTCGGCACAGGCGCTACAGCGAATGCAGCCTTTTTCCGGCTCGCTGACGCCTATCTCACTGGCGGAAGGGGCCAGGATGCAGTTGGTAATTTTGACCACCGGCACGTCCAGAGACGGCAGGGTAAAGCCCATCAGCGGGCCGCCCATCACCACCATCTGTTCGTTGCCAGGCTCGAAATCCGCCTGCTGTAACAGGTGGCTGATCGGCGTACCGATGCGGCCCCAGACGTTGCCAGGGCGCTTTACGGCTTCACCGGTCAGCGTTACAACGCGTTCGGTCAGTGGTTCACCGTCGATCACCGCACGCTTAACCGCAAAAGCGGTGCCGACGTTCTGCATCAGCACGCCGATATCGATGGAGTGACCGCCGTGCGGCACTTCTTTACCTGTCAGAATGCGGGTCAGCTGTTTGGCACCGCCGGAGGGATATTTGGTCGGGATCACCCGAATTTGCAGGTCGTTCTGGTTGCCGAGGGCGGCTTTCAGCGCGGCAATCGCTTCCGGTTTGTTGTCTTCAATGCCGATCAGTACGCGCTCGGCGTTGAGTATCCATGCCAGTATACGGCTGCCTTCCAGCACTTCGGCAGCACAGTCCTGCATCAGCCGATCGTCGGCGGTGATGTAGGGTTCGCACTCGGCGGCGTTGATAATCAGCGTTTTAACTCCGCGCAGACCGCCTCTCAGCTTGGTCGCCGTCGGGAATCCTGCGCCGCCCAGACCGGCAACGCCTGCCTTGTGTATGCGCGTCACCACCTCGCTGCGCTCAAGCTGGCGATAGTCGCTGACCGTTTGTTTCTCGCACCAACGGTCTTCGCCATCTGGCTCGATAAAGATGCACATTTCGGCCAGCGCCGAAGGATGCGCGGTCATGTGCGGGGCGATTTTAGTGACCGTACCGGAAGTCGGTGCGTGAATCGGCAGCATCCGGCCGTTGCCGAAGGTGAGCGGTTCTCCGCGCAGGAGCTTATCGCCCGGCCGCACTCTGATTTCACCTTCACTACCGATATGCTGCTTCAGCGGCAGAATAAAGCGGTCAGGCAGCGGCAGCTGACGCAGCAGCGTGCCGTTTGACTGGGTCTTCATCTCCGGTGGGTGAATACCGCCATCGAAGTCCCAGATTGCGTCTTTTTTGAATCTTTTAAACAGATTAAGCATGACTTTCTACAGAAATAACCCGGATTGGGATAGTTTGCAGATCCCATTTCCAGTTGGCAGTGGTCGTTGCAACCGGACGCATTTCAATGCAGTCGGTCGGACAGGGAGCAACGCAAAGATCGCAGCCGGTACAGACATCGGCCAGCACGGTGTGCATCGCGCGGGTTGCACCGACGATGGCATCAACCGGGCAGGCCTGGATGCACTTGGTGCAGCCGATACAGTTGGCCTCATCAATCCAGGCAACCTTACGTTCCGGCTCAAGTTCAGCATCTTCACCCAGCGGCTGCGGATCGACGTTTAACAGCGCGGCCAGCTTGAGCATCGTCTGCTCTCCGCCAGGGGCGCATTTGTTAATCATCTCACCGCCGTTGGCGACCGCTTCTGCATAGGGGCGGCAGCCAGGATAGGTACACTGGCCGCACTGGCTCTGAGGCAGCAGGGCATCGATCTGCTCAACGATCGGGTCTTCTTCAACTTTAAAGCGGCGCGAAGCATAGCCCAGCAGACCCCCGAATATCAGGCTGAGGGCGCTTAATATGACAATCGCAATCCAAATCGCCGTCATCAGAATTTAACCAGACCGGTAAAGCCCATAAAGGCCAGCGCCATCAACCCGGCGGTAACCAGTGCAATGGAAGAGCCCTTGAACGGCGCAGGCACATCGGCCAACACCAGGCGTTCGCGGATACCGGCAAACAGCACCATCACCAGCGAAAAACCGAGCGAGGCGCTAAAGCCGTAAAGCGCGGCCTGCAGGAAAGTGTGATTGAGGTTAACGCTCAGTAGCGGGACGCCCAACACGGCACAGTTGGTGGTAATCAGCGGCAGGAAAATTCCCAACAGGCGATACAAATCGGGGCTGGTTTTACGCACCACCATTTCGGTGAACTGAACCACCACGGCAATTACCAGGATGTAGGCCATGGTACGAAGATAGACCAGATCGAGCGGCAGAAGGATCAGGTGATTTACCAGCCACGCGCAGATCGAGGCCAGCGTAATCACAAACGTGGTGGCGAGTCCCATGCCAATCGCCGTTTCCAGTTTTTTGGAAACGCCCATAAAGGGACAAAGGCCGAGAAACTTCACCAGAACGAAGTTATTCACCAGCACTGTGCCAATAAAAAGGAGCAGGTAGTCGGTCATTCTTATGCCTGAAAAAAGAAGAAAGAGCAGATTTTAACGGCCCGAAGGCCAGTACTGTTTACCGGCGGTCATCTTCACGCGGGTTGCCAGCACTGCAGCTTAAAATTGCAGGGGGTTATTATCGGATATTGCCCGCCTGACCACAACCGTTGTGCGCTATTCAACGCCGTTATAACGCACTCACGATTAAGATCTTGACGTTTTTTGCATCACTATTCGGCAGTGAAGGTGTTTTTCACCCGCTGCGAGCGTTTGAAGTAGGGAACCAGAACGCCAGCAGCCAGCAGGGCAATAAGCAGCGTCTGCACCGCGCGGCCATCGGCTACCGGTGCAAAAGCGAAGGTTTTTAACGCCAGCACGACGGTGATTAACAGCCAGATAATATAGTGGCGAGGTAGCCGACGGGAGCGTTTGCAGAAAATCCATGTCACCCAGCCAGTGTAGAACCAAACCAGCGTCGAGGTCAGTAGTGACAACCCCCAGTTTACCAGTACCGCACTGTTCTGCGCGAACAGCTGCTCACGCATGGCGGGATCGAACAGGGCACTGAGGTACAGTGCCATCACCAGGGCGCTGGTCAACAGGGTCATAATCAGCCAGGCCAGCGGTACCAGCAGCCAGCCTCCGATGCGAGTTTTGGAATCTACAGCCACGCGAAGTCCTCAATATAGACAGAAAAAATGCGATACCCTCGCATCAGCAGACGGCAACTATACGGAAAAACGTCAGCTGAAACACCAGGCTATGAATGATTACTGTCTTATACCACGTAGTGCCAGAGGGTTTTCGGCACGCAGCCGGGATCGAATAAGCGACCGCCGGAGGCCAGTTCGGCACGGCGATGATCGGCTGCACGATACATTAAGATGATTTCACTATTCTCAGTGAGCGTATAATTGAGGTGATCAAAAAGTTTTTCCAAGCTTTCAAGGTTATTAACTTTACGAAACTTTAGCAGGTAGTTGTGAATGCTCATGAGGCCCATATCGTGTAGCAGTAGAATAAAATCAGTATATAACGGCTACTTACGGAATCCATCATCCCTGATGTTAAAAAGCATCAGTTTCGGAAAACTGATTAATTTTGTGAAGAATCAGTGGGAAAGACTGATGAATCGTGAGAAGTATCACAGTTCAGGATAATTCCTGGGACACAATTCATACCGTTCAGAATGACAGAACTTCACGCGGTGTTGTAATCGCTTCCAAATGCTCAGTCTGCAACCGCTTCTGTTTATTACACTTATTTAACCTGATTTTCATTTATTGCAGGCGAATTATCCATATCTGCGGCGCTGATTTTTACGATGAAAATTGCCTAATCTATTTGATTTGTAGCGTTTTGTGAGCGTTGTCGAATATGTTTTTCCACTTATAGTCCAGGATTTAGGTGCAGTTACCCTATACGGCAAAATCCCATCAGAGGAAAAATGATCATGTGGAAGCGTTTACTCTTGCCTGTCCTTATCAGCGCAGGCCTGTCTGCTCCCGTGCTGGCTGAATCAATGACCGTTGGCTTCTCTCAGGTTGGCTCCGAATCGGGCTGGCGTGCAGCGGAAACCAGCGTGGCTAAAACCGAGGCGCAGAAGCGCGGAATTACTCTGAAAATTGCTGATGGTCAGCAAAAACAAGAGAACCAGATCAAAGCAGTTCGCTCATTTATCGCTCAGGGCGTTGATGCCATCTTTATTGCACCAGTGGTACAAACCGGCTGGGAACCGGTGCTGGAAGAAGCGAAGGATGCCAAGATCCCGGTATTCCTGCTCGACCGCGCCATTGTGGTAAAGGATAAATCGCTGTATCAGGCGGTAGTGACGGCGGATAACGTATATGAAGGCAAGCTTATCGGCGACTGGCTGGTGAAAGAGCAGGCCGGCAAACCCTGTAACGTTGTAGAGCTGCAGGGTACCGTGGGTGCCAGCGTGGCCATCGACCGTAAAAAAGGCTTTGCGGAAGCGATCGCCAATACCCCGAATATCAAAGTAATCCGCTCGCAGAGCGGTGACTTTACCCGCAGCAAGGGTAAAGAGGTGATGGAAAGCTTTATCAAGGCTGAGAACAACGGCAAAAACATCTGCATGGTTTACGCCCACAACGATGATATGGCCATCGGTGCGATTCAGGCGATTAAAGAAGCCGGGCTCGAGCCGGGTAAAGATATCCTGACCGGATCAATTGACGGCGTGCCGGATATCTACAAAGCCATGCTGGCCGGTGAAGCCAATGCCAACGTAGAGCTGACGCCAAATATGGCTGGCCCGGCCTTCGATGCGCTGGAAAAACTGAAAAAAGACGGCACCGTACCGCCAAAAATTATCAAAACCGAAACCAAACTGTTCCTGCCTGCCGACGCACAGACACAACTGGATCGTAAAAAAGGTATGGGTTACTGAGCCACGTGCCGTTCCTGCCGGAGCGGCTTTTTTCATGGTTTGAGGCGCAGCGTATGACCACCAACACCTCCTCTGCAACGCTACTGGAAATCAGCGGCGTCAGTAAATCCTTTCCCGGCGTACGTGCGCTGGATAATGTTTCCTTTGATATCCGTCCCGGCGAAATTATGGCGCTGCTGGGTGAGAACGGCGCGGGGAAATCCACGCTGATTAAAGTGCTGACCGGCGTGTATCAGCGCGATGCCGGTTCCATTACGCTCTCCGGGCAGGCGATTAACCCGCGCAACACCGCCGAAGCGCAGGTGCTGGGCATCGGCACCGTCTACCAGGAAGTGAACCTGCTGCCGAATATGTCGGTGGCGGACAATCTGTTTATTGGCCGTGAGCCAAAGCGCTTTGGCCTGATTGACCGCAAAACGCTGAACCAGCGAGCGATAAAGTTACTCAATGATTACGGTTTCGAGCTGGACGTGACCCGCTCGCTGGGCCACTACTCCGTTGCTATGCAGCAGATAATCGCCATCTGCCGCGCGGTGGATCTTTCCGCCAAGGTGCTGATCCTTGATGAACCGACCGCCAGCCTGGATGCCAGCGAAGTGGAAATGCTGTTCACCCTGATGAACCAGCTGCGGGCTAAAGGCATGAGCCTGATCTTCGTCACCCACTTCCTCGATCAGGTGTACCGCATCACCGACCGAATCACCGTGCTGCGCAACGGCCAGTTTATCGCTACGCGCGATACCCGCTCGCTGCCGCAGATTGAGCTGATTAAGCTGATGCTTGGCCGCGAACTGCTGGAAACGGCGCTTCAGCGCGCGGGCAGCACGTTGCGCAGCGAGACCCCGGTGGTGGAATTTAAAGACTACGGCAAAAAAGGCACCATTGAGCCGTTCAGCCTTAGCGTACGCCCCGGTGAAGCCGTGGGTCTGGCGGGCCTGCTCGGTTCGGGACGCACCGAAACGGCGGAGCTGCTGTTTGGCATTAAGCGCGCGGATTCAGGCAAGGCTTTCATCAAAGGTAAAGCGCAGAATATCCGCACTCCGGCTCAGGCCTCGCGTTTAGGGATGGGCTTCTGCCCGGAGGATCGTAAAACCGACGGCATTATCGGTGCTGCCTCGGTGCGCGAAAATATCATTCTGGCCCTGCAGGTGCAGCGCGGCTGGCTCAGGCCGATTAAACGCCGCGAGCAGCAGGAAATTGCGGAACGCTTTATTAAAAGCCTGGGCATCCGCACGCCGGATGCCGATCAGCCGGTGGAGCTGCTCTCCGGTGGTAACCAGCAGAAGGTGCTGCTTTCGCGCTGGCTGGTCACGCGTCCACAGTTTTTAATCCTTGATGAACCCACGCGCGGCATTGACGTGGGCGCGCACGCTGAAATTATTCGCCTGATTGAAACGCTTTGTGCCGACGGTCTGGCGCTGCTGGTGATTTCATCTGAACTGGAAGAGCTGGTCGGCTACGCCGATCGGGTGCTGATCCTGCGCGACAGGCAGCAGGTGGCGGAGATCCCACTGGAGCAACTGTCGGTTGCCGCCATCGTCAACGCCATTGCGGCCGGGGGAGAGCAGCATGCTTGAGGGCCATTTGATACCGGGGAAAACGCCAATGCTAAAACGTAAACTACCGCCGGGGATGCCGCAAATTGGTGCGCTGATCCTGGTGCTGCTGATCGACAGCATGGTGGCGAACAACTTTTTTGCCATTCATCTGCAGGACGGGCGGCTGTTCGGTAGCCCGATCGATATCCTGAACCGCGCCGCGCCGGTAGCGATTCTGGCTATCGGTATGACGCTGGTTATCGCCACCGGCGGTATTGATTTATCGGTCGGTGCGGTCATGGCGATTGCCGGGGCGATTGCCGCGACGATGACCGTCGCCGGGCACAGCCTGCCGGTGGTGATTCTGGTGACGCTGGGCAGCGGTTTGCTGTGTGGGCTATGGAACGGCGTGCTGGTGTCGCTGTTAAAAATACAGCCGTTTGTCGCCACGCTGATCCTGATGGTTGCCGGGCGCGGCATCGCGCAGCTGATAACGCAGGGACAGATCGTCACTTTTAACAGCGATGCGCTGGCGCGGCTGGGCAGCGGCACGCTGTTCTTCCTGCCGGTACCGCTGTGGATCACCCTTGCGCTGGCTTTGGTGGTCTGGCTTCTGACCCGTAAAACCGCGCTGGGCATGTTTATCGAGGCCGTCGGTATCAACCTGCGCGCCGCGCGTAACGCCGGGGTTAACGGCTGGCTGGTGGTGATGAGCACCTACGTGCTGAGCGGGCTGTGTGCGGCGGTGGCCGGGTTGATCGTGGCGGCGGATATTCGCGGCGCGGATGCCAATAACGCCGGACTGTGGCTGGAACTTGATGCCATTCTCGCGGTGGTTATCGGGGGGGCTTCGCTGATGGGCGGCCGCTTCAATCTGCTGCTCTCACTGGTCGGCGCACTGATTATTCAGGCAATGAATACCGGGATTCTGCTTTCCGGATCCCCACCCGAACTGAACCAGGTCGTGAAGGCGGTGGTGGTGATGATTGTGCTGCTGTTGCAGTCACCACGCTTTATTCAACTGTTTAAAAGAGGGCCGCGCGGTGGTTAAACGTCATCTTCCGTTAATGATAACCCTGCTGGTTTTCGTGGCCGGTTATCTCTTCTGCCTCAGTCAGTTTCCCGGCTTCGCGTCAACCCGGGTGATTGCCAATATCCTGACCGATAACGCTTTTCTCGGCATCATCGCCGTTGGTATGACCTTTGTGATCCTCTCCGGCGGTATCGATCTTTCCGTGGGCGCGGTGATCGCCTTTACCGGTGTGTTTCTGGCTCGCGCCATTGGCGATTTCCACCTGCATCCGTTTGTGGCGTTCGGTCTGGTCATGGTGATGGGATCGGCGTTTGGTGCTTTTATGGGCTGGCTGATCGATGCCTTAAAAATTCCGGCATTTATTATCACCCTGGCGGGAATGTTCTTCCTGCGCGGCTGTAGCTATCTGGTGGCAGAAAGCTCGCTGCCTGTCGATCATCCACTATACGCAATGTTGTCGTCGATGGCCTGGAAGATCCCCGGCGGCGGGCGGCTCAGCCTGTTGGCGCTGGTTATGCTGATGGTGGTGGTGCTGGGGATTTTGCTTGCTCACCGCAGTCGCTTCGGTAGCCAGGTGTATGCCATCGGCGGCAGCGCCACTTCGGCGCAGCTGATGGGGATTTCCACCCGCAGCACAACAGTACGTGTTTATATGCTCTCCTCCGGGCTGGCAACGCTGGCGGGAATTGTATTCTCAATCTATACCTCGGCGGGTTACGCGCTGGCAGGAATGGGTGTGGAGCTGGATGCCATTGCTTCGGTAGTTATCGGTGGCACGCTGCTTTCCGGCGGGGTGGGGACGGTGCTGGGGACGCTGTTTGGCGTGTTGATTCAGGGGCTGATTCAGACGTGGATTAACTTTGACGGTACGCTGAGCTCGTGGTGGACCAAGATTGCTATCGGCGTGCTGCTGTTTGCCTTTATTGCGCTCCAGCGGCTGCTGACAGTGATGTGGGATCGCCAGCAGAATGCACCGGTTAAACGGTTGAGTACGTGATAGTTGGGCGTCTGTGGCATCCCTGCCGCAGACGCCAGGCGAACTCCATGCGGAACTCTTCAACGATTGTAAAAACGGCTGGTTTGATATGCGCGGATAGCGCCGAAATGTCCACGACAGATATTGTGTTCATTGTTGTCTGGTTTCATGGATAAACATACACAGATGGATATTTCCTGCGACTTTACAACATCTGACAGATCGCGGTTGCCCGCCTGATTATGCGTTTCGTCGAAGGGTAAACTTGCTGAAATTTGCATATTGCTGCGATATTCCACAGTACCGGGCTGCGCGAAGCGCTTCTTCGTTGCAATCCGATGAGGGGCCTGTGGAGGGTGTCGTGCCAGATAAGGCCGTGACTGAGAACGGGGTGCGCTCATTAACGGGAGCAGCACCTTTTATAAGAGCCTGCTGTGCTGTTCGCGTTAACGCGTCAGCGATTCCAGCAGGCAAGAAGGGTGGTCAGCTGTTTATCTAAAGGAAGTCAGATGCGTTTGCCAGATTTGAGCTCTACAAAAACCGCTTTTCATTCATCTTTCACAGAATGAAAAGCCCGCTGTTTGTTACTCTGGATGGCCCCAAGGGAACGGGCAAAACCACGCTGTTAGAAGCCGTGACGAAGGTATTAAGGGCGGACAATAACAAGGTGATCCGGCTTTGCGAGAAAAAAGCGATCCCTTCAGGGCGGAAACGATGGCCCTGGTCAACAAGCTTGTCCGCAATCCCTCCCTCGATCTGGAGCGGGAGGTTTGTGCGCGCTTTGCCAATAGCCGCGCCTGGATTTCCCAGCAGGTGCTGACCAAACAGCCAGCGGACAGCATTATCCTGATGGATTGCTGGTACCCGTCGGATGCTGCTTTTCGCCGAATGGTGCCCTTTGCTGAGATTTTACAGCTCAACAGGGAACGTAATGTGCAAACGCCAGACCTGCATATCGGTGTGGTGACTGCGCCGGAAATCTCATGGGCGAGGGCAGCGGCCCGAACGCGGGGGCTAAACAGTACGGTGATGCATAAGCTGGAAGAGCATGCTGCCTGTACCCGGGCATTCCAGCGAGAAATTATCGGGAACGGCTGGTTTTTATGCCGGAATGAAGGGACGATTGAGAACGCTACCGAGCAAGTAATTTCTGAGATCTACAGCGTGCTTTGAAGACAGGCTACCCGCGTTAACCCGCAATCTACGCCGAGTGCCGTTGCGGCAAAGCGCTGCGCGGCAGTATCGACGCCGAACCCCGTTTGTTTTGAGGATGACGATATGACCCCCTTTTATCAGATCTCAGCCACCAGTCTGCGAGGCCAGCCTGTCACTATGGCCAACTTCGCGGGTAATCTGGTGCTGGTGGTAAATACCGCCAGCCGGTGTGGCTTCACGCCGCAATACGCAGGCCTTGAAGCGCTCTACAAGAAGTACGCCGCACAGGGGCTGGTGGTGCTGGGCTTCCCCTGCAACCAGTTCGGCAAGCAGGAACCCGGCGACGCCGACGACATCGCGCAGACTTGTTACGTTAACTACGGCGTCAGCTTTCCGATGTTCGAGAAAGTCGAGGTCAACGGAGCCGCTGCGCATCCGCTGTTTCGTTATCTGAAAGACGAGTTGCCCGGCGTGCTGGGTGGGCGGATTAAGTGGAACTTCACTAAATTCCTGATTGGGCGCGACGGTAAGCCGCTTAAGCGTTTTGCGCCGATCGCCACCCCGGAGAAAATGGAAGCCGCGATCCTGGCGGCACTTTGAATTTAAGTCGTTGGGTGATAGTCACGGCATTTTCAATGCTGCTGAACATAAACGGGGAGGATGTTGATACGCTTATTTGGCCTGCTGCCTAATCTACCAGGGACTAAGGAATGTCCGCTCTGTGCCAGGAGCGGACTGTTCAGCAAAATATTGGTGAAAGAATCTGAAATCTATAGAGACAATCTGAGTTCGTTTACAGATTAACGAAGACAGGAAGAGACCTACCGGCCTCGGCCAGCAAAGGCTAAATCACTAATCTGCATCTTCCACGTCGGGCTCGATAACGACGGAGAATTTATCGCCCCTCCAGAGTCATATTCTGATTGAACTTAATAGCCAGCCCTGCGGTGCAGCCGGCATTTGACTGAAAGGCTGGACAACACCGGCCATAATGGCTGCGGTAAGTGTATGCTGAATACGCTGTAACGAAACAGAGTGCTGCTTCACAATTCAGACAGCGGTATCAGGCATAATTTTTCTCCACCATTCAGGCTTCATATCTTGAAATGAGTGAGATTGTGGCGAAAACAAGGCTCGCTCGTTGTGGTTAAAAATCCCGCTCAGCAGAGCAATCACCGGACTGTCATCGATGGCACCGACGGAGGTGCCACACCGGCCGCAAAATGCCCGGGAGGAACTCGCGGATGAGCGGAACAGGGAAGGCACACCGCCTTCACCCGTCCATTCAACATCATCCGAGTGGAAATCAAGCCATACTGCGGTGTGGCAGCCAGAATGCTTCTGGCAGATATCGCAGGAGCAGGAATGAGAGGAAGAAGGGTTCACCGCTGTGAAGCTGATAAACCCACATAAACACCCACCAGACAATTTCATATTCACTCTCCGTCGTTCCGCTGTTTCCCATTAAGGTAAATATCGGGTCGGGTAATGGTCCAGGCATAGTTTTCCCGGTTGACGGGTTCATAGCCTAACCCTGCCTGGTGAAAATTACCAGCAGCGATGGCCACATCGGCTGGGGAGAGGCGCTGGCACCGGTGGTGCCGCAGGTGGCCGCCGAACGGATTAAACAGCTTTTTGCACCACTGCCGATCGGGGAATCCCCGTTCTCCAGCGGCGTGCTGAACGCCAGAATGTACGACTCGATGCGCGATCGCGGCCACATCAGCGGCTATCACATTGATGCCATCGCCGGCGTGGATATCGCCCTGTGGGACCTTAAAGGCAAAATTCTTGGTCTGCCGGTTCATCAGCTACTTGGCGGCGCGTTTCGCACTTCGGCGCCTTGCTATGTCTCTGGTTTACCCGAGCACGATATCGACAGCCGCTGCCGCCTTGCCAGGCAATGGCAGGAAAAAGGGTTGTTGAGGCAACAACGCAGAAACGTTCAGGCAATCGGTGCTATCCGGATAAGCGGACCGTCCGGGCACATGGAAGTGCGAGGCAACTGTCAGCGGGTCCTCGTTCCGGAATAGGGCCGATAGGCCAGGCTCAGGAACCCGCAGCGAGACAAACCCTTCCTGGCCGGTAGCGTTAAAAATCATCCTGCTGCAAATACCGCCACGCATACTGCGCATACAGCTCCGCACCGTGCACCATCACATCCTCATCGATATTAAAACAGCCGTGATGATGCGCCCAGTCGGTGCCTTTCGCCTTGTTACCGCAGCCCAGCAGGGCAAAGCAGCCGGGGATATTTTCAATAAAGTAGCTAAAATCCTCACCGCCGGTGGTCGGCCGTTCGGCGTACAGCACCTCTTCACCGAAGGCATCACGGATCACCGACTGCGCCAGCAGAGCGCTGCGCTCTTCATTGATCACCGGCAGCGTACCGTAAGTGTACTCAACTTCCGCCGTGGCGCCGTAGATCCCCGCCGTGTGATGAGCATAACGCTCGATCGCCGCCTTCAGGCGATCGCGGGTGGCAACGTCAAAGCAGCGTACCGTGCCGTCCAGCACCGCATTCTCGGCAATCACGTTAAAGCGCGTGCCGACTTCCATCCGACCAATGGTCACCACTGCGGATTCCAGCGGCGAAGTCTCGCGCGAGACAATCGCCTGCAGATTCATCACAAACGAAGAGGCAACCACGGCGGCATCAATACAGGCTTCCGGCATCGAGCCGTGGCCACCGCGCCCTTTAAATTTCACCTTCAGCAGGTCGGCAGAGGCAAAGCTGGAGCCGACGTTGCAGGAAATCTTGCCGGAGGCGGTGGTGGTCCAGATATGCATGCCAAAGACGTTATCTACGCCCTCAACCGCGCCCTGGCGAACCATCTCGCGAGCGCCTTCGGCGATCTCTTCCGCCGGCTGGAAAATCAGACGTACGTTGCCACGCAGTTCGGCGCGGTTCTCCTGCAGCGCTCTGGCCGCGTTCAGCAGCATGGAGGTATGCGCATCGTGGCCGCAGGCGTGCATTTTACCGTCGGTCAGGGATTTGTAGCTCAGCGAGGTGCTCAGTTCCTGCACCGGCAGCGCATCCATATCGGCGCGCAGCGCCACGGTTTTTCCCGGCTGGCCGCCTTTGATTTCGGCGATAATCCCCGTCGGCTGAGTGAGACGATAACTGATGCCGATTTCATCCAGCGCCTGTGCAACTTTCTGGGTGGTGCGGATTTCTTCCCACGGCAGTTCTGGGTGTGCGTGCAAATCGCGACGGAAGGCGATCATCGCCTCTTTCCAGGCGTGGACGGCCTGCGTAATTGACTGGCTTGTCATAACTCTTGCTTCCCTTATTTTTGGTACAGAATGCACTGAATAATGATTTAAACAGCAGGAATAATGTAGCCCACCATGATCCCGGCAAGCACTACCGACACCATGGTGACGGAAATAAAGCCACCGACCAGCATCGGCGCCAGCATATGCTGGGTCAGCACCTCACGCTCTTTCTCATCTTTGGTCAGCGCGGTGATGGCTTCGTTAGTAATAATGTAGTCTGCCGGGAAGCCGTACATCGAGGTGAGCGCAATCGCAAACGCCATCTCCATGCTGACGCCCAGCATCCTGCCAACGATCCAGGAGACAATAAACATCCCCACCACGGCGGCGGCAATCAATACCAACATTGGCAGCAGCAGGCGCAGCAGCATTTCCGGCGTGGCGCGGTTCAGCGTATCAAAAATAAACAGCATCAGGCCCATCACCGCAAAGCCGAAGCCGTTGGCTTTTTGCAGCGGCTGCCGCTCAAGGAAACCCAGCGAGGCGGCGATCACGCCGAACAGCAGGCAGAGCACGAACGGGCTGACCGCTACCACGGGGGCCAGCCAACCGGAGACCAGATACGCCAGCCAGCCGACGAAGGCGAGGCGCATAAATTTAAAATAGCTGGTGTTGTAGTGGGCGGGCATGCGACCAAACAGGCGCGGCATGGCGTTATCCGCTGCGCCGGAGGTTTTATCCGGCAGTGGGGTGCCCGCGACCGTCTCCTGCCACTCGCCGCGACGGTATTTTTGCAGCACGCGCTTTCCCTCACGCTGCAGCATAATGGCGGTCAGCGGATAGCCGGCAAAGCCCTGCATTACGTAGATCAGAATGGCAAAAACAGATAAATCAACCAGCCCGGCGGACGCCGCGCCCTTGGACATAATGATCGCCGACACGATGCCGCCGACCAGCGGGGGAATGGTCACAATGGCGGTGTTGCGGTCAAACATCAGCATGCAGACCACAAATACCGTCACCATAATACCGCCGATACCAGCAAGAGAGATGATGATGGTTTTCCACTGGCGGATCAGTTCAGGCACCGACAGCAGGGTGCCCATATTGGTGATCAGTAAATACATCAGCATCACCGCAACCACCGGGGTGATACCGGCGCGGCTGACGATATCCTGCGGGAAGAAGGTCCAGTAGCCAAATAAAAACAGCACGGCGCAGACAAATACGGAGGGTATCCAGGCTTTCGTTCTGGCAGAAACCAAATCGCCCAGGTATAAAATGATCATGACCAGTAAAAGTGCGAACATTTGTGACATACGACACATCCATTTGATTATTTTTAGAATAACAGTCCTGCTGGTCAGATATTCCGATTTTTACTCGATGATTGTAATTATCAACTAGTTGATGGTGCTTCTAAGGCAAAGTTTTAGAATAAATGCCCAAGGTGTTAAATAAAGTGACCGGTGACAATAATTAACACAGCGCTAAACTGATGACCAGAGAAGAATCACTAAAAGTGCGAGATTATAAGGAAAAACTATGCGAATTTAAGTTAAGGCGCTATTTCGGGCGGGGTTGAAATTTTGACAGGGCTATTCAGGCAAGTGCTAAAAATCTAATTTTACTTACGGTGCGTAACGATAAAATAACAACCGGCAGCGCCGTCAGGCGCTGCCGGTCATATTTTTAACGTGCCAGCCGATAATAAGCGTCGTTCCAGCGCAGCGCATCGCGGAAACCGTGGATGGTGGTGTCGTTATCAATCACCAGCACCTCGATATTATGCAGTTCGCCGTACAGACGCATATCGTCAACCGTCAGCGCCTGGCTGAACACCGTATGGTGTGCACCACCGCCGAGTATCCAGGCTTCTGAAGCCGTCGCCAGCGAAGGCTGGGCACGCCACAGCGCGCGGGCAACCGGCAGTGCAGGCAGGTCATGCGGCTGCTCAATGGCATCCACCACGTTAACCAGCAGGCGGAAGCGATCGCCCATATCGATTACGCTGGCATTGACCGCCGCGCCGGCCGGAGTAGAGAAGATCAGCCGTGCCGGATCGGCCTTACCACCAATACCCAGCGCCTGCACATCCAGCAGCGGGCGCGCTTCGCGGGCGATAGACGGGCAGACTTCCAGCATATGCGAACCTAAGACCAGATTGTTGCCCGGTGAGAAGTGATAGGTGTAATCCTCCATAAACGAGGTGCCGCCCGCCTGATTACCGGCCATCACTTTGAAAATATGCAGCAGTGCAGCAGTTTTCCAGTCACCCTCACCGGCAAACCCGTACCCCTGCTGCATCAGACGCTGAACCGCCAGCCCCGGCAGCTGGGTCATACCGTGCAGAGCCTGGAAGTTAGTGGTAAACGCGCGGCAGCCCTCACCGTCGAGGAAGCGTTTCATACCCAGTTCGATGCGTGCGGCATCCAGCACGTTCTGGCGTCTTTCTCCGTTAACCGCCGCCGCCGCCGAGAACTCATAGCTGCTCTCGTACTCATCAACCAGCGCGCTAACGTCGCCGTCGCTGACCTGATTAATCACCTCCACCAGATCGCCGACGCCCCAGCCGTTAACGGCATAGCCGAACTGGATCTGCGCGGCGACTTTATCGCCCTCGGTTACCGCCACTTCACGCATATTGTCGCCGAAACGTGCCACCTTCAGCTGCTGACTGGCAAGTTTCGCTGCTGCTCCACGCATCCACTGAGCTATGCGCTGTACCGCCTGCGGGTCCTGCCAGTGGCCGGTAACGACCTGATGCGGCAGGCGCATACGCGCGCCAATAAAGCCGAACTCGCGGCCGCCGTGTGCGGTCTGATTCAGGTTCATAAAGTCCATATCCATACTGTCCCACGGAATTTCCGCATTGAACTGGGTATGGAACTGCAGCAGCGGCTTATTCAGAACGGACAGCCCGCCAATCCACATTTTCGCCGGGGAGAAAGTGTGTAACCAGGTGATGATCCCCAGACACTGCTGGTCGTGGTTGGCATCGCGGCACAGAACCAGCGCCTCATCCGGGCTTTTGACCAGCGGTTTGAGCTGGAGCAGGAAGGGCAGCTTTCCTTCGCGATTAAGCTGGTCAACCACCTCTTTGCCGTGCTGTTCAACCTGACGCAGGGTTTCCACGCCGTACAGATGCTGGGTGCCAATCACAAACCATACGGTTGCGGTGTTTAACGGGGTCATAGAACCACTCCTTCACTGACGGATGACTGTTGTGGCGCAAACTGCGGTTCGGCAACTTCGCACCATTGAAGATAACGCTGATAAAGCTGTTGAAAACGTGCGACGCGGGCAGGGTCGGGCTGCAAGGTTTGCTCCAGCGGGCTGGCCATCTGTTGCTGCGCGGCCGGGATATCGGCATAGACGCCTGCGGCAACGGCGGCAAAAATGGCTGCACCCAGTGCGCAGCACTCGTCGGACGCGACGATATCCAGCGGGCGGTTCATCACATCGCAGCACACCTGCATAATGGCCGGGGATTTACGGGCGATGCCGCCGAGCGTCAGGATCTGCTGTACCGGAATATCCTGCTGCTCAAAGCACTCCATAATCGCTCTGGCACCAAACGCGGTGGCGGCGATAAAACCGCCGAACAGGGTTGGCGCATCGGTGCCCAGATTCAGGTCGGTAATCACCCCTTTCAGGCGCTGATTAGCAAACGGCGTGCGGCGTCCGTTAAACCAGTCCAGCACCACCGGCAGATGATCGAGCTGAGGATCGCTGGCCCAGGCCCTGGTTAAATCCTCCAGCAGGGCGCGACGGATCGGTTCCAGTTGGGTTTTCAGTTCCGGCTGCTGCTGCATGGTCTGCATCAGTGGCCAGCTGAGCAGGCGACTGAACCAGGCATACATATCGCCAAACGCCGACTGACCGGCTTCAAACCCGATCATTCCCGGCACCACACTGCCACCAACCTGGCCGCAGATGCCTTTAATGGCGCGATCGCCCACGCGCTCGGGATTGGCAATCAGAATGTCGCAGGTAGAGGTGCCGATGACTTTAACCAGCGTATAGGGCTTTGCACCGGCACCAACTGCGCCCATATGGCAGTCAAAGGCGCCGCCGGAAATCACCACGCCCTGCGGCAGACCAAGACGTTCAGCCCATTCGGCGGTGAGCTCGCCCACCGGCAGATCGGCGGTCCAGGTATCGGTAAACAGGGGAGAATCCAGATCGCGGGTCAGCAGCGGATCGAGCGCATCGAGGAATGCCGCCTCAGGCAGACCCTGCCACAGCGGATGCCACAGGGATTTATGCCCGGCGGCGCAGCGGCCACGGCGCAGAACGGCGGGGGCGGTGGTACCGCTGAGCAAAGCCGGAACCCAGTCGCACAGCTCAATCCACGAGGCGGCGGCTTCACGCACTGCGGCATCTTCGCGGCTGACGTGCAGAATTTTGGCCCAGAACCATTCTGAGGAGTAAACCCCGCCGATATAGCGTGAGTAATCCTCAAACTCGCCGCTGCGGCACAGGCGGGTGATAGCTTCTGCCTCTTCAATCGCGGTGTGATCCTTCCACAGCACGAACATCGCATTGGAGTTATCGGCAAATTCGGGCCGCAGCGCCAGAACCCTGCCTTCACGATCGATTGGCGCAGGCGTAGAGCCTGTAGAGTCCACGCCAATCCCAACCACATTCTGGCTGTCGCTCCCGAGCTGAGTGACAACGTCACGGATGACCTGTTCCAGCGCTTCGATGTAATCCGCAGGATGGTGGCGGAACTGATTGCGGTTGGGCTGGCAGTAGCGGCCCTCCCGCCAGCGCGGATAGGCAACTACGTGCTTCGCCAGTTCCCGTCCGCTGGCACATTCCACCGCCAGCGCCCGAACCGAGTCGCTGCCAAAATCCAGACCGAGGGTTATGGCACCCTTGTTCATAGTTATTCTCCAGAGACGATAGTCAAGTCTCTCTATCCTGAGAACATGGCGCAGAAGCGGTTAGGTGTGAGTGGCTGCAAATATGCACTTTTCTGCCATCAGATGCGGTTATGTGATGCGCTTCAAATGTTACTTTCCGGTTAAAACAGCTGAATGCATGGACAAAACGCCTGTAATTTCAGTGTGTGATAGCGCTCTACAAATTTCCGTTTGTATGTGGGTAAAACTAATTAACCGCCGCAGTAAAAAATACGACGGTTTTAGATAACTTGCTGTTTATAAAATTTTAATTATTCCATCTTCCGATTGTTACCGTTTACACAACCCCGTCAAAAGCGGGCACTGAGCCGGAGAGCCTCATGCACAAATTTACTAAAGCACTGGCCGCAATCAGCCTTGCTGCCGTTATGTCACAATCCGCTATTGCAGAGACAATGAAACTCGGTTTTCTGGTGAAACAGCCGGAAGAACCCTGGTTCCAGACCGAATGGAAGTTCGCAGACAAAGCAGGCCAGGAGCTGGGCTTTGAGGTGATCAAAATTGCCGTGCCGGACGGAGAGAAAACCCTTAACGCCATCGACAGCCTGGCGGCCAGCGGTGCCAAAGGCTTCGTTATCTGCACTCCGGACCCGAAGCTGGGTTCAGCCATTATGGCCAAAGCACGCAGCTACGATCTGAAGGTGATCGCGGTGGATGATCAGTTCGTCACTGCCAAAGGTAAGCCGATGGACACCGTACCGCTGGTGATGATGGCAGCGACCAAAATCGGCGAGCGTCAGGGGCAGGAGCTGTATAAGGAGATGCAGAAGCGCGGCTGGGACGTCAAAGACACCGCAGTAATGGCGATTACCGCTAACGAGCTTGATACGGCACGCCGCCGCACCGGTGGTTCAATGGACGCGCTGAAAGCGGCCGGATTCCCGGAAAAACAGATTTATCAGGTTCCCACCAAATCTAACGATATCCCCGGTGCGTTCGATGCCGGTAACTCGCTGCTGGTTCAGCATCCTGAAGTGAAAAACTGGCTGATTGTCGGCATGAATGACAACACCGTGCTCGGCGGCGTGCGCGCAACAGAAGGCCAGGGCTTCAAGGCGCCTAACGTTATCGGCATCGGTATCAACGGCGTGGATGCGGTCAGCGAACTGTCAAAAGGCCAGGCCACCGGCTTCTACGGCTCGCTGCTGCCAAGCCCGGACGTTCACGGCTACCGCAGTATCAAAATGCTGCATGACTGGGTGACCAACGGCGCGGAGCCGGCGAAGTTTACCGAAGTGACCGAGGTGGTGCTGATCACTCGTGACAACTTCAAGGCCGAGCTGGCTAAGAAAGGGCTGATGTAATGCGTTTTCAGTGACAACGTCACTTTATGTGGGTCGATCGCTGCAACGGTCGGCCCACGGTCTGATTATTTGTATTACGGGACGTATAACACGGTTACCGTCCAACACCGTTTCAGGGGAGTGATATGACCAGAGAACCCGCTTATCTCAGCTTTCACGGCATTGGTAAAACCTTTCCCGGCGTGAAGGCACTGCAGGACATCAGCTTCGACTGCCATGCCGGAGAGGTCCATGCGTTGATGGGGGAAAATGGTGCCGGGAAATCAACACTGTTGAAAATTCTCAGCGGTAGCTATCGCGCCAGCAGTGGAGAAATTCGCCTTAAGGGCCAGCCGGTCAACTTTCAGCACACCACCGATGCGCTGAACTCCGGGGTGGCGATTATTTATCAGGAACTGCATCTGATCCCGGAAATGACCGTGGCAGAGAATATTTTTCTGGGCCAGCTGCCGCAGCGCGTCGGGCTGGTCAATCACCGTCGCCTGCGTGCAGAGGCGGCAAAGCAGCTGGCGGTGCTGGGGATGGATATTGACCCGGATATGCCGCTGAAATACCTCTCGCTGGGGCAGTGGCAGATGGTTGAAATCGCCAAGGCGCTAACCCGCAACGCGCAGGTGATTGCCTTCGATGAACCGACCAGCTCGCTTTCCGCCCGTGAAATCGATCAGCTGTTCCGTGTCATTCGCCAGCTGCGCGCCGATGGCCGTGTGGTGCTGTACGTTTCGCACCGTATGGAGGAGATCTTTGCCCTCAGCGATGCGATTACCGTCTTTAAGGACGGCCGCTACGTCCGCACCTTCAGCGATATGAGCACCTGCGACAACGAACAGCTGGTGCAGGCGATGGTCGGGCGCGATATCGGCGACATCTACGGCTACAGCCCGCGTCCGTGCGGTGATGTGCGCCTGCGGCTGGATAACGTGCAGGCGAAAGGCGTGCGCAGCCCGGTGTCATTCAGCGTGCGCGCCGGTGAAATCGTCGGGTTGTTTGGCCTGGTGGGCGCAGGGCGCAGCGAGCTGATGAAAGGGCTGTTTGGTGCTACCCGGCTGACCGGCGGCGAGCTGTGGCTGGACGGAGAAAAACGGGTCCTGCGTGAACCGGTCGAGGCGATCCGCGCCGGGATCATGCTCTGCCCGGAAGACCGCAAGGCCGACGGCATCATTCCGGTGCACTCGGTTCGCGACAACATTAATATCAGCGCCCGCCGTAATAATCTGACGGCAGGATGCCTGATTAATAAGGCCTGGGAAGTGCAGAACGCCGGGCTGCATATCCGCTCGCTGAATATCAAAACCCCGACGGCGGACCAGCTGATTATGAATCTGTCCGGCGGCAACCAGCAGAAGGCGATCCTTGGCCGCTGGCTGTCGGAAGAGATGAAAGTGATCATGCTCGATGAACCGACCCGCGGCATTGACGTCGGTGCCAAAAACGAAATTTATCAGCTGATCTATGCGCTGGCCGAGCGCGGCATTGCCGTGCTGTTTGCCTCCAGCGATCTGCCGGAGGTGATGGGCCTGGCCGATCGCATTCTGGTGATGCGCGAAGGGGAGATTGCCGGCGAGCTGGCACACGACGATGCCACCGAAGCGCTGACCCTCGGTCTGGCGATGCCTAAAACCGCTAAACCTGCCACCGCGGTGGCCTGACATGCAGGAGAAACCTATGTCTTCGACAACTTCAACGACCACCCCGGCGGCACCGTCGCGCCTGAGCTTCGGGCGTATCTGGGATAACTTCGGCATGCTGGTGGTGTTTGCCGCGCTGTTCCTCGCCTGTATGATCTTTGTGCCTAATTTCGCCAGCATTATCAATATGAAAGGGCTGGGGCTGGCGATTTCGATGTCCGGAATGGTGGCCTGCGGCATGTTGTTCTGTCTGGCCTCCGGCGATTTCGACCTGTCTGTGGCTTCGGTAATTGCCTGTGCGGGTGTTACCTGTGCTGTAGTCATCAACCTCAGCGAGAGCTTGTGGATCGGCGTCGGTGCCGGACTGTTGCTCGGCGTGGCCTGTGGTTTTGTTAACGGTTTCGTCATCGCTAAACTGAAAATCAACGCGCTGATTACCACCCTTGCGACCATGCAGATCGTGCGCGGTCTGGCCTATATTTTCTCTGATGGCAAAGCCGTAGGCATTGAAGACGAGCGCTTCTTCGCACTGGGCTACGCCAGCTGGCTGGGCGTGCCGGCACCGGTGTGGTTAACGATTATCACTCTCGCGCTGTTTGCCTTCCTGCTCAATAAAACCACTTTTGGCCGCAACACGCTGGCTATCGGTGGCAATGAAGACGCGGCGCGCTTAGCCGGTGTACCGGTGGTGCGTACGCGGATTATCATCTTTATCCTCTCTGGCCTGGTGTCGGCGGCGGCGGGGATTATCCTGGCGTCACGCATGACCAGCGGCCAGCCGATGACCTCAATTGGCTATGAGCTGATTGTGATCTCTGCCTGCGTGCTGGGCGGCGTATCGCTGAAGGGCGGCATCGGTAAAATTTCCTATGTGGTTGCGGGTGTTCTGATTCTGGGTACGGTGGAAAACGCCATGAACTTATTGAATATATCGCCTTTCTCACAGTACGTAGTTCGCGGTTTGATATTGTTAGCAGCAGTGATTTTTGACCGCTACAAACAGAAAAATAAAGCAGCCTGATAAGGGGACGCGTTATGTATCATCGCCTGGCACCGGTCACACAATCTAACCCGCTGTTACCTGGTTATCAGTTCGGTGCCTGGCTGGTCGCCGGGCTAACGCCGATTAACGCGGACGGGCCGCTCGATTTTTTTGTCGATCGTCCCCACGGTATGAAAGGCCACATCCTCAACCTGACGGTGAAAGGGCGCGGACGCATTTTTGACGGCGAAGCGGCTTTCGACTGTGAAGAGGGTGATTTACTGCTGTTTCAGCCGAAAACCCCGCACTATTACGGCCGCTCGCCCGACAGCGACGCCTGGCATCACCGCTGGGTTTATTTTCGTCCCCGCGCCTACTGGAGTGACTGGCTGTCGTTCCAGGACGAGGTGCAGGGCGTGGGTCGGCTGCACCTTCCCGAGGCGTTGCGCGGGGAGTTTGACCGTCTGTTCGCCAGCATTGAAAACACTCATAACTCCGGGCGACGGTTCGCCGAAGAGCTGGCGATGAATCTGCTGGAACGCCTGCTGCTGCGCGCGGTAGAAGAAGATCCGCGCAGCCATCAGCAGGTTCGCGACTCGCGGGTGATTGAAGCCTGCCAGTATGTCACCAGCAACCTGGCGGCAGAGGTAAAAATTGAGGAAGTGGCTAAACACGTCTGCCTGTCGCCTTCGCGACTGGCGCATCTGTTTCGTGAGCAGATGGGGGTAAACCTGCTACGCTGGCGTGAAGATCAGCGGGTGATCCGCGCCAGACTGCTGCTGCAAACTACCCAGGAACCGATCGCCAGCATTGGCCGGGAAGTGGGCTATGACGATCAGCTTTATTTCTCGCGGGTGTTCCGCAAACGCGTTGGCGTCAGCCCCAGCGATTTCCGCCGCCGCAGCCTGGATGCGCACGATGCGCTGGTCGCTCAGGAAACATGGTACGTATCACGGCGTGCTAATGAATAAGAATCAGAATGATTTCACCTTGTTCTCTCCGGGCCGATCGTCTTAAATCAATGGGTAACCAGAAGAGGGAAAGTGATGACTGATAAAATACGTGTAGGGCTGGTGGGCTATGGTTTCGCCAGTAAGACGTTTCATGCGCCGTTGATTGCCGGTACGGCAGAAATGGAGCTGGCCGCAGTCTCCAGCAGCGATGCCGCCAAGGTTCATGCCGACTGGCCCTCGGTGCAGGTAGTTTCCGATCCCCAGGCACTGTTTGACGATCCAACCATTCAGCTGATTGTTATCCCGACGCCAAATGACACCCACTTTCCGCTGGTGAAAGCCGCGCTGGATGCGGGTAAAAACGTGGTGGTGGATAAACCGTTCACCGTGACACTGTCACAGGCGCGCGAGCTGGATGCGCTGGCTAAAGCAAAAGGTTTGCTGTTGTCGGTGTTCCACAACCGCCGCTGGGACAGTGACTTCCTGACCGTCAAGTCGCTGCTAGCGGACGGCACGCTCGGTGAAGTGCGCTATTTTGAGTCGCATTTTGACCGCTTCCGTCTGGAAGTGAAACAGCGCTGGCGCGAGCAGAAAGGTCCGGGCAGCGGTATCTGGTTCGACCTGGGACCGCATCTTATCGATCAGGCGCTGCAGCTGTTCGGTTCCCCGGTGGCGATTAGCGTCGATACCACCGAGCTGCGTCCCGGTGCGCAAACCACCGACTACTTCCACGCCACGCTGATCTATCCGCAGCGCCGCGTGGTGCTGCATGGCAGCATGCTGGCGGCAGCTGAGTCCCCGCGTTATCAGATCCACGGTACGCAGGGCAGCTACGTGAAGTATGGCCTCGACCCACAGGAAGATGCGTTGAAAGCGGGTGCACGCCCGCCGCAGGAAGACTGGGGATACGATATGCGCGACGGCGTGGTGACGCTGGTTAACGGTGATATGCTGGCCGAGAAAACTCTGCTGACCATTCCGGGCAACTATCCCGCGTACTATGCGGCGATCCGTGATGCGCTGAACGGCGTGGGTGAGAACCCGGTGAAAGCAGAAGAGGCGGTTCAGGTGATGGAACTGATTGAACTGGGTCTGCAGTCCGCAGAGAAGCGTCAAACTCTGTCTCTGAGATAATTCGCGCCGCCGGGGACTCCCCCGGATTGGAAGTGTCGAACCACTGCCGCCGTCTGTTGGATTGCTTTCCATACTGCGACGGCAGTTATTTTTTTATTCTCTCGCCGTGAGCATTAACCCGTGACGCGAGCCCGCACCGCAGCTTTTTCCGCCTCGCTCAGGAAGGCGATTTTCAGGCCGTTATCCTGCGCCGTGCGCATCTGTTGCTGGCTCAGACCGGCTGCCGGCGCGGCAACCTCATATTCATGACCAATTTCTATCCCCTGAACGGCCGGGTCATCGGTGTTAATGGTGGCCAGAATACCGTGTTCCAGGAACGCTTTCAGCGGATGGCTTGCCAGCGATGACACTGTGCTGGTCTGAATATTGGAGGTCAGGCAGGATTCAATGCCGATACCGTTTGCCGCCAGATAATCCATCAGTGCCCGATCCTCAATGGCCTTCACGCCGTGACCGATACGCTCCGCGCCCAGCTCGCGAATCGCCTGCCAGATGCTTTCTGCTCCAGCGGCTTCCCCTGCGTGAACGGTGATGCGCAAACCGGCATCGCGCGCGCGGTTGAAGTGGCTGAGGAACTTATCTCCCGGGAAGCCGAGTTCATCACCGGCCAGATCCAGCGCGGTGATGCCGTCGCGGTGTGCCAGCAGGGCATCCAGTTCGCGCAGGCAGGCCTGCTCGCCGAAAGTACGGCTCATAATTCCGATCAGGCGGACGTCAATATTGTGCGCGGCACAGCCTGCTTTCACACCGTCGATCACCGCTTCCACCACGCCCACGATCGGAAGATGGTGGGTCATGGCCATATAGCCTGGAGAGAAGCGCAGTTCGGCGTAGTGAATTCCGGCTCGCGCGGCATCTTCAACGTTTTCCTGTGCGATGCGGCGGCAGGCATCCAGCGAGCCCAGGACCTTTACGCCCCAGTCAAGTTTATTCAGGAAGCTGACCAGGTCCGGTTCAGTTTCAATAACCTGCACGTGCGGGCGTAGGGTTTCCAGCGTGCTGGCGGGCAGGGTGAGGTTAAATTCACGGCCTAAGTCCAGGATGGTTTGCGCGCGAATGTTGCCATCAAGGTGGCGATGAATATCGGTAAGGGGAAGCTGGCGGTCGATCATGGTCGGCACTCTTGAGGTGATGTAAAAGTGCAGAGCATTATAAAAACTAATTGCGCAACAGTACCAGTTATTTGCGCAAATGGGTGATTGGTTGCTGGTTAATTGGGCGGAATGCCGATGGCGCTGGGTTTTGTGTGCATAGTCGGGAGTTAGCGCTGGCTGGCCGTGCCCCCGCTCGGGCGGTCCTCGTGCCGCTTCGCGGTTCCCTCACTTCGTACGTCAGCCTGTCGGACCGCCACAGACGGGCCGTCCTGGCCCGGCTGTGGCTTTCGGCCGCGTCCATGCGGCCGAATCCTGGCTTCCTTTCTGCGTTCGGCGCTGCGGATTGCCCGTTCGGGGGCACAGCCAGCCTGCTCTCAGAGTTTGGTGTTGCCTGAAAGCCAAAAATCAAAAAGCGATGAAATTATCGAGAAGGGACAGCCTCTGCTGCTGCGTAAGGGCATCCGCAGCGCTGAGGTGAAGGTATTGAGCCAGGAGACGACAACTGGGATGTTGGCGTCAGGCCGGGCTTGAACAGGGATGTTCAATCCTGGCCGGTCCGAACGGCACAATGCCGTAACCGAGGGCACCGCACAGCGGCGCGAGGACCGCCCTGAAGCAGCAGCAGAGGCTGTACCCTATCCACCAGACATAAAAAAACCGCCATCACAAGGATAGCGGTTCTGGATCTCTACCGAATCACCGACTAAATCAGTTCTGCGGAGCAACCTGCGGCTGAGCTTCAGGTGCAACCCGTTGCTGCTCTTCCGGCTGCGCCTGCGGTGCAATCTCATCACCGCCGCCCAGCATATAGCGCGACAGGAACTGCTCCAGCGGCATCTTCTCACCGTTCATCGTCACCTGACCGGTGGCGTACTGCAACGTGGTGAGAATATTGTTATCTTTCTGCGTGGTCAGCTTAAACATCTGACCCATCGCGGTCAGACCTTTCACCTGCTGATCGGCCAGCTTCGCAGCCTGATCCTTATCATAACCCTCGCTCATCGCTACGTGAGTCATCATCTCCGTCGCCATATCCATCGAAATCTGCAGCTTGCCGTCGAACGACTTCAGCACGTTATCCACCTGCTGGCCCACCGTCTGGGCAGGCGCAGTGGCAGCCGCCGGATCTTTAAACTGTACGGCAAGATTGAAGCTGCTCTCGCCTTTGTCATTGCTCCAGCTCAGAGGGGCAATGTTCACCGACGGGTTGCCTTTCAACAGCAGCGGAAGATTCGCCGCCAGCAGTTCGCTCACGCGCTGCTGATAGAGTTCAGGATTGCTCTGCACCGCAGGATCGCTGGTCAGCGCCATGACCTGGTTATTGTACTGGGTGGAGAACTGTTTCATCGCCTTGCCGTCGAAGTCGGCAAGTTTAATCAGCAGTTTACCGTGACCGAAGTCCTGGCCCTGCAGTTTCAGGCTGTCGAGGGTGTAGTCAATCTGACCAGAAACGTGATTATCTTTTGAATCAAAGGTCGATTTACCGTTAAGATTCTCCAGCGTCAGCGCCTCTTTATCACTCACCGTCGCGCTGAGTTTTTTCAACGCCAGATTCTGATTGCCAATGCGCAATCCTTCCGGGCTCAGATGGCTGTTCGCATCGAGCTTCAGGCCGTTAATGGTGAACAGCACCGGCATCTCCAGTTCGTTTTTACTGGCGATGGAAACGCTGTCGATATTGCCATTAAATTTAACCGCGTCACCTTTATCATCCGCTGAAATCGATAGCGTACCGCCGTTAAAGGCAAAGCGTTCGCCGGTCTGCACGTTGCTGTAATCAGCCGGCAGCAGGCGCACATCAGAATCGGTGCTGCCGCTGTAGCCTACGCGGGTTTCAACCTGAAGGATGGACTGACCTTTGGCGATTTCAAACAGCTTCTTGACCGGATCGGTGTTTTCCAGCTCGCTGTGAACGGAAGCCATGCTCGGTATGAGATTGAATTTTTTCAGCTGGGCAAGCGGGAAGGGACCGTGGTCGATGGTTTCCTTCATGACAATGCTCTGTCCTGGTTTCAGAATAGAGTTGTCTTCGGTTTGTGAACTGGACTGAAGGATCAGACGCACGGTGCTGCTAAACAAGCCGCGCTGATAATCCTGGTAGCTAAGCTGCAGGCGGCTTTCCGGTGCCGTGTCGCGTATTTGCGCGTTTGCTTGCTGTACCAGCTGATCCATGTTTTTTTCCAACTGCTTACCGGTAAGCCAGGCCCCCCCGGTCCAGATAACGCCAAGGGCAATCACTACGCCGACGGCAATCTTGGTTTTTTTCATCTGTAAGTCGTCCTTTTTTGATTCACGAACGCCGGTTAACCGCTTCAAACCCTGCAGGCAACATCATGGCGAATAAAAAACGCCTTACGGCGTTTTTGTGGAATAACTTCAATAATATTAGCAATTATGGCTGGATACGTCAGCCGCAATTAGCCAGATCGTTGAACGCACGCGCAACGCGGCCGCTTCCACTCAGGGTTATCGGGGATTCGCTGGCGGCAATAAACGCCGATTCGCCCGCTTTGAGGGTCAGCCGATCTTTGCCGCTGCCGAGAATCGCTTCGCCTTCAATACAGAAAATAATCGCCGCGCTTTGCTGTTCAACGCTCAGTGGCTCTGCGGTAAGGGTGTGGATAGCGAATGCAAAATCTTCAACCGGGATCGGGAAGGTTTGCGTATTGCCCTGCTGAACCGGCACCGTTAGCAGCGTATCGGCAGGTTTTTCAACAAACTTCAGGTTAGCCAGCAGCTCAGGGATATCAATGTACTTCGGCGTTAACCCGGCGCGCAGAACGTTATCGGAGTTGGCCATAATTTCCAGCGCTACGCCGTTAAGATAGGCGTGCGGGGTTTCAGCGAACAGGAACATCGCTTCGCCCGGCTGCAGTTCAATGACGTTTAGCAGCAGCGGGGAAAACAATCCGTTATCGTCAGGATAAACTTCCGCAATGCTGCTGATGGTCTGCCACGGCTCGCCCGTGTTAGCGCTGAGTTGCTCACGCAGAATATCAAGCGCCCGCGCCTTAACATCACCTTCCATCGACAGCAGGCTGGCAAACAGGTCGGACAGGCTAGCGGCGTCCGGTGACTGGATAAATTTCTCAATTGCCGGGTGCGCAGTGGATACCGGCAGCAGCAGAGCAGCAATCTCCTTCAGCGGACGGAAGCCGTTAATGGCCTGGAACGGGGTCAGTGCGTAAACCAGTTCGGGCTTGTGGTTATCATCTTTATAATTACGGTTCGCAGCGTCGATCGGGATACCCGCCGCATTTTCGCGAGCAAAGCCTTCAATCGCGGCGGACTTGCTTGGGTGAACCTGAATGGACAGCGGCTGGTCGGCGCACAGCACCTTAAACAGGAAAGGCAGCTCGTTAAAACGCGTTGCGACGACTTCACCCAGCAGCGCGGTTTTATCCGCAGCGATAATATCGCGCAGCGAGCGCGGGGCATTATCAACGATAATTTGCGAAGAACTCTTCGGGTGGGCGCCCATCCACAGCTCTGCCATCGGCTGCTGTGATGGATTGTCGATACCGTACAGCTCGGTCAACGCCGTTTTACTTCCCCAGGTATAATTTTGCAGCGAATTGATTAATTTTTGCATGATATTTCCCTGTTAAACTCTGTTCAGGTAGTTAATTGCCAATAGTAATACCGAAAGAATACCCTGGAAGACAATCCGAAAAATCCTCTTTAAAACAATCGGGGTGCAATAAACGCGAATGAGTCGCATAATGTTAAATAGTTGTATGTAAAAATATGGCCCGCAGTTACTGGCTATCGGTTACTAAAAACGGGCCATTGAAAATCATATGTTTGTGCTAAAGGAGAGAGGAATGGCAGCCCACCGCATTGAAAAAGACTCAATGGGACCTATCGAAGTACCGGCTGATAAACTTTGGGGCGCGCAGACCCAACGTTCACTGGAACACTTTCGCATTTCAACTGAAAAAATGCCTGTCGAGCTGGTCTATGCTCTGGCGCTGACAAAGCGTGCCGCAGCAAAGGTGAACAGCGATCTCGGCCTGCTGCCGGGTGAACGTGCCGGCGCGATTATCAGCGCTGCGGATGAAGTGCTGGCCGACAAGCACACGGCTGAATTCCCCCTCGCGATTTGGCAGACCGGTTCCGGTACGCAAACCAACATGAACATGAACGAAGTGCTTGCCAATCGCGCCAGTGAAATTCTTGGCGGTGAACGCGGTATGTCTCGTCTGGTGCACCCAAACGATGATGTGAATAAGAGCCAGAGCTCAAACGATGTCTTCCCGACGGCAATGCATGTGGCGGCGGTTGTTGCGGTGCAGGAACATCTGTTGCCGCAGCTGAAAGTGCTGCAAAAGACACTGAACGATAAGGCAGAAGCCTATAAAGACATCGTTAAAATTGGCCGTACGCATTTGCAGGACGCCACGCCGTTAACGCTGGGCCAGGAAATCTCAGGCTGGGTTGCCATGCTGGCACACAGCCTGAAGCATATCGAACAGAGTATTCCTCATGTGGCTGAACTGGCTCTGGGCGGTACCGCCGTAGGAACCGGCCTGAATACCCACCCGGAATACGCGGTTCGCGTGGCGAAAGAACTGGCCGATTTGACTAAACAGCCGTTTGTGACTGCGCCAAACAAATTTGAATCGCTGGCAACCTGTGATGCGCTGGTGCATGCGCACGGTGCGCTGAAAGGTCTGGCGGCTTCGCTGATGAAGATTGCCAATGACGTACGCTGGCTCTCATCCGGCCCGCGCTGTGGTATCGGTGAAATCGCTATTCCTGAAAACGAGCCGGGCAGTTCGATCATGCCTGGCAAAGTGAACCCGACTCAGTGTGAAGCGCTGACCATGCTGTGTTGCCAGGTGATGGGCAACGATGTGGCGCTGAATATCGGCGGCGCGTCCGGTAACTTCGAGCTTAACGTTTATCGCCCAATGGTGATCCATAACTTCCTGCAGTCGGTGCGCCTGCTGGCTGACGGCATGGACAGCTTCAATCACCACTGTGCGGTGGGTATCGAGCCGAATCGTGACCGCATAACCCAGCTGCTGAATGAGTCGCTGATGCTGGTAACAGCGTTGAATACCCATATTGGCTACGATAAAGCGGCTGAAATCGCCAAGAAAGCACATAAAGAAGGGCTTACGCTGAAAGGCTCGGCGCTGAAACTGGGCTATCTGACGGAAGAAGAGTTTGATGCCTGGGTACGCCCGGAAGAGATGGTTGGCAGCATGAAGGTTTAATCCTTCCCCTGATACACGCAGTGAAGCCAGGCAAATGCCTGGCTTTTTTTTAAGCGGCGGTGGTCGTCAGGCGAACCGATCGGTATACAGATGTAGTCGCGGGATCAGCATATAAAGCGGCTGCGCCAGCGGTTTGTGGCGATGATTAACATTGTCGGCGTCATAGTTAAGCAATTCGCCCAGCACAGGCACACTGGCCGTATCTTTACACAGCACAATCAACGGTGAAGGGCAGGCGAACTGGGTCTGCTTCTGGCTGCTGCTGTTCCACACTCTGGCGATGGGCTGCACCTTGACCGGGCGTTTAATCTTCAGGCGCGCCGTATCCGGCAGGGATTTGATGGATTCGATCTCCTGTTCCACCTTTTCCGCCCACTGTTCGCGGCTCCACGGTGCCTGCGCACGGCCGGCATTGAGGCTTTTTTGCAGTTTCTCCAGCATGTCGTCGCGGCTGACGTTTTTAATAATATGTTTGTTGGCCCAGCCGAATCGCACCGAATCAGGGTTATCCAGCAGCACCAGCGATCGATAGGCGTTGAGAGTAATTAATCCGCGCTGATGGGTGTGAACAAATTCAAACCGCTCTTCACTTGGCAGGCCGGACTCGACGGTAATGATGTGCTCCAGCTGCTTTTTTAGCGCATTTATTCGCTCAACCTGCTGCTGGAGAAGGGCGGAGCGATCGCTGTCTGCCTGCAGACAGACAGCGCCGGGCAGTCTGACGGCGGATTTTGTACTGATTTTTTCCGACTGGTGTTGCATAAAAAACCGTGAAAAATGCGTCAGAGCAAGCTGTAATGCGGACTGGCCAACACGTTGCTCAACGCTAATCTGCGTAAGCGGATCTGACTCTTTGCCTTTCTCAACCGCAGGCAATTCAAACACCCTGGCCGCCAGCAGCCGCAGTGAAAGGATCTGTTGTTGCAGGTGGTCGAGTTCAGACTCCAGCTCAGCTACGCAGTGATGCAACCGGTCTACGGCATGATAAAGGCTCATTTCACCTCCATTAGTTACAACATACTAATGATGATAATCAACAAAGGTGCTCAATTCAACAACAGCGCGCTTTTTATTCAGGCAGTAATAAAAAGGTAAAAAAGTGTTGAGCAGCTAAGCAGTATATTGACGGGATGTCTTGGGTAAGGAAACGGGCCACGCTGTTTGCATTGGCCCGTGAGGGTGATAAATCAAAGTTTTTTAAGGTGCAGCTGGCTACCTACCCGTATCGACATCAGCAGCATTGCAGAAATAAAAATGGTAATCCCGCTCCAACCAAAACTGTGCCAGAACACACCACCCAACGTGCCCGCGACGCTGGACCCCAGGTAATAACTGAACAGATAAAGTGATGAGGCCTGACCCTTCGCACGACGTGCCCGTAAGCCAATCCAGCCGCTGGCAACGGAATGTGCCGCAAAAAATCCAGCGGTAAACAACATCATGCCCGGCAAAATAAGCCACACGCTGCTGAACAACGTGATCAGCAGGCCGCTCAGCATGACCAGCGTTGAAACTAACAATACCGGTGAACGGCCATACTTAGCTGTCATCGCACCGGCTTTGGGTGAACTCCAGGAACCGGTGAGATACACCACGGATAACAGGCCTACAACCGCCTGACTAAGTGAATAGGGTGGTGCCAACAGACGATAGCCAATGTAGTTAAACAGCGTAACGAATGACCCCATCAGCAGAAAACCTTCTGCAAATAACAGCGGCAAACCGCTGTCACGCCAGTGGAGGCGGAAGTTAATGGCCAGGCTGCGGGGGTTGAGTGAGGTCGGTCGAAAATGGCGTGAGTCGGGCAGGATTTTCCAGAACATCACCGCAGAGGCCAGCGCAAAACAACCGATAACGGCAACCGCCACGCGCCAGCTGCTGTAATCCGTGATTACGCCACTCAGCAGACGGCCGCTCATGCCGCCGATGGAATTGCCGCTGATGTACAGCCCCATAGAAAATGCGACAACCGCCGGATTCATCTCTTCACTGAGATAGGTCATTCCCACGGCGGCCACCCCACTTAACGACAGGCCGGTGAGCGCGCGCATCAGCAGGATTCCGTGCCAGCTGGTCATGGTTGAAGAAAGCAGAGAGAAAATTGCCGCCAGCATCAGCGAGGTGACCATCACTGATTTACGGCCCAGTGCATCAGAAAGCGGGCCGGTAAACAGCATACCCAGCGCCAGAAAACCGGTAGCAATAGAGAGAGAAATACTGCTGCTGGCGGGTGAAACGCCAAATTCCTGCGACAGCACAGGCAGTATCGGCTGCACGCAGTAGAGCAGGGCGAAGGTCGCCAGTCCGGCAGAAAACAGGGCCAGCGTAACGCGCATAAACTGCGGGGAACCGCGATTAATATACAAACTGGTATTGGAAATATCAGACGGGATGCGGTTAACGGGCTCTTCGAGCGTAACGGCATGGGGTGAGCGATTCACTTCAGGTTCCTTAGGTGGGATGGCTTAGTCTCTCCATGGAAAAGATAAGAAAAACCTATTATGATGTCTAATATATTAATAATCTCAAATGATACATTTAAAGTATGAATATTGAACTTCGCCACCTGCGCTACTTTATAGCCGTTGCTGAAGAACTGCATTTTGGGCACGCGGCGCAGCGGTTGAATATCTCCCAGCCACCGCTCAGCCAGCAGATTCAGATCCTCGAGCAGGAAATCGGCGCTCGTCTGTTTGCCAGAACCAACCGCAGTGTGCGCCTGACGGCAGCTGGCCAGCAGTTTTTACTGGATGCCCGCTTAATTCTGCAAAACGTTGCTCAGGCTGCTGATAAAGCAGCGCGCCTGCATCGTGGTGATGAGGGTGAGCTGCGTATTGGTTTCACATCCTCGGCGCCGTTTATCAGCGTGGTGTCCGATGCGCTGTTCACCTTTCGCCAGCGTTTTCCGGCCGTTCATCTCCAAATGCAGGAGATCAACACACGCCAGCAGCTGACACCGCTGATTGATGGTCGGCTCGATCTCGGTGTTATGCGTAATACACCTTTACCGGATACGCTGAATCATCAGTTGATCCTGGAGGAACCGATGTATGCGCTGGTTCATCGCGATCACCCGCTTGCCGGTCGAGAGACCATTAGCGTTCGTGAACTGGCGAATGAACTTTTTGTTTTTTTTGATCCACAGGTCGGAACGGCTCTCTATACGGAAATTTTAACCCTGCTGCATCACTATCAGATTGAGCCAAATATTGCTCAGGAAGTGGGGGAAGCGATGACCATTATCGGACTGGTTTCCACCGGGCTTGGCGTGTCAATTCTGCCGGCATCTTTCCGTCGCGTTCGGCTGGCGGATGTGGTCTGGATTTCTTTACAGGAAGCAGATGCTCTGTCACAGGTTTGGCTGGTTTGGTCGCGTCTGCGTGAACGACCGGCAGTCATGTCGGCCATGATGTCGCTACTGCTGCCGGTGCATTAAATCGTGGAAAACATGAGCGCTCTTCTGCTGTTTATGTGCTGCAAATCACATATCGAATCAAATATTTGACCTTGCGTGCGAAGTGTTTCACCATGAGAAGTATGCTTTATTTTGAAGCGTGAAAATAAGCGGGAGCTGGGGTGTGATTGCGGACAATCAGCCTGGTCATATCGACCAGATTAAACAGACCAATGCCGGTGCGGTCTATCGGCTTATCGACCGGTTTGGCCCTATTTCTCGTATCGAACTGTCCAAAAAAGCGCAGCTGGCACCGGCCAGTATTACCAAGATTGTTCGGGAAATGCTGGAAGCACATTTGGTTAAAGAAACTGAATTCCAGGAACCCGGTAGCAGGGGGCGTCCCGCCGTTGGTCTGGTGCTGGACACGGAAGCCTGGCATTTTCTCGCCGTTCGTATTGGCAAGGGCGATATGACTATCGCGCTGCGAGATCTGAGCAGCAAAATGGTAGTTGAACAGCAGTTTGTGCTACCGCCCGCCGATCCCGAACCGCTACTGCAGCGTATTATTAAGCTGATCGATCAATTCTTTGTGATCCACCAGAGCCGCCTGGAACGGCTGACGGCCATTGCTATCACCTTGCCGGGCAGGGTTAACGGCCAGGCGGGCATTGTGCATCGCATGCCATTCTACCAGGTCGATGACATGCCGCTGGGGCCGGAACTGGAGCGGCGAACCGGGCTGCCGGTCTATATTCAGCACGATATCTGCGCCTGGACCATGGCTGAATCACTGTTTGGCGCCTCGCGTGGTGCCAGCGATGTTTTGCAAGTGGTTATCGATCATAACGTCGGTGCCGGCGTGATCACTGGAGGCCGACTGCTGCACGGCGGGGGCGCAACCCTGGTTGAGATAGGGCATACCCAGGTCGATCCCTGGGGAAAACTTTGCTACTGCGGTAATCACGGCTGTCTGGAAACCGTTGCCAGTACGGAAAGCATGCTCGAACTGGCCGCGCAGCGTATGCAGGCATCAATGAGCTCTTCATTGCACAATCAGCCGCTTTCGATTGAAAATCTGTGTGATGCGGCACTGAGCGGCGATCAGCTGGCCTGCGATATTATCACCGGAGTAGGTGGCAGCATTGGACGTATTCTGGCCATTATGGTTAACCTGTTCCATCCGCAAAAAGTGTTGATAGGCTCGCCGCTCAATCGCGCACACCCTATTTTATTCCCGGCGATTAACGCCTGTATTCAGCAGCAGTCGTTACCAGACTATGGCGCAACGCTATCCGTGGAACCGACTGAGTTCCTTAACCAGGGGACGATGCCCGGTGCGGCGCTGGTGAAAGATGCACTTTACAACGGCTCGCTGCTGATCAAATTACTGCAGGGATAACGAATCCACTAAATATTGCGCCAACGCAATCTTCACCGCCAGGCGCTGCCCTACAATTTTCGCTCCATTACTTTCCAAAAGTTTATCTGTGGGCCAGACATGGCCTGCTGGAGCCGTTCATGTATAAACGTTTATTTATTACCGGAACCGATACTGAAGTCGGTAAAACGGTGGTGTCACGAGGATTGCTGCAAACGCTTGCGGTGGGCGGTAAACATGCCGTTGGCTACAAGCCGGTAGCGAAGAGCAGCCAGCAAACCGAAGAAGGGCCGCGCAATAAAGATGCGCTGGTATTGCAGGCTTCATCTTCACTTCAGCTGCCTTATCAGGCGATTAATCCGGTAACCCTGCTGGATGATGAAATCAGCACCAGCCTGCAATCGTTCAGCTATGCCACATTAAGCAGCGGGCTGCATGCGCTGGATGAACAGGCTGATTATATTGTCATTGAGGGCACCGGTGGCTGGCGCAGCCTGATGAGCGACAGACGTCCACTTTCCGACTGGGTGGTGCAGGAACAGATGCCGGTAGTTTTGGTGGTTGGCATCAAACTGGGCTGCATCAGTCATGCCTTGCTGACGGCCCAGGCAATACTGAACGACGGGCTACCTTTGCTGGGCTGGGTGGCTAACCGAATTAATCCAGGCCTTGCCCATTATGCCGAAATTATCGACGTATTACAGGATAAGATCCCTGCACCGCTGTTGGGGGAGCTCCCCTATTTACCACGTGCAGAAACCCGCGATTTGTCGCGCTATTTCAATCTCTCTCCCCTGAATTTATAAGCCAGATAACGTGGGCGAACCGCCAAAGAGTTCGCCCCGGCCATATTCGTCTTTGAACCCATGCCGCAAAAAACCATTGTTTTTATTTACTATCCTGACGGGATCTTGTTTTAATTATCGTACTTTCGCGTGCTGAGTTAATCAAAACTCTGGAGTTAATGTGACATTGTCACATTTAAGAACGCACAATCCGAAAACTCCACGACAAAATTTGGTACACACTTAGCAGGGAAGCAACGAAAAGGAATCCCATGTCAGAAAATACAATTTACGCCGTAACCCGGCGCCACTGGGTGCTGATCGCCTGTATGCTATCGATGTTTATGGCTGCAATTGAGGTCACCATTGTCGCAACGGCGATGCCCACAATCATCACTGAGCTGGGTGGTTTTTCGCAGTTTGGTTGGGTTTTCTCCATTTATCTGCTGACCCAGGCCGTAACCGTACCAATCTATGGCCGCCTGGCCGATATGTGGGGCCGCAAGCGGGTGTTTTTTATTGGTGCCGGACTATTCCTGCTGGGTTCGATACTCTGCGGGTTTGCCAGCAGCATGAGCTGGTTGATTCTGTTCCGTGCTTTCCAGGGGCTGGGGGCAGGGGCCATCATGCCGCTGACCTCAACGATTATCGCTGACGTTTATCCGCCAAAAGAGCGCGCTGGCGTGCAGGGCTGGCTTTCCAGCGTGTGGGGCGTAGCGGCGATTGTCGGGCCACTGACGGGAGCCTGGCTGGTACAGCACTTTAACTGGGCGCTGGTTTTTTGGGTTAACGTGCCGATTGGTATCATTTCAATGCTGCTACTGGTGAGGTTCTTCCCGGAAAGCCGCGAAAAAACAGACCAGCGTATCAATTTCAGCGGCAGCTGTTGGCTGATGCTGACCGTTACCGCCTTATTAACCGCATTGTTGCAGGCCGAGTCGCTTGGCTACTGGGCGCTGGCGTTGAGCGCCGTGGCGCTGTTGGCCGGATGGGGACTGTTTCGCCACGAGCGTTATTCGGGCGAGCCTCTGTTTCCACTGGCTATCTGGCGCACCCGGACCCTGCTGGTGGGTAACGTAGGCAACCTGCTTATCGGTGCGGCGATGATGGGGATCAGTGCATTCCTTCCCACATGGATTCAGGGCGTTAACGGCGGTACACCGCTGCAGGCCGGGAGTGCTCTGGCGATGATGTCGATTGGCTGGCCGCTGGCCAGTACGCTAAGCGGCAGGCTGATGCAGCACACCTCTTACCGATTTACCGCTCAGTTGGGTTCGCTGCTGCTGATAGCGGGTACGGCGATGCTACTCATTTTGCATCGTGAAAGCCCGGTATGGTATGCCGGATTATCCGCCTTCGTTATCGGTACGGGGATGGGGATGACCAGCACCACCTTCCTGATTGCGGTGCAGAACACGGCGCAGTTTGAGATACGCGGGATTTGTACTGCCTCGGTGATGTTCAGCCGTATGTTAGGTTCGGCGCTGGGGACGGCGCTAATGGGGGCGATGCTGAACTACCACCTGATGCTGCGTCTGCCGCAATATAGCGATCCGGTGCAGCAGGTGATGTCACCCGCCGGGCGCGAACAGCTTAAGCCCGCGATCCTTGACCTGATGCTGACTGAAATCGCGCACTCGCTACACTGGGTGTTTATGGTGTCACTGATTATTGCGTTTGGCAGTTTGCTGATGTCGCGGCTGGTACCGGTACAAAAGCCACATTAGGATCGGAGCCGCTGACGAAGCGTATTGTCTTACGTCAGCGGTAGAGGGGTTACTGCGCAGGTGCGTCCTGAGACGTTCCTGCGCTGGCCGGAACGTTGTTTTCGCTGTCGTTAGCGTTGCGCTTATAAACGATTTTTTGCGTATCGCTCTCGCAGTGGCCAACAACCTGACCACCGGCCTGTTCAGCCTGATCGTTAGGTACGATATCCAGCGAGAAGCCGGATTCTGGCACGCCGTTATTGATGATCTTCTGACTAATATCAGCCTTGACGCTTTCGCAAGATGCCTGAACGGCCAGCGGGCTGGCAACGAGCAGGGCGGTTAACATCCACTTCGAACCTTTCATCATTTCATCCTTTTGCGTGAGAACAGCGGTAATTATAAGCCAAAAAATTGCCGATCAACGTGCAGCACTTTGAGTCCCATAGTAATGCACTTTCTATTATGGGGCCTTGGTTTAGCAAACAGAGAAATGACCGGGCTTATGGTGCGACCGGGCGTCCGGTGCGACGATCCAGGCAGCGTAACGTATTTGGCTCCCAGTAGGCGTTCACATTCAGGCTTTTTTCGCATCCGTCGCGGGTGTCAAAGGCGCGATCGACTTTATCGAACTCTTTCTCAACGCGATTGTTCACTTTGCCACGCAGGCGATGGGTATCATCCCACTGTTCTTTCTCCTGGCGAGCCTGTTCTTTACTCAACGAGTTATCGCCGTTTTCAATCACCAGACGGTCGGTGCGTGCCATCGCGCTGGGCTGCACGGAAAACAGTGCCGCCAGTAAAACCAGTGGCAGGGTGGTGCGGGTCAGACATTGTTGTAGTGATTTCATCAAAGGTTTCCTTTCTTTACAGACGCGAAGCGGAGATAGCTGCTGTGCAGACATTGTGAACAAGTATATCATCAGCGCCGAAGTGCCCACCAGCGACCCGGTGTGTTCATTGAGGATTCGGAGAGATTTACATCCATGCTAATCACCACTTTGCTGTTTTTTGCCACTGCGCTGGCCGAAATTATTGGCTGCTTCTTACCCTGGCTTTGGTTAAAAAAAGGCGGTTCCCCCTGGCTGCTGCTGCCCGCTGCGCTAAGTTTGATGCTTTTCGTCTGGCTGTTAACTCTGCATCCTGAGGCGAGCGGGCGTGTCTATGCCGCCTACGGTGGCGTGTATGTCATGACGGCGCTGATTTGGCTGCGGGTGGTGGACGGCGTAAAGCTCAGCACATGGGACTGGGTTGGAGCCGCGGTGGCGTTCTGCGGAATGCTGATTATCGTCGCTGGTTGGGGAAAAACGATTTAGCTGCTGACCTGCCCCCATATAAAACGAGGCAGGCAGCAGAGGGGAAATTACGACTTATGCACGCGTAAACCGGCCTGGCTCTGACCAACCGGCATCATTTCCAACGCATTAACGTTGACATGCGCAGGCAGCGTGGCGACCCACCAGACCGCTTCGGTCACATCTTCCGGCGTCAGCGGTTCGGCGCCATCGTAAACGCCATCGGCACGGGCATCATCACCCTTAAAGCGCACGTTAGAAAACTCGGTGCCGCCTACCAGACCCGGCTCAATATCGGTTACGCGAAGTGCGGTGCCGTGCAGATCGGTACGCAGGTTAAAGCTGAACTGACGCACGAAGGCTTTGGTTGCGCCATAGACATTACCACCAGGATACGGCCAGCTTCCGGCAATCGAACCCAGATTGATAATATGACCGATGTTGCGTTCCACCATGCCCGGCAGAATTGCACGCGTCATGTACACCAGCCCTTTATTGTTGGTGTCGATCATATCTTCCCAGTCATCCAGGCTGGCGCGCTGCGCCGGTTCAATACCCAGAGCCAGACCGGCGTTGTTGACCAGAACGTCAATGTTGCGCCACTCGGAGGGCAGGCTCGCAATCGCCTCATCGATGCCTGCGCGGTCACGCACGTCAAGCTTCAGCGTATACACATTTTCACCCAGCTCTTCCTTCAGCGCATCCAGGCGCCCCTGACGGCGGCCGGTCGCAATCACCTGATGGCCCTGCGCGACAAAACGACGGGTAATGCTCTGACCAAAACCAGCGGTCGCGCCGGTAACAAATACGATCATCTCACTGTTCCTCAATACAAAATTGGGCTTCATAACCCGGAAAATTCCACCGTGCAGCGGCGATCACCATACCATCTCAGGGCAGGAGTGATAAGAAGTGAATGGTTATGATTAATAAGAAAATGTCGTACCAGCATGGTGCGAAAGTGACGCACTTTGTATTATTACGGTGCCCGCAGACAGATGAATAATGTCCGATTCAGGAATCCATTTATTGTGAATGGTAAGCAACCGTTTGCGTGGTAAATAGCAAACGGTTGCCTCTGTAGTCTATTTTTTGCGAGGCAAAGATTAAGACTGAATTTATTTTATGTGTCTGATAAATAATCAAATATTTTAATTCCTGGCTGGTACGGTTTTTGCAAAACAGCAGGGCATGCCTCTGCGAAACAGAATGGTCACTCTGTTTTTTTAAAAATAACCAGCACATTTCCCGTAAATTGCGGGACGGATCTTCCGCCGTGCTCCAAGGAATTAATATGCCAGCAACCTGTAGCCACGCCATTCGCGGCAGTTTTTTCGATATTACCCGTACGGTGAGTCAACCGGATGAACTTCTGGACGCCGCCCGTTACATTTAAGACGGACTGCTGTTACTTAACGCAGGAAAAATCTTCTCCCTCAGCCCCTGGCAGGAGGGCAGCTTCCAACTGCCACCGGGCTGCGAGCTGGTGGATTACCGCGGCAAGCTAGTCGTCCCGGGACTTGTCGATACGCATATTCACTATCCGCAGACCGGGATGATCGGTGCCTTTGGCGAGCAGCTGCTCGAGTGGCTGAATCAGTACACCTTCCCGGTGGAAAGCCAGTACCACTGTCCACGGCATTCCGCGCGAATGTCGGCATTCTTCCTCCAGCAGCTGCTGAGCAACGGTACTACTACCGCGCTGGTGTTTGGCACCGTCCACCCTGAATCAGTAGACGCGCTGTTTTCCGCAGTACATGGCCTGGGGATGCGGTTGATTGCCGGTAAAGTGATGATGGATCGCCACGCGCCGGAAGCGGCTGATCGAGACGCCAGAGCAGAGCTACCGGCAGACGCGTGAACTGATTGAACGCTGGCATAACGTTGGTCGCCTGAACTATGCGCTGACGCCGCGTTTTGCCCCGACGTCCTCACCGCAGCTGCTGGAAAAAGTCCGCCAGCTGCGTGAGGAGTTCCCGGATATCTGGCTGCATACCCATCTGAGTGAAAACCCGCAGGAGATCGCCTGGGTGAAAGCGCTGTTCCCGGATAACAGCGACTATCTTGATGTTTATCATCAGTATCAGCTCACAGGCCACCGCAGCCTGTTTGCTCACTGCCTGCATCTTGAAGATCAAGAGTGGGACTGCCTGCACCACACCGATTCCGCCATCGCTTTTTGCCCAACCTCTAATCTGTTCCTCGGCAGTGGATTGTTCGATCTGCAAACCTGCTGGCAGAAAGGGGTGAAAATGGGCGTGGGTACCGATGTGGGTGCCGGCACCACATTCAATATGCTGCAAACTCTCGGCGAGGCTTATAAAGTCGGCCAGCTTCAGCACTATAAACTCCCGGCCTGTGAAGCGTTCTATCATGCAACGCTCGGCGGGGCGAAGGCGGTAGTACGTCGGCAGCTTTATGGTGGGTAAAGATGCGGATTTTGTGGCGATCGATCCGGCAGTGTCCGCGCTGCAAACGCTGCGCCACAGCAACAGTCGCGATATCTGGGAAAAGCTGTTTGTATTGATGACCCTGGGCGATGACCGCAATATCGCCGCAACCAGGGTTGATGGTCGCAGCGTGTGGCAGAGTGAAAAATCCCGGCAGGCAGCATAAGTTAATCCGCAATTAGCAGGTTCAGGCGGACAGGAAGGCATTGCTTCCTGCGTGATTCCACGTTTATTCTGGAAAGTGTGCAACAGGGAGCAGGAGGGCAGGGAAATGCGCAGCAAATCCGCCATTTACGCCATAGCTGTGGCACCGATCGCCAGCGTATCATCTCTGCTGGCGGCAGAATCATTTAAGGAGAATCAACCGATGTCCACCCGCCAGGTCAACCCGTTCAGCCGGGCCAGTACGCTGCCTTATCAGGCGCCGCCTTTCGATCGCATTAGCGACGAGGATTATCGCACCGCGCTGGAAAGCGCTATCGAACAGAAGCGCGCCGAGATCGCTGAGATTGCCACTAATCCGGCGCCGGCCAATTTTGATAATACTTATCTGGCACTGGAAAAGAGCGGTGAAAATCTGCGCCGGGTCTATAACGTTTTCAGCGCGATGACCGCCGGCAACACCAGCGATGAGCTTCAGGCGCTGGACGAGGATATTTCCCCAAGGCTGGCCGCGCTGGATGATGATATTCACCTCAACGCTGCGCTCTTTACCCGGCTGGATACGGTGTACCAGCAGCGCTATCAGCTTGAGCTGGATGACGAATCGTTAAGGCTGGTTGAGGTAACCTGGCAGGCGTTTCAGCTGGCCGGGGCACGGCTGAACGACGCGGAAAAAACCGAACTGAAAGCGCTCAACCAGGAGTCGGCAACGCTCAGCAGCCGCTTTACCCGTCGGCTGTTGGCCGCCACCAAAGCTGGAGGTCTGGCCGTGACCGAGTGCCAGCAGCTTGCCGGACTGAGCGAGGCGGAGATTGCCGTGGCCCGTGCTGCGGCAGAGGCTCGCGGCCTGCCTGCTCAGTGGCTGCTGGCGTTGCAAAACACCACGCAGCAGCCTGCGCTCCAGGCCATCGACGACCGCAGTACCCGTCAGGCGCTGTTTAATTCCGCCTGGACGCGGGCGGAGAAGGGCGATGAATACGACACGCGTGAGGTGATAGCCCGACTGGCGCAGGTGCGCGCCCGGCAGGCGAAACTGCTGGGATTTGACAGTTTTTCCGCCTGGAAAATGCAGGATCAGATGGCGAAAACCCCGCAGGCAGCGCTGGATTTTATGCGCCAGATTGTGCCGGCGGCCAGCACCAGGGCAAAGCGTGAAGCCGACGATATTCAGAAAATAATTACCCGTCAGAATGGCGGTTTTAACCTCGCGCCGTGGGACTGGCTGTACTACGCCGAGCAGGTTCGCCGTGAACAGTATGACCTGGATGACGCGCAGCTCAATCCCTACTTTGAACTGAACAGTGTGCTGGAAAACGGCGTGTTTTATGCCGCAACAGAGCTGTTCGGCATCACCTTCAAACCGCGTGCGGATATCCCGGTATATCATCCTGACGTCAGGGTTTACGAAGTACTGGATAAAGACGACAGCCCGCTGGCGCTGTTCTATACCGACTGGTTCCGCCGGGATAACAAGGGCGGCGGTGCATGGATGGGCAACTTCGTTGAGCAATCCACACTGCTGGGTACAAAACCGGTCATTTACAACGTCGCAAACTACACTAAACCGGCGGAAGGGCATCCGGCGCTGCTTTCGTGGGATGATGTGATCACGCTGTTCCACGAATTCGGCCACGCGCTGCACAGCATCTTTGCCGAACAGCGCTATGCCAGCCTTTCCGGCACCAATACGCCGCGCGATTTTGTCGAGTTTCCGTCGCAGATTAACGAACACTGGGCCAGCAATGATCGGGTGTTTAACCACTACGCGCGCCACTATCAAACCGGCGAACCGATGCCCGCCGCTCTGCGTCAGCGGATGCAGGCTGCCAGCAAATTCAATAAAGGCTACGACATGAGCGAGCTGCTGGCGGCGGCGTTACTTGACCAGCACTGGCACCTGCTGGCAGCCGATGAACCTCTGCAACAGGCTGACATTATTGAACAACGGGCGCTACAGCAGGAAGGGCTGGATTTGCCTGCGGTGCCGCCGCGCTATCGTTCCAGCTATTTCCAGCACATTTGGGGCAACGGCTATGCCGCCGGTTACTATGCTTATTTGTGGACGCAGATGCTGGCGGACGATGGTTACGCCTGGTTTGAGCAGCACGGCGGGCTGACCGCGGAAAACGGGCAGCGTTTCCGCGAGATGATCCTCTCGCGCGGCAACAGCAGCGATTTGCAGCAGCTGTTCCACCGCTGGCTGGAACGTGAACCGCAAATCGAACCGATGCTGCACCATCGTGGGCTCAAATAGCACCTGCAACGGCGGCGCGAAAAGCGTCGCCATACTCATTCCCGGAGGGAAATATGGCCATTGTCGCCTGTCTGCATGCGGCCAGAAGCAATATTGACGTTTTTGAACAGGCTCTGCTGGCGCTGGATTACCCGGACGTTGAACTACTGCACCGTGTAGAAAACGAACTGTTTGAGCGCGCGGTCGCGCAAAATGAAGTGACGGCCGATATTACCATGGCAACCCGGCAGGCCATCAGCGAACTGTGTGAACAGGCGGACGTGGTGATCGTCACCTGTACCACACTGGGTGTGGCGGCCTTTGAAACCGAGTTCAGCAAGCCGGTGCTGCGCGTTGATGCTACCCTCGCTAAAGTGTCCTCACGCTATCACGGTACGATCCTGGTTCTCTGCACTGCCAGTTCGACACTTGAATCCACGACCCGACTGTTCAGCGCCTTTATTCCGGGTGAGCGCCTGGTGGTGGAGCTGATCCCGCGTGCGTGGGCGTGGTTTAATCAGGGCGATATTGCCGGTTATCATCAGGTTATCGCCGATTATATTCGCCAGCGGCCGGAATGCGCGCTCGGCTGTATTGTTCTGGCTCAGGCTTCCATGAGCGGAGCCGAAAAGTTAATCCATACCACGCTGTCGGTATTGAGCGGCCCGCAGGTCAGCCTGCAGGCCGCGATTGACAGCATTGCCTGATTACGGCTGTACCAGCCTGGCAGCAATGGTCCGCCGTTGCAGCCAGGCATACAGTGCCACCGCCAGCGTACAAAGTGCCAGCGCTGGCGATTGCGGTGGGAATTTTTGTTTCATGGGTTGGTGGGCGCGGCGTCATGCTGATGAGCAGCCAGCCGACTATCGTCGGCGGACTGCTGATTGGCACCATTATTGGCGTTTCGCGGCGTTCCGGTAGGACCACTGATTGCGGCCGGTCTGGTTTCGCTACTAATTGGTAAGTTCTGACTCGGGTAAGTGTGCAATCGTTACCGATCGTCGTCATAAACCGAAGAGGGATGGCGGCACAGCGCCTGCACGTTTATCTGCATGTAGGAATAGAGGGGCAGTGCGCTTAACAGTTCGTGCAATTCTTCAGCATCGCTTACGTCAAATATGCTGATATTGGCGTAGCTGCCCACAATGCGCCAGAGATGGCGCCATTTACCCTCTCGCTGTAACCTGTGTGAATAGTCTCTCTCGCGCTGTTTAATATCGCTGGCTTCGGCCTTGGTGATTGACGCTGGCAGATTGACAGCCATTTCTACTTTAAACAACATACACAGCTCCTTTTTGCCTGGATTCGCCTGATTATCCCCGGACAGCCTTGTCTGCTTCCGGCTTTCTGCAACGCGTATTCACCATAACATCCTTCGCAGGTACGTTATCGCGCATTTCCTGCCGCATAATATCGGCGACGTTGTCGCGCTGTGCTATTCTGCCGCCCATCCCATTCCGCATGCAGAGAATACCGTGAGTACAAAACAGGATAAGCGTAAAAAACGCGCGAAAGAAAAAGCGAAACAGGCCAATAAAAGCCGTGCACATGGCCGCAAACTTGATGCAATTGGCCGCCAGAACTATGAAGCAACGCCGGAAATGGTTGAACTGTTTAACACGCTGCCTGCGCTGGACGAAAGCGGTGATATGCCCTTCGTCAACGCCGTCTACGACTGGTCACTGGCCGAGTATCAGTTTGACGGCGAAAATGAGGAAGGAGAGGCGTTGCAGGTTGCCGCGCTGTGCGTGATGTATATTCACTGGGTAACCAGCGGTGGCGCAACCACTCTGGTGCAGAACGAGCTGATTGAAGCAGCGCTGCGCCTGGTGGAAGAGAACGAAGCCTTTAAGCAGCGTTATCAGGCGGCGCAAGAAGCGGCTAAAAACGCCTAAAAAAAGGGCAGGTTCCGCATGGAACCTGCCAGTCATCTTGCCAACCCTACTTCATGATCCACCTCCCTTCTTATCCGGCATGGCTGTGCTGGTCAGCACCACGCCAGTCAAGAGGGCGGTTTTGTTTATCTCTTACCGTACTTGCTGGTGTATGCCGTCAGGCTGTCCATTGAATCTGTGGCGATTTGCCACAGATCGTCTTCCCAGTGCGTTGGGCTGAGCAGCTCCGGGCACCATACGCCGCTGTAGCCGGTTTTGTTAACCGCAGCCACCCAGCGATCGATATCGACCTCACCTTCACCCGGCTGATAGTTGCGCTGGACGCGTTCATCTCCAGCGTTCCGCCGTGCTCCAGGTAACGGAACAGGTGTTCCGGCAGCAGTTCCAGTGCATCAAAGCCGGTTGCATGGGCGATACGCAGTTGGGTGACCGCGTTAGAATGTAAAACGGAAACGCCATGCAAAGCTTTTTTCATCGGTCATCTCTTATTCTGATTGCTTCAATGCGCGACGAGGCTGAATGATATCTATCAATAAAAATTGATAGTTTTGATGGCTTTACATCATCCATTGCCTTCCATCATTAACTGACGTCTGGCGGCCTGCGAATGGAGACAGCCTAAAGTTAAAGGAATTTAAATTCCATTTAATATATAAATGAAATATAACTTCTTTGAAGTAGATCATGTTTTGCCATGGCGTTATCGCCTGAATGATAGGTGATGATAGAAAACATCATTACCTATCATCGATGACGGCGATGTGAATCGCGTAGTACAACCCTGCCGGGATAAAGCGTGTTGTTTTCTTCACTCCAGGGTGAGGTCAGACGACGCACCGCATCGGGTACCAGTTCGGAAAAGGGTTGACCGCAGGTTGTCAGGCAATAGCTTTCGGATGCGGCCAGCTCAATACCGTCAAAGCCAACAATGCCAACCGAATGTGAGGGGCCGGCTGCCCGCAAGGCCTCAATTGCCCCGATGGCCAGAATGTCATTTTCACAAAACAGGGCATCAATCCGCCGGTCTGCGCTGGCCTGACGTAAATAACTGATGAAGGTATGATAGCCGCTGATTCGCTGATAGTGATTGGCATGCAGCATCGTGATTCGTGCTTCATCAACGCCCAGTTCCAGCAGACGGTCACGGTAGCCGTCAAAGCGTAACAGTTGGCTGGGGTCGGTATCCGGGCCTTTCATGTAGCCAAAGCGACGAAACCCCTCACCGTGCAGCAGTGCAGCCATAGCAACACCGGCCTGGTAAACAGGAACCATCGGCGAATAATTGAGAGGGGAAGGGCCTGAGTTGCCGTGCTGAAATGAAGCAGATGGCTCAACAGGGGCGGGAAACCGCCCCAAAGTTGATAAATCAGCCCGGATAGATACCGCGATCTTTACGCGCCATCAGAATACGTTCACAGGCCACAATATAGGCCGATGTACGCAGACTGCACTCTTTCTCACGCGCTTTGTCCCAGACGTGGATCATCGCCTCGGTCATGATTTTATCCATGCGCTCGTTAATTTCGTCTTCGCTCCAGAAGAAGCTGGCCATATCCTGCACCCACTCAAAGTAGCTGACGGTTACGCCCCCGGCGTTACAGATAACGTCCGGTACTACGGTTACGCCACGTTCGGCCAGTACATCATCCGCTTCCGGGAAGGTTGGGCCGTTAGCGCCTTCCAGCACCAGACGGCATTGCAGCTTCTCGGCGCGCTGACGGGTGATTTGCCCTTCCAGTGCGGCCGGGATCAGGATATCCATCTCCACATCCCAGAAAGCGTCATCGCTAATCACATCGGCCCCGGTGAAGCCGGCAATTTTCTTATGGGTGGCCTGCCATTCGGTCAGGGCAGCCAGATCGATACCCTGCGCGTTAAACAGCGTAGCGGTGTGATCCTGAATGGCCACTACATGGCCGCCGGCGCTGGCAAACAGGCGCGCGGCCTCGCTGCCAACGTTACCAAAGCCCTGTACGGCAATTCTTGCGCCTTCCAGTTCGATGCCGCTGCGGCGGGCTACTTCACGGCCGGTAATAAATACGCCACGTCCGGTCGCTTTTTCACGGCCCAGGGAGCCACCAAGATGGATCGGCTTACCGGTCACGACGCCGGTAATGGTGGTGCCGTGATTCATGGAGTAAGTATCCATCATCCAGGCCATCACCTTGCCGTTGGTACCAACATCGGGTGCGGGAATATCTTTCTGCGGCCCGATAATCAGGCCGATTTCGCTGGTGTAGCGACGGGTGAGGCGCTCGAGTTCTCCTTCGGACAGAGCGAAAGGATCGACGCGAATGCCGCCTTTTGCGCCGCCATAAGGCAGGTTGACCGCGGCACATTTAATGGTCATCCAGGCGGACAGCGCCATCACTTCATTCAGGTCAACATTGGGATGGTAGCGCACGCCACCTTTTCCCGGACCGCGTGAGAGGTTGTGCTGCACGCGGAAGCCTTCGAAGTGACGAATGGTACCGTCATCCATCTGGAGGGGAATATCGACGATCAGCGCACGCTTGGGATGGCGCAGGGTATCAATCCAGCGCGACAGTTCACCAAGGTAGGGGGCCACGCGATCAATTTGCTGAAGGTAGGTTGACCAGGCTGTCTTGCTGCCTTCAGATACGTAAGATAGCTTTTCCATAACAAACCTTTATTTTATTAGCTCCGCTTTGTCGGTGATGATTAATACACCGGCGCGCGATGCTTAGTTATAACTACTAATTACCGTGGATTGCTCAGGACATCTCACTGAGCTGCCATCAATTTAACACCAAAAAAAAGTTTCAAACTTATTAAATAATTGTAAATTGCTTCGTTTTGGTGCAAAAAAACCGCCTGAAACTGCATAGTTACCCTCGGCGTACAGGCAGAGTTGCTTAACGGGCGGTTTTCAGCTGATAGTTATGCATGTAAACTGCATATTGCTATTTTTATTATATTTTTCAGAAATTTGAATGCGATCATACTTTGATGTTTGCGCCCGTCTGCATCCCCGGAACACATGAACTGAGTAACCGGCCACGCGTCTTCAGGAGAAGAAACTATGTTATCGGACGTTAAAAGCCTTAAGCAGGACTTTCCACTGCTAAATGATTTATGCGCGCTACAACCAGTAACCTGGTTCAATCCTCACTACACCAGTATGCAGAACGGTTATCCCTACGTGGGTCTGAGTGCCGAACAGGTGGCCGATGCAGCGGCAAGGCTTGATCGTTTTGCTCCGTGGCTGACGATCGCTTTCCCGGAAACTCAGGCGAGCGGCGGTATTATTGAATCCCCAGTCTGCCCACTGCCTGTTTTGCAACCGGTGTTAGACGTGCGTTATGGCCAGCGGCTGGCGGGGAAACTGTGGCTGAAAAAAGACAGTCATCTGCCGGTGTCCGGATCGATCAAAGCGCGCGGTGGTATTTATGAAGTGCTGGCGCATGCGGAGAAGCTGGCGATCGAGGCCGGATTACTGACGCAACAGGATGATTACGCCCGCCTGGCACAGCCCGAATTTCGCCAGTTCTTTAGCCAGCACCGTATCGCGGTGGGTTCCACCGGCAATCTTGGATTGTCGATCGGTATTATCAGCGCCGCGCTTGGATTCAACGTTACTGTTCATATGTCTGCTGACGCGCGCGCATGGAAAAAGCAGAAGCTACGCAGCCACGGCGTGACCGTGGTGGAGTACGATCAGGATTACGGCGTGGCGGTGGCGGAAGGGCGACGACAGGCGGCAGCGGACGAGCGCTGTTTCTTTATAGACGATGAAAATTCGCACAATCTTTTCCTGGGCTATGCGGTGGCGGGAGATCGACTTAAGCAGCAGCTGGCTGCGCAGCAAGTCATTGTTGATAGTGAACATCCCCTGTTCGTTTATCTGCCGTGCGGCGTTGGCGGCGGTCCCGGCGGGGTAGCGTTTGGTCTCAAGCTGGCGTTTGGCGATAACGTCCACTGCATCTTCGCGGAGCCAACGCACTCTCCCTGCATGCTGCTGGGCGTGCACACCGGCTTGCATGATGAAATTTCGGTTCAGGATCTGGGGATTGATAACGTTACGGCGGCAGACGGGCTGGCCGTAGGGCGCGCTTCCGGTTTTGTTGGCCGGGCGATGGAACGGTTGCTGAGCGCATTTTATACTCTCAGTGACGATGAGATGTACGTGCTGCTGGGACTAATGTATCGCCATCAGCAGCTGGCGCTTGAACCCTCGGCGCTGGCAGGTATGGCTGGCCCGTGGCGGTTGTCCGCGCAGACTGAACAACTGGTAAAACAGGGGATTTCAGTTCGGGCGATGTCCGGCGCAACACATCTGGTATGGGCCACCGGCGGTGGCATGGTGCCGCCGGATGAAATGGCGAAGTACCTTGCTACTGCTGCAATAGCGCTCAAAGAGTAAACAATCACCGCATTCAGAGTCGGCGGTCGGGCGATAAGAACGCATCTGGGCTTTGCCTGGAACGGCAGAAGCGGTATTCTAGCGCCCTTAGTTTTTAGTTTAATGAAAAACTTAACGAAAAGTTTCTACATTGAGGTCTACATGATTATTAAACCACGCATCCGTGGCTTCATCTGTGTTACTGCCCACCCCGCGGGTTGTAAAGCTAACGTCAAAAAACAGATTGATTACGTCACGGCTCAGGGCGCAATTGCTTCCGGCCCGAAAAAAGTTCTGGTGATCGGTGCCTCAACGGGTTACGGGCTTGCGGCGCGCATTTCTGCGGCTTTCGGCTGCGATGCAGACACGCTGGGTGTGTTCTTCGAGCGTCCGGGCGAAGAGAGCAAGCCTGCTACCGCCGGCTGGTATAACTCTGCCGCGTTTGAAGAGTTTGCCACCGCGAAAGGCCTGTATGCGAAAAGCATCAACGGTGACGCTTACTCTGATGCCGTTAAACAAAAAACCATTGAACTGATCAAACAGGATCTCGGTCAGGTTGATCTGGTGGTGTACAGCCTGGCTGCACCGCGTCGTACCCATCCAACCACCGGTGAAGTGTTCAATTCGACCCTGAAACCAATCGGAAAATCGCTGGTGACTCGCGGTCTGAATACCGATAAAGAAACCATTAACGATGTGGCGCTGGAACCGGCTTCTCAGGAAGAGATCGACGGCACCGTCGCGGTCATGGGTGGCGAAGACTGGCAGATGTGGATCGATGCACTGCTGGAAGCGGGCGTGCTGGCTGACGGCGCGAAAACCACCGCGTTCACCTACCTGGGCGAGAAAATCACCCACGATATCTACTGGAACGGCTCTATCGGCGAAGCGAAAAAGGATCTGGACAAGCGCGTTCTGACTCTTCGCGACACTCTGGCCGCTCACGGTAAAGGCGATGCGCGCGTTTCCGTGTTGAAAGCGGTAGTGACTCAGGCCAGCTCGGCGATCCCGGTGATGCCACTGTATCTGTCACTGCTGTTTAAAGTCATGAAAGAGAAAGGCACCCACGAAGGCTGCATCGAGCAGGTTTACGGCCTGTTCAAGGACAGCCTGTACAATGCCTCGCCGATTCTGGATGAAACAGGGCGCCTGCGCGCTGACTATAAAGAGCTGGCACCGGAAGTGCAGGAAGAAGTTACCCGCCTGTGGTCCGTGGTGACCGACGAAAATCTGAACGAGCTGACTGACTTTGCTGGCTATAAAGCCGAGTTTATGCACCTGTTCGGTTTCGGCCTGGAAGGCGTTGACTATGCAGCTGACGTGAATCCGGATGTAAAAATCAACAATCTGGTGCAGATGTAAATCCTGCGCGGATGAGTGAACAGTGCTGCGGTTGATTTAAAAAAAACGCTTCACTGTTCACCGTGATCGACCGCCATCGGCTTAAAGATGGCGGTTTTTTTTCGCCTGGTGATATACAGCCAGCGAGATGAACACCAGCGACAGCACCACCGACAGGGCTGCCGTCAGCAGCATAGTACCGGTTTGACCGCCGGAATTTTCCAGCAAATAACCGGCTATTGATGGCCCCAGCGCCTGACCGCCGCCGATAACCAGGTTGATCGCGTTCATCAGTTTACCATTGTTATCCAACGCCGCCACCCGCGACAGAATAAACGGCAGGACGAAAATCCAGGAAAACTCAAACAGCACCGCCGCCAGTGCGAATCGTACGCTGAGCGGATGATGGCTGAACAGCGCAATCCCCACCAGTAATAATACGTATCCCAGCCGTAATAAAAACCGGCTGTGGCTGTGTGAAGACAGTGCTGCAGTGATGCAGGCACCGATCATGCCGAACACCGTAGCAACCGCCAGTATCTGCCCGCTGTGAATACGATCCAGCCCGGCATCTGCCGCAATCGTTCCGCTAAATGCCCAGACGGCGCTTTGTCCGGTATAGAACAGCAGCACTGCCAGCGCCGCCAGCAGCCCGGGCATATAAGGCCCGGCGATATTCTTCGTTACCAGGCGGGGAACGTCGCAAGGCTCATCGCGCCCAGCTCCGTTGAGAACAGAAAACCGATGTAAGAAGGAGAAAGATGTAGCTGCACCGACAGCTGTGCGGCAATAGCGGGGGCGGTCATCAGGCCCCCGGGGGCAAGTGCGGCAAAGGCGACAATAGCGGACAGTAGCCGTCGCGATGGGAGAGCGGGGGATTTCTGCATGATGGCGTTCCCTGCGGAGCATTTCGTGCAGTATCGATTTTCAAACGCGCGGAGCGCTATCGTTCAAAAGAACGATACCGGCTAACAGGGTGGCCTGCCCGCACCTGCGCATAAGTATCGCCAGTAAGCGAATTAACAAACAAAGATAGTTCGTATCAGAATTTTTTAAAAAGCCACCGGCTTTAAGGTTGAGTAAGTAGATAATTTGCGACATTTTTTGCTATTATCACTTCGCTTCCTTGCAGGTGGAAAATCGCAAAGTAAAACTAAGCCTGCTACGGGTCTTTAACTGTGTGCAACGGATGGATTTTGCACTGTTACCCCTTCTCCTGTGAAAGCAGGAACGCAATCTGGTGATGATATGAATAAATTAGTTCCAGCGCTGATGATGGCTTTCTTAGTCACGGGTTGTGCTGTTCATCCACAACCGCGCGTTGCCCCGCCACTGCCTCCACCGCCTCCACAGCCGGTTGTGGAAAAACCAACCCTGAGCGCATTTGATGCTCGCGTAGGGCAGTGTCGTGATGAGCTGGATGCGATGCAATCTTACAACGTGACGGTTTATCAGCAGTACCGCCAGCGTTTCGATCGCATTAACGGTCAGCTGAATAAGTACATGGAAATTCGTGGCAAAATTGGCAGCGACATTGACGATATCGCCTTACCAAAATATCAGTTTAATCTGCGCAATCTCTGCTTCGATATCCGCAGCGAACTGACCCGTCAGATCGTGAAAGAAGTCTGATAGTCTACGCGGCAGCATCACGCTGCCGCGTTGTTCACTGGCTGTTCTCCCGCGTATACAGTACAAATTCTATCTTGCCTTCCGCGTACTCGTCCGGCCTGTTTTGCTGCTCCAGATATTTCAGCATCAGCGCCATTGAGCGCTGAGCAAGTTCCCGCGTATTCTGATCGAGCGCCAGCGCCAGTGCATCCTGCGCCAGCAGCGCGCGGGTGGTGGGATACAGCTCATGGGTGATAAACACCGCTTTATTCAGCAGCCGATAGCGTGCCAGCGCCTCGCCGATTTCGCGATTTCCCAGCCCGGTGTTGTAAACTCCGTGAATGGTTTTACTCTCGTACAGCTGCTGCTCCAGCAAACGGCTGACCTGCTGGCGATCGTCCAGTGCGGCCAGCACCTTATGCACGCGCAGATGAGGAAACTGGCTGGAGAGTACCGCGCTGAATCCTTCCACCCGCTGCCGGTGCGCCAGGTAATCCATTCGCCCGCTGATGATAATCACCTCGCCCGGCCCGTTGATCATTTTCCCCATCAGCAGCCCGGCGGTGCGCCCGGCCTGTAGCTGATTAATCCCGACATGGCACAGGCGTTTTGCCCCAGGAAGATCGGTGGCCAGCGTGATCACCGGCACGTTGCGCTGATAACAGTGCTCAAGCGCGGCATAGATCGCCTGGTGCTCGTGAGCAAATACAATGATGCCGTCGCGCTGTTCGCTGGCCTTGACGATCTGCGCCGCCAGCAGTTCCGGGTTATCCTCGGCAATCAGCGTGCGGTGCAGCGTCACCTGGCCATAACCCAGCTGGCCGGCAAGGTTACTGAAGTCCTGACTCAGCTGGCTGAAGAAAAACGCATCGCTGCTGCTGAGTAACAGCGCAATCTGCCACGGCTGGCGGTGTGCGTCCGGCAAAATACGCTTCAGACCCGCTTCCCTTGCTGCCTGTAATACCCGGTGGGTTGTGGTCGGGGAGACGCCGCCGCGCTCGTTAAGTACGCGATCGACGGTCGCGACTCCCACGCCAACCTGCCTGGCCAGCTCTTCCAGCGTGATCTTCTTCACTCTTTTCTCCGCATGATGGAATTCCATCAAAAAGTCGATTCAGCCAGTATATTCACTGGCGCTATCCTGGCAATCGAACACTGATGTTTAACCTATAAAGGCGTCGCGAAATGGTACAAAAACGTAAGTTTGCCCTGCTGGGCAGCGGATTTATTGGGCAGGTTCATGCTAAAAACCTGGCGGCCCATCCGGATATTGAGCTGGTGATGGTGGCCGATCGGGATCGCAGCCGCGCGGATGAGATTGCCAGCCGCTACGGTGCGCGCGTGGGTAGCGTGACGGAGGCGATTAACAGTGACGCTATCGATACCATTCTTATCGCGACGTCCACACCATCACACGCCGAATTTCTGGCCGCGTCGGCCGCGGCGGGCAAGGCAGTCTACTGCGAGAAACCTATCGATCTGTCGCTGGAAAAAGCGCGCCGGGTGGTAGACGAAATGGCCCGCCATCCGGTACCGGTGACGGTGGGTTTCAACCGACGCTTCGATCCCAGCCACAACCAGCTTAAGCAGCATTTACAGCAGGGGCTGATTGGTAAAGCCGAACTGATCCAGATGGTTTGCCGCGCCTCTGAACTGCCGCCGCTAAGCTACCTGCAAAGCTCCGGCGGGCAGATGCGCGACCAGGCAATACACTTTTTCGATCTGCTGCGCTGGCTGACGGAAGACGAAGTGGACACTATTGGTGCCATGGGATCGGCGCTGGCAATGCCGGAAATCGCCAGTTTCGGCGATGTGGATACATCGGTGCTGATGATGAAAATGCGCAGCGGCGCACTGGCACAACTGGATAATACCCGTCGCACCGGTTATGGCTATGACGAGCGCATCACCGTGCTGGGTTCACAAGGCATGTCCGACTCCGCGGCACAAAGTCCACAGGGCGCCACGCTGTACAGCACCTCCGGTATCAACCGACCACCGCTGTATGCCGACTGGTTCAACCGCGTGAAAGAGACCTATTACCTGCATCTGGATGCGTTTGTCCGCTCGCTGAATGGTGAAGCGGTATCCGTGCCGGGCCTGCACGATGGGCTTCAGGCGCAGGCGATTGCCGAAGCGGCGGTGAAATCGCTGGAAACCGGTACTTTCTGTAAGGTTGAGCAGCTGTAAAACATAACAGCAACCGATCGCCACTGGCGGTCGGTTTAACCCTTAACGTTGAGCGAGATCGCCACCCGCTGCCGCGAGGTGAACTCTTTCAGCGCGCGGGTAAAACGTTCGGCAATCCAGCCCGGGCCGATAATCCCCCAACGCAGGGAAGGTACGGCGTGCGGGTCAAGCGTACGGGCCTTGGGTAATGAAGACGGAAACATGGCAGCTCCTGATTATTATGTGTAGGGCATCAAGCGGATTGAGTCGCCGCCGGGCGGCGATATTTCACTATAAACAGCGGATTTTTTTGGGGGGGGACCGCTTTTATGATGGAAATCCATCAATCCGTTCACTGCGTCAGCGAACACTAATCTTCGAGCAAAAACAGCGCATTGCGCGCTGTTTCGTTTGATAAGAGCTTGCTCAATAGCATCAAATCAGATTGAAGCGGGCATCCGGTTTCAGCGACGGCGGCAGCGCCTCATTATTCATATCCCGCAGGGTGTGTTCGATGGTGTTACAGATGGCATTCAGCGGCAGATCGTTAGCATCGACGCCAAACGGATCTTCCAGCTCTTCCGCCAGCGACTCCAGCGACAGGAAGGTGTAGGAGATAAACATCGATACGACCGGCGTCATATAGTGCAGGTCGGTGACCGGAGATTGCACCGCGCCGCGCCAGGAAAACAGACGGCGGAACCAGTGCTGATGAGGACGAACGATCATGGCAATATTTCCAGTGAATTAGACACAAAGCGGCAATGCAAAGCCAATATTGATATTTAAATCTGCGGCAATTTTATGGAAATCTGAAGGTATATCTTATTACGACGGATTACCACGGAGTTAGCTTATGAGCCAGATTGCACGCCGGATTAAGCTCGGCCTGATGTTACAGGGGGCAGGTGGTCATATGAACGCCTGGCGGCACCATAACGTACCTGCTGACGCCAGCGTCAATGTTAACTGGTATCACCAGCTGGCACATCAGGCAGAAGACGCCGGGCTGGATTTTTTATTCGTTGCCGACGGTTTGCACATTAACGAAAAGTCGCTGCCGCACTTCCTTAACCGCTTCGAGCCGATAGCTCTGCTGTCCTCGCTGGCTTCGGTGACGCGTCGTATTGGCCTGGCCGGTACGATTTCCACCTCGTACAGCGATCCCTTTACCGTAGCGCGTCAGGTTGCATCGCTCGATCTGTTGAGCGGCGGTCGCGCAGGATGGAACGTGGTGACTTCGCCGCTGGAAGGTTCGGGGCGCAACTTTGGCCGCGCGCATCCGCAGCATTCAGAGCGCTATCGCATCGCCGAAGAGTATTTGCAGGTGGTGCAGGGGCTGTGGGACTCGTGGGAAGATGACGCCTTTATTCGCGACAAGCAGAGCGGCGTGTTCTTTGATGCCTCGAAACTGCACGCGCTGAATCATAAAGGCGAATACTTCTCGGTGGCCGGGCCGCTGAACATTCAGCGTTCGCCGCAGGGACAGCCGGTCATTTTCCAGGCCGGTGCCTCCGATACCGGGATTGCGCTGGCGGCCAAAACGGCGGATGCAGTATTCACCAACGCCCGCACGCTGGAAGAAGCAGAAAGCTATGCGCACAAGCTGGACGCTGAAGCCCGCGCGCAGCAGAAACCGACCCCGGGAATTTTCCCCGGTATCACGCCGATTGTCGGCAAAACGGAAGCCGAGGCGGAAGAAAAATATCGCTATCTGCTGTCGCTGCTGTCGCTGGACGATGCCCTCAGCTATCTGGGGCGCTTCTTCGATCATCACGATTTCAGCCAGTACGATCCCGAGGGCCCGTTCCCGGAGTTGGACACGCTGGGGGAGAACACCTTCCGCTCAACCACCGATCAAATCAAACGGCTGGCGAAAGAGGAGCAGCTGACGGTGCGCGAAGTGGCCTATCGCACCACGTTACCGAAGGGTGAATTCTTCGGCACGCCGGAGCAGGTGGCGGACACCTTCATTCGCTGGGTGGAGCAGGGCGGAGCCAGCGGCTTTATCATCTGCGGTCCGGTGCTGAACGAGGCACTGGAAGACGTAACCCGTTATGTATTGCCAATTCTGACCGAACGCGGCTACTGGCAGCTGGACGAACGCACCACGCTGCGCGAGCGGCTGGATCTGCCGGTGCGTGAAAACCGCTACAGCGTTGAATCACAGCAGTTGACTCACGCGAGCTGATTTTTCAACCCGCGCAGCAGTTCAAGCAGCCAGCGGCAGGCATCGCGCTGGCTGTTTTTCTGCCAGCTGTAAATTTTCACTTTGTAGCGCGGAATGGCAAACGGCAGCGGATGGATCGCATACTCCACGCTGTGCTGCAAACGCTCTGCGGCATAGCGCGGAATGGTCATCAGCAGTGGGCTTTGCGCGATGATAAACGGCGCGCCAAGCACCGACGGCATCCGCAGAGCAATATGTCGTTCCATTCCCAACAGCGCCAGCTCGCTATCGATATACCCCGTTTTCTCATTCCACGGTGTGACCACCAGATGCCGGGCGGCGATATACTGCGCCAGGTCGATAGGCCTGTCCGCGGGGAAAAAACGCGGCGAGGCAATCACGACGTATTCATCTTCCATCCAGTCCATTTCTTCAATGTCCGGCAGCCGACGATCGTGGACCTCGCTGAATCCCAGTGCGAAGTCTACGCGTCCGGCCATTAATTCGTGCAGCGCGACTTTCTGTTCGCTGTGAATCAACTGAAAGCGAAGCCACGGCGCGAGCTGCTGGACTTTCGCCATCAGCGCAGGGAACAGACTGAAGGTGGTGAAATCGGTGACGGCAAAGGTGAATTCGTGCTGGCTTGTTGCCGGATCGAAGCGGGGGCGTTTCTGTACGCTCTGATTAAGCTGCGACAGGCTGTTATTGACCGATTCTGCCAGCGCGGTGGCAAAAAGGGTAGGCTGCATTTCGTGGCCGACCCGGTAAAACAGTTCATCGTCAAGATGGCGGCGCAGGCGGCTTAGCGCATGGCTAAGCGCCGAATTACTCAACGCCAGCTCCTCCGCCGCTCGAGCTACCGACTGGTGTCGCCAGACCGCGTCAAATACCAGCAGCAGGTTGAGGTCGAGGTTACGTAAATTTGGATGCATAAAATTCACTATATACTGATAACAATGCACTTCATTCATCCGAGATTAGCGGGTATTCTGCCCGCCATCAACTCAATGTAAGACGGGAATAACCATGAAACTTGTTATCCGCCGCGCTGAACGCCGCGATGCCGCACTGATCCTCGCGATGATCGCCGAACTGGCCGAATACGAAAAAGCGCTGCATGAAGTGATTGCCACACAGCAGGATATTGAACAGACGCTGTTTGCCGATGACAGTAAATCGGAAGGGCTGATTTGTGAGTTCGATGGCGTCCCGGCGGGCTATGCGGTGTTCTTTACCAGCTACTCTACCTGGCTGGGAAAAAACGGTATTTACCTGGAAGATCTGTATATTTCGCCGCGTTTTCGCGGACAAAAGGCGGGTAAACAGCTGCTGCGCCATATTGCGAAACTGGCGGTAGAGCGGGGCTGCGGTCGCCTGGAGTGGAGCGTGCTGGACTGGAATCAGCCCGCCATCGATTTCTATAAAAGCATCGGTGCAGCACCGCAGGACGAGTGGGTGCGCTACCGCATGGAAGGTGCGATGCTGACGGACTTCGCCGCCTCCTGATTATTTGCCAATCCTGCCCGGCTGAGAATCAGCCTCACGATTGTGCGCACGAAGTCAGCCTTGCCGCTGGCTTCGTTGTGTTGACCCTCAGCAAGCTGAGAAAATCACGTAAATCAGCTAATTATGTAATATTTCTCGTCGCTCAACCCCACTTTAGCCCCTCCCCATGCTGACTCCATTGCACACTTCAATGACATCGCAATGTTTTGCCAGCGAAAAAGTTCCGCGGAAAATTGCAAATAATTATTAATTTCATGTTGATAATGCTTATCATTTATATATGATGTCGTAAAATATAAAGATTCACCTGCAATACCCTTTTAGATTCGTTACACACCCGTTTGTACAGGAAGCCGATGCCGGGCAAATACCAATAAAATAGATCAGGGTATTTGACATGCTCAAATTTTCATCCCGCAGGGGATTACTGCAGACATCTCTCGTCATGGGAACGTTTTTTACCGCTGCCGTTAACGCCGCAGAAGCGCCTGCTGCGCAAAACGACGTGGCTAACAGTGCTAACACCAGTCAGAAACAGAATCTGGTCAAACCGGTTAAAAACAACGAGCCGATCATGATCGTGACCGCGCCGGAGATTAAGAAAGTCGCCGGTACCAAAACCACCATCACCGCTGACGAACTGCAGAAGCGCGGCAGTAACGATTTCGGTTCGGTGATGCGCAACCAGCTGGCGATCAGCGCCACCGGTTCCAGCGGCGGTTCTTCCGACGGCAAAAGCGGCTTCGACCGCGGCGGCTACACCGGTTACAACATTCGTGGCCTGGAAAGCAACCGCGTGGCGCTGGACGTTGACGGCATTCCACAACCGGATGCGACTGGCCGCAGCTACGCCAGCCGTGCGGGCGTGAACACCTTCGGGATTGGCCGCGACTACATCGATCCTTACGTCTACGGGCAGATCGATATCGTTGCCGGTGCCACGGAAACCTCCTACGCCAACAACGCTATGGGCGGTTCCGTCTCGTTCCAGCCGAAATCTGCCGATGATTATCTACAGCCGGGCAAAGACACTTATTTCGGCTATCAGAGCGACTACGATTCTTCCAGCCGCAGCTGGCACAACGGCATTACCGCTGCAGCAGGCGATCAGACCCTGCGCGGCCTGATTGCCTACAGCCGCCGTGACGGTCAGCAGACCCGCAACAACAGCGGCGTACATGATGCCTATCCGGCTAACTGGCACTCTGATGCGCTGTTAACCTCGGGCATCTGGCAGCCGAACGACGAGCATAAATTTACCGGCGTGCTGGATTTCTACAGCAAGGTTAAGCACACCAACTACGACAGCTGGAACCGCAGCGGTTCTGCGATCCTCGGCCCCGCCAACCAGCAGAGCAATACCCGCCGCTGGGGGGCTTCGGTGAAGGATGAGTGGACGCCGTCCAGCGAGTGGGTTGACAGCCTGACGACCAAAGCCTACTGGCAGAAGACCGAAGCCCATGACAACACGCTGATGCCGGATGAAATGACTGGCAACATGCAGCGCGTCTACTCCGACTATGATGTAAAAACCTACGGTCTGGAAACGCAACTGGCGAAAGCTCTGGGTCGTCATAACCTGAGCGCCGGTCTGAACGGCCGCGTCAGCGATGCCGAACGCCCGTTCAGCCAGTCTCCGGCACCGGGTCCATCCAGCGTGGTCATGAAGCCGCAGGGCGACAGCCGCACCACGGTACTGGGTGGCTTCGTGCAGGACGATATCCAGTTTGACCTTAGTGGACACAACTTCTCGGTGGTGCCCGGCGTGCGCGTGGCTCATCAGGAAACCAAACCGCAGAATCTGGATAATCTGACCGCCAACAGCACCGCGCTTAACGGCGCCTCGGTGGAAACGCTGTACGGTAAAACCAATAAAGATACTCAGGTGCTGCCGTCAATCAGCTTCAACTACGATCTGACACCAACCCTGATGACCTACATCCAGTACAAGCGCGGCGCGCAGTTCCCGAACGCCAGCCAGCTTTACGGCTCATGGAACCTGGGTTCAAGCTATGCCGGCCCGCAGCAGTATGCATTGATTGGCAACACCGATCTGGATACGGAAACCAGCAACAACTTCGAGTGGGGCGTGAAGGGTGAAGCGGTTGAAGGTGTGACGTTAAACACCTCGCTGTACTACAACAGCTATAAGAACTTCATTGCCTATTCCCGTTACCGTCGTGCGGCAAACCCGGACAAGTTCGTTAACGTACCGTCTAACATCTACACCACCTATCAGGCTGAAAACCGTGATAAAGCCTATATCTGGGGCGGTGAAATCAGCACCAAAATTAACTTTGGTACCTGGTTTGAAGAAGTTAACGGCCTGAGCGCTAACCTTGGCCTGGCGTACAGCAAAGGCCAGTCGAAGTCGAGCTACAACGGTGACAAGTACATCGATCTTGAAAGCGTCGCACCAATGAAAGCCATCGTTGGCGTGGCATGGGATGACCCGGCCCAGCGTTACGGTGCCGCGGTGACCGCCACCTTTGTTAAGGGCAAGCAGGCCGAAGCCACCAACCGCGAGAGCTACACCAACGTGGGTACGCCAATCACCGATTCCACCGCAGAATATATGCGCGTGCCGGGCTACGGCATGGTGGATATGACCGCATGGCTGCGCGTGAGCAAAAACGTCAAGCTGAGCGGCGGCGTGTATAACCTGACCGATCGCAAATACTGGGATTACCTCAGCAGCCGCGAGCTGACGGAAAATACCGCGCAGGATGGCTACGATAATGCGCTGGCCGTGATGCCGGGCCGCAGCTTCCAGCTGGGCGTAAACGTCGATTTCTAATCGTTGTTATTGCCGTATCAATACTCAACCCCGCGATTACACGCGGGGTTTCTTTTTGTGTGGCGGAAACAAAATGGGAATAGTTAATTGCGTGGCGTAAAATACTGGATGTCTATTCTGAGGGAAATTCAAAATTTATTTACGATGTATCGCGAAGGGAGATATGGGATTAAGCCAAACCCACAGCGAATTAAAGCCATTAAAACCCAGCTGTGTCGCTCAGTCGATCTTTACGGTGACGATTGTAAGGGGATAGTGCAGCAGTAAAATTAGCAGTAGTAATAGCGGTGGCAGTCATTATGATGTAAGGTCGCCTAAACAAGCCGGGTATTTACCCACCCGGCTGTAACGCCAGAACTGCGTATTACTCCGCCGGTTTGGCGTGCTGATCGATATGACCGAGATCGCGTTCCGGGAAGCAGATAGCACGCAGCCGGCGCTTAATCTCGGCGGCATCCGGGAAGCCGTTATCGGTTTTGCGATTCCAGATCGCTTCATCGTTGACGGTAATCTCATAAATTCCACCGGTGCCCGGCACCAGGGTGACTGAGGCCAAATCGGTGCTGAAGGTATGCAGCAGCTCCTGGGCCATCCAGCTGGCGCGCAGCATCCAGTTGCATTGGGAACAGTATTGTATTTTAACAGCGGGCAGGGTGCTCATGGTTGCGGGCCTTCCAGTCGGTAAGAGATAAGGTGAAGTGGTTACCGGCATAATTTTATCCCGAAGCTATGGTTTTGTCCTGCTGATTGTTAATTCAGACCGCTCTTAAATGGATTGGTTTGTTATTCAACTTAGTCTGGAAGCCGATTGCGTTATTCGTATAGCCATTATCTGGGGAGTTAAGATTAATGCACTTTGCGGTATTTGGATAGATGCGCATATAGTCGAGGTTTCTGTTATCAATACTTATTCCCACACGATCGCCGGATTCAACGTTCTGCAGTTTGTGGCTATAAGTCGCTACAAAATATCCGGTTAATGTGGCGAGAAATATTCCCGCCAGTAAGGTTTTTTTATCATAACTATTCCGCTGTTATATTGATAAAGATGTTAATAATAACGGCGAAGACATTATTTCCGGCCATTATTAATTTTTATGGCAAAAGATGATTGTGGGATAGTCGGCCCCAGAAAGGGGGAATCAAAAATAAGATGTCTCTGATTACAGAGGTAACGGTAGTTTTTATGCGCGTAAAGCTTATTCAGGCGATCGCCTGCACTTCCTTATCCCACTCCTGTACCCAGCCCTGACCGGAGGTCGCGCCGCCTACACGAGCAGGTTCGGTCGCCTGGAAAGGGGCATTAATGGTGACTGAACCGGTGAAATAGTCGGCGGGTCCGGCTGCGGGGGCTTTGCTGCCGTTTTTAATGATATCAATCATGGCGATTCCTCTGCTCAAATGAAAATCGGGTATCCGTTAACGGATACCCGACAATAATAGGCCATTTAGCCGCAGAGATTGAGGCGGCAACCCACATAGCAGTTATGAGCAAATCTCATTAATAGGGGGGCAAATCGCTTCGTACTCACCGGTACCGTCTGGCCATGGCGTCAGCAGATCAAATCCGGTTTCGGTGACCGCCACGGTGTGCTCCCACTGTGCCGACAGCGAGCGGTCTTTTGTCACGACCGTCCATTCATCGGCCAGCACGCTGACCGCCGCTTTACCGGCATTAATCATCGGTTCAATGGTGAAAATCATTCCGGCCTTCAGCTCCGGCCCCTGGCCCGCAATACCGTAGTGCAGGATCTGCGGGTCATCGTGATAAATCTGCCCGATGCCATGACCGCAGTATTCGCGCACCACGCTGAAGCCCGCGGCTTCGGCGATTTTCTGGATTGCCGCGCCAATATCGCCGAGAGTACTGCCGGGGCGGACGGTTTTAATGCCGGCAACCATCGACTGGTAGGTGACTTCCACCAGGCGTTTGGCGCGGATAGACGGGGTGCCGACGTAGTACATGCGGCTGGTGTCGCCGTACCAGCCGTCACAGATCAGCGCCACGTCAATATTGACGATATCGCCATCGCGCAGGGCTTTTTTCGAGTTTGGAATGCCGTGGCACACCACGTGATTGACCGAGGTACAGGTGGTTTTAGTGTAGCCGTGATAGCCGATGTTGGCCGGCACGCATTTCAGCGTATTCACAATATAGTCGTGACAAATATCATCGATTTGCTCGGTAGTCACGCCCGGTTTAACATGCTCGCCGATCATCGCCAGCACTTTTGCAGCAAGGTTTCCGGCGATCCGCGCCTTCTCAATTCCCTCGGCCGAGTGAATTTTAATATTTCGCATAACGGTTCCTGAAGTTAAGTATCTGATAGCTATTCTAGTTTCCGATTAGCGATGAAACAATCAATGACGTAATGAATCTCGTTTCAATCGGCAATTCAATCGGCAACGGTTCCTGTTTATCCTGCTGTGCTGCGCCTGGTACGCCTGCACGACAGGCAGCTACCTGATGGTTTATTCTGACCTTTACCTCGTAACATCATGCTCATCGAGATCATTTATGAACGAATTTATTACCCCCGTAGCGCTGGAAAAAGCCTACCGCCTGATTAACCATGGACCGACGGTGCTGGTTTCAGCCCGTCACGATGGCGTACAAGATGTGATGGCCGCCGCCTGGGCCACCGGGCTGGATTTCTCTCCGGCCAAAATTCTGGTGGTGCTGGATAAAATTGCTAAAACCCGTCAGCTGGTGGAAGGCAGTGAAACCTTCGTTATCCAGGTGCCCACGGTGGCGCAGATCAAGCTGACCCACAGCGTCGGCACCCACAGTTTGTTTACCGAACCGGATAAACTGGCGGACTGCGGCGTTGGGCTGTTCTCGTTCGATGGCTTCGATTTGCCCTTTGTCGCGGGCTGCTCGGCGTGGCTGGCCTGCCGTTTGATTAACGAACCGCATAATCAGCAGGCACACGACCTGTTTATCGGCGAAGTGGTGGGGGCGTGGGCCGACAGTCGGGTATTCAGCGACGGCCACTGGCATTTCGATCGCGCCGATCCATCTTTTCGCAGTCTGCACTATGTCGCGGGCGGCCAGTTTTACGCTACCGGAGAATCACTGAACGTGCTGGACGGCAGCGAAGGGGATTAACCGGCGTGCTGCTCACGAACGGAGAGTACCGCTCAATAGGTCAACACTCCCGTTTTAAGAACGATGGGCAGCAATAAACCCGTGATTCAGAGGCGGCTCAGTTCGCCCAGCGTCGTTTGTGTCATTCGTTGCCACGCCGCTGCGATGTCCATTGGGATAGTAACGTGGCCGATAAACCCGGCACCTTTCGGCCCGTAGCCGCTGGCATCATCATTCAGGCGACGCATCTCGCCCAGCGCCATTGAAACAAAGCGCGCGTTATCCCAGATACCTGCGCTTTGCGCGCCGGTAATCAACGTGCTATCGGCAACAGCGACGAGGCGGGGAACAAAGACCGGCCAGTTAATAAACTCAGCCTTCATTTTCCGCTGCCGCCAGCTAAACTCAAACGTTTCCCGGGTGCGGCGCTGCATCAGCGGGTCCTGCGACAGAATGATTCTTTGCGCTTTCAGCCCCAGGTCGGCGATCACATCGCGGGTAAAATCCGCGTTCTGCCCGCAGTTTGCCGAACGGTTCTCAACGTGAAGTTGGGAAGGGGATATGTCGAAGAAGTCGGTGGCCAGCGCGAAGAAAACATCCGCTTCGGCGCGCTGGTCGAAAGTCGTGTGGCGTGTTAACGCGTTTTCAGCCAGTGCCTGCTTCAGTAAGGATGTGGAGTGCCCCACGCCGCCGGTCAACAGCAGCGGAATGCCCGTTGTGGCGGCCATCTCCAGTACGCCAAAGATTGCCGGCACCACCGCATGCCCGGCCAGCACAATCAGGTCAGCATCAAAGCGGCCCGCCGTCGGCAGTTCATCCCACGAAAGCCACTCGCTGATAAGGTTGATATCGCTGAGGGTGCTGTTGTCTGTTTGCATCGGTGATCCCCTGTTAGCTGGAAAGCCGTTGAACAAAACGCCACGCCAGCCGCGATCTCTCCGGCGGCCCGGAGGGATCGTTAATTTTATTCAGCAGTAATGTCACCGCCTGGCGGCCAATCTGATGCGAGGGCTGCTCGATGGTGGAAAGCTGCGGCGAAGTCATTTCTCCCAGTTCGGTACCGTCAAAACCAATCACGGCAATATCCTGCGGGATGCGCAGCCCGGCCTCGTCAATGGCGCGAATCGCCCCGGCGGCCAGCGTATCGGAAATCGCGAATACTGCATCCGGTCTTTGCGGCTGTGCCAGCAGCGCTTGCATCGCCTCTTTACCGGCGTTGAAGCTCAATTCCGCGGCGTACTCCACTGGAAAACCGTCCTGCTGATGTTCCTGCAGCGTATCGCGATAGCCCTGTTCGCGCTGGCGGGCATATTTATAGGTCAGATCGTGGTTGATCATCGCCACGTTCTGGCGGCCGCCTGCAATAAACTGACCGACCACATGGCGTGATGCCTGGTAATCGTCGATGCCGACGCTGGAAACCGACGAGTCTTCATCATATTCCGCGCACTGCACCCAGGGCGCATCGGCAATCAGCGTGCTGAGCTGCGGCAGGGCGGAGATGGCATCCATGGTGATCACCCCATCAACCATTTTGCCGGACAGCAGCTGCAGGCTGGACTGCGAGCGCTTCACGTCTGAACCGGAGTTACACAGCAAAATACGGTAGCCGTTGCTTTCAGCCTCGGCCTCTATGCCTTTTACTACGTCGGCGCAAAACGGGTTGCTGATATTGGATACCATCACCAGCAGCATATTACTGCGCGCGGTGCGCAGCTGGCGGGCGAGCAGGTTGGGCTGGTAGTTACTCTCTTTGATTGCGCTAAGTACGCGCTCGCGATTCTGCGGTTTGACCGTACCCTGGTTATTTAACACGCGGGAAACGGTGGCTACGGATACACCGGCAAGGCGCGCAATTTTCTGAATCGACATCCCATCACTGTCCACGCTGATCGTTATTCCGCACAGATTAACACAGTTTATGCAGGCTGTGCCGGGCACCGCTTCTCCCGGGCAGAAATCCCACCACGCACCATCGCCGTGCGCCAAAAACTTGCACTGCATCATATTTATCTCTTTTTAAATTCTATAGAACAGTGGCCTGACCACGGCGGGATAACAGAGCGCAATTTTGGAGAGAGATCAATGACCTCGATAAGCGAACCGGTGGTAATAGCGAAACACAACGCGGTTTTGCCGCCGGTACCGTGGCGGCAGGCTACGGGATGGGGGTGATTTTTACGACCTTCCCGATCTCCATTTCGCTCGGCAGCTACGGGCTGGAGCAGACGATGACACGATTATTGCGCAAACATGCTGCGCAGCTGGCGGCGATAGACAACCGCGAGCAGGAACGGGCGATAGCGCTGATGCGCGAACATATCGAGGATGCGCACACCGGTGCGTGCGCCATAACCCTACGGCGGCTACAAAAGGTCAGGGCACGAAATTTGCCCTGACCTCCGCTGACGCACGGGTGGAAACGCTTTTATGCCAGCGTTTCCACCTCAACCCAGCGCTGCTCGCGGTTGCTTTTCAGCATCGCCTCCACGATCAGCAGCACGCTGGCCCCCTCATGGAAGGTGGCGAAGCCTGCCGCATCCACGCCCGGCTGTTTACCCTGCTGAATAAAGCGGTAGTAGTTGAGCATCATATTTTTAAACGCATCCGGCCAGCCTTCAATATGGCCACCGGGGAAATGAACGGCAGCGGCGACATCGCGGTTCACCAGGGAAGGATCGTCACTCAGCGTCTGGTTAGGGCGGTCACGGTGCCCCAGCCACAGCTGCTGTGGCACTTCCTGATCCCAGGCCACCGACATTTCGCTGGCGTTAACCTCAAACACCAGCCGGTTTTTGCGCCCGGCGCTGACCTGCGAAACCGTCAGGCTGCCCCGGCTGCCGTCATCGAAGCGCAGCAGTATCGACGCGAAGTCTTCGGTATCTACCGCCACCTCGTCATATTCCTCGTTCTCTTTGGCCGCAGCAAAGGTGGTAGCGGCCTCGCGTGCCACCCGGCGAACGGGATGAACGATGGAAAAGTCTGCCATCACCGCGCTGATACGTCGGCCGGTAACGAACTGCAGCGTATCGCACCAGTGGGAACCGATATCCGCCACCGCCCGGGATGCGCCTCCCTGGGTTGCGGATACGCGCCAGTTGAAATCGCTGTCGTACAGCATCCAGTCCTGCAGATAGCTGCCGTGAACGGCAAACACGCTGCCGAGCTGTTGCTGGCGGATCATGCTGGCGGCCTGTTTAACCATGGCAAACTGGCGATAGACAAAGCTCACGCCGTGCACCACGCCGGACGCTTCCGCCAGTTTCACCAGCTCGCGCGCCTCCTCGCCGGTCATGCACAGCGGCTTTTCGGAGAACAGATGTTTACCCGCCGCCAGCACCTGCCGATTAATCGCCGCGTGCAGATGGTTAGGTGTGCAGTTATGCACCACCTGCAATCCCTCGTGGCGCAGCAGTTCCGCCACGTCACCATAGGCGTGGGGCACATTGAGCTGTTTGGCTTTCTCCTGAGCTTTTTCCAGCGAGCTGTCGCAGATGGCCACCACCTCCACGAATCCAAGACGGCGGATCGCTTCAAGGTGTGCCGGGCCGATAAAGCCCGAGCCGATAATCGCCGCCTTAATCATTTTTTGGCTCCGCATCCAGCCCCAGCATGGCGCGAATGCTGTCGTCTTCGCTGCCGGTGGCGGCAAAGTCATCAAACGCGCGCGCGGATACCGGAATAATATGCTCGCTGATAAACTGTGCGCCTTCCCGTGCGCCGCTCTCTGCATCCTTCAGACAGCATTCCCACTCCAGCACAGCCCAGCCGTCATAGCCGTACTGCGCCAGTCGGCTGAAAATGCCTTTGAAATCGATTTGACCGTCACCCGGCGAGCGGAAGCGGCCGGGGCGCTCGCTCCATGGCTGATAGCCGCCGTAAACGCCACTGCGCCCGGAGAGGATGAATTCGGCATCCTTAACGTGAAACGCTTTGATACGCGAATGATAGAGATCAATAAACGTCAGATAGTCCATCTGCTGTAACAGCATATGGCTCGGATCGAACAGAATATTGCATCGCGGATGATGATCGACCGCAGCCAGGAAGCGATCGAAGGTTACGCCATCGTGTAAATCCTCCGACGGGTGGAGCTCGTAGCAGACATCCACGCCGTGGCGGTCGAAGCAGTCGAGAATCGGCTTCCAGCGGGCGGCCAGCTCGGTAAAAGCGGCGTCGATCAATGCCTCTTTGCGCGGTGGCCACGGGTAAAAGTAGGGCCAGGCCAGCGCGCCGGAGAAGGTGGCATGGGATTTCAGCCCCAGCCGCTCCGACGCCGCAGCCGCCTGCCGGATCTTCTCCGCTGCCCACTGCTGGCGGCCAGGCGCATCATCACGCAGCGCCGCCGGGGCAAAATCGCGGAACGCCAGTTCGTAGGCCGGGTGTACCGCCAGCAGCTGCCCCTCAAGGTGGGTGGACAGTTCGCTAATCACCAGTCCATAGCGCGCCAGCAGTGCGGTGATGTCATCACAGTAGTCCTGGCTGCTGGCTGCCTTTTCCACATCAAATATCGATGGATGATTACAGGGGATCTGCAATGCCCTGAAACCCAGCCCCGCCGCCCATCTGGCGAGGTTTTCCAGGGTATTAAACGGTGGCATATTGCCGATAAACTGGGACAAAAACAGGCCAGGCCCTTTTAATGTTTTCATTGCTTACTCCTGAAGGTGATCAAAAACTATTCCTGCTCTTTGTACTTGAAGGTGAAGAGGAATATGACCGCGATAGCCGCAGCGGCAACCGCCGGGATCAGCCAGAACGTGGTCCAGTTTTCCGGCTGATGCACGCCGCCGTGGTTAATTAACTGGTTGTACAGCGCGCCGGAAATCTGCGATCCCAGCAGCATACCGATGCCGTAGGTGAACATGACGATCAGGCTCTGCGCCTGGCCTTTCACCTGGCTCCCGGCGATGCGGTCGGTGTAGATAAAGCCGATAACGAAGAAGAAGTCGTAGCACACGCCGTGCAGCAGAATGCCGATATACAGCAGCCAGCGCGTTTCTTCGTTCACGCCGAAGGCAAACAGCGCGTAGCGCACGAACCAGGCCGCCATACCGATCAGCAGCATGTACTTCACCCCCAGCCGACGGAACAGCAGCGGGATAATCAGCATAAAGAAGATTTCGGACATCTGGCCGAACGACATCGCGGTACTGACGTCCGCAATGCCCACGTCGGAGAGGAACGAAGCGGTGAAGGCGTAGTAAGTGCCCAACGGGATGGAGATCAGCGTGGCGCAGATTGCGAAGATCAGGAAGTGGCTCTTCTTCAGCAGGGCGAAGGCGTCGGCGCACAGCAGATCGCGCAGAGCAAACGGCTGGCCCTTAGCCGGAGCCGGCGTGTGCGGCAGCGTCAGGCTGTAGACGGCCAGCACTGCAGAACACGCAGCGGCGAGGCGGAAGATATCGGTGCTGGCAGCGATGCCGCTAACGCCGATGCAGATCCCGGCAACGATCCAGCCGATAGTGCCGAATACCCGTACCACCGGGAAGCTTTTCTCACTGTTACTCAGGCTGTGGAAGGCGATGTTGTTGGTCAACGCCAGGGTGGGCATGTAGCACAGCGTGTAGGCGAACAGCAGGGCTATCAGCAGCGAGCCGTTCCCGGCCAGCAGCGCCTGCGGCACAAACCACAGAATGACCGCACCGGCCAGATGCAACAGGGCAACCACCTTCTGCGACGGGAAGAAGCGGTCAACCACCATCCCCAGCACGAAAGGCGAGAGGATCGAGGCAATCGGCCCGGCGGAGAAGGCATCGCCGATGATGCTGCCGAGATTGTGCCGGGTCATCACCAGTCCAAGCGTGACCGACCAGGTTCCCCAGATAAAGAACTGTAAAAACATCATTAATGACAGCCGCGGTACCAGCATCACATGCTGCTGCCGCGAACCGTTTCCAGCGGTAAGTGAAGAAACCATCGTCAGACCCCTTCCTAAAAAGTAATCGATTACATTATTGTCCCAAGTGAATGTAATCGATTACTTTTCAGGTTTCCTGGAACTTTCGTCGATCTGCGAGGTGGCTCACAAGCTTGTTTTTTACTGAAGGGGCGTCCGCTACGGTTCAGACTTGCCGCCCTGGAAGGTACGCCGCCATTCGCTGGGGCTGACGGTATAGCGCTGCTTAAAGCTCTGGCGGAAAGAAATCACCGACTGGTAGCCGCTCAGGGCGGCGACGGCCTCGATGGAATGTCCGGTCATTTCCAGCAGCTGCTGGCTGTTGTGCAGGCGCTCGGCGTTGAGCCATTCGCCCACCGACATGCCGGTGGCACGGAGAAAATGGCGGGTAAAGGTGCGACGGCTCATCATCACCCGTGCCGCCAGCGAATCGAGATCGTGCTGGCGATCGAGGCTGCCGCGCAGATAGCCGAGCAGGGCGTTGATGCGCTCGTCCTGGGTGGTTTGTGGAATAGGGTGAGAAATATACTGTGCCTGCCCCCCGTCGCGGTGCGGCGGGATCACCATCCGCCGTGCGACCCGGTTTGCCACGGCGAAGCCGTTGCGTTGCGCATAATCACGCAGCTGCTGGCGGCCAAGCAGACAGTGGTTAATCGCCTCCATATGGCTGGCAATAATATGGCTTTCCGGCAGCAGGCGGTGAACGCGCAGCGTATCCTCCTCGCCCATGATAATTGCGCCAAAGCAGTCAATCTGCGCACTTCCGGCATTCAGCACCACCACGTCGGGTTTGAACGCTGCCAGCGCCTGCTCAACGGCCGGAACCCAGACGGTATCTCCAGCGATATACAGCGTTGGTTCTTCGGGGTGCTGGAACACCAGGCCACAGGCCTTGCCCAGCCGTTTTGCCAGCGGCGGCAGCGCGTAGGCGGCGTTGCTGCCGTGCTGGCCGTCGGTTTTCCATACGCTGATGTCGCCAATCTCGGTGCGATCGTCCAATACCGTCACCGCGCTGAAGCCCTGCGCGCGGATCTGCTCGGCATCCTGGTGATTCTGGCTGAACAGGGGAATAGTCGAAGCAATCAACCGCCGTGCCGCCTCATCCCAGTGGTCCTCGTGAGTGTGGGTAACGATGGCCACATCGGCGTTAATGATGTCTGCAACCGGCAGCGGCAGCTCGACCAGCGGGTTGCGCAGATGGCTACGGGCGGTGCCGGGGAAGCCGGGCAGAGCACCTTTATCCGCCAGCATCGGGTCAATCAGAAAGGTTTTACCGGCATAGTCCAGTTTGAGCGTGGCATTGCGAATTTGGGTGAGTTTCATCGGTGGCTCTCCATCTGAGCGGCAGCGGAATACCGCCGTACCGCACCAGTATAGAGAGGTGGGAAAACCGCAATAAGTAGCCTGATGGACAATAAGCGATGGGATTGGGACAAACTCATCCCGTGCTGTACCGTTGGTGTGAACGGGTGTCCGTCAGTCAGGCGTAGCGGCGTACGGCGGGCGCGCGCAGCTGAGCGAGAATACAGGCGCAGTTCTCGTACAGCGTGCGAATACGGCGCTCCAGCACCTCCGGCGGATGGGCCTCCACTTCCTCATACATACTGAGAATTTCGCTTTTGCAGTGCGAACGGCAGCTGCGTTTTTTCAGCCGGGCATCCAGCCAGCGCAGCAGCATCAGCTTTTTCTCCGCCTCGCGATGCAGCATGCTGCCTCTGATACTGCGAATAGCCTGCAAAAAATCCTGATAGAAGTCGGTGATATCCTGCATTTTATCGATATTCATCATCGTTGCATCATCCTGCCCGGTTAAGCGGCAGCCGGAGAGTGCCCGGCTGCCGGGTCGTCAGTCAGCGGCACGTGCCGCCGGTGATGGAGTCGTGATTTCTCTGCTGCCGTTCAGCGCTTTGCGGGCGGCTCGATGGCGTATCCGGCTTTGGTGAGCGAAGATTTCAGGCTGGCATAGCCAATCCGCGCGTATTCCAGCGGCGGAGCCAGCGCAGGGTCCTGTTCGGCCTCGACCACAAACCAGCCCTGATAGCCGATACCGGCCAGCCGTGCGATAACTGCATCGAAGTCAATGCTGCCGTCACCGGGCACGGTGTAAACGCCTTTCAATACCGCATCAAGAAACGAGTCGCGCTGCCAGTCCAGCCCGGCGCGCACGTCCGCGCGAATGTCTTTGGTATGCACGTGGTTGATGCGTTTGCCATGCTTACTCAGCACGCTCAGCGGATCGACCCCGGCAAACACCAGATGCCCGGTATCAAACAGCAGCCCCACCTGCGGGCCGGTGGCGGCCATCAGCAGATCGATATCGCGTTCGTCTTCAATCACCGTACCCATATGGTGATGGAAAGCCAGCGGTACGCCGAAATCACTGCACCAGCTGGCGAACAGGTTCAGCTTCGCGCCGTACTCGCGGATCTGTTCCTCAGTCAGCCTGCGGCGCTGGCTCAGCGGCACCTGCTGCTGGTTCTGAATAGTGCCTGCGGTTTCGCCGTAGACCAGGCAGGCCGCACCGCACGCCTTGAACAGCTGCATCTGCGGGGTTGCTTTAGCGATTTCACTCTCCAGATCGTTATCCAGCAGGGTGCCGGAGTACCAGCCGGAGATCAGCTGGAGCTGATATTCCGCCAGCTGCGGTTGCAGTTCAGCGCGGGTTCGCGGGAACTTGCCACCGGTTTCGACGCCGGCAAAACCTGCCAGCTGGCTTTCGGCCAGGCAGACGGAAAGCGGTGTGTCGCCGCCGAGCTGCGGCAGGTCGTCATTGGACCAGGCGATAGGGGCGATCCCCAGTTTTGCGTGCAACGTCATGTTCTGATTCCTCTGGCTGGAAGTTAAATACCCAAGCGCTGGTTTTTGCGGCCCGCCACGTGCTCGGCTCGCGCCTGATTCACGCTTCCGCGCTGGCTGACTTCCGGCACGCCAACGTCCCACCAGGCATCGCCCGGCGTCCATTCGTGTGGATGCGTGTCGATGCAGATGACAGTGGTGCGATCGTTGGCCTTTGCCCAGTCCACGGCGTCGGCCAGCTCGTCCAGACTGCTGACCTTGCGGGCAAGGGCACCCATCGACTGCGCGTTGGCAACGAAATCGACGTGGAACGGTTCGGTAACCCGGCAGTCCTTGAGCAGGTTGTTAAACGACGCACCGCCCTTGGCATTTTGCAGGCGGTTAATCACCGCATAGCCGCCGTTGTCGCACACCAGCAGGATCAGCTTGTGTCCGGAAAGCACGCTGGAGTAGATATCGGAATTCATCATCATATAAGTACCGTCGCCGATCAGGACGAAAACGTCGCGATCCTGCTCCATCATCGCCGCGCCCCAGCCCGCAGAGATTTCATACCCCATACACGAGAAGCCGAACTCGCAGTCAAAGGTGCCGGGATTTTTCACCTTCCAGCCCTTAACCAGTTCACCCGGCAGGCCGCCCGCCGCGCTGATCACGTAGTCTTCGGTAGCGGCGCGTTCATTGACCACGCCAACCACCTGCGCATAGGTCGGCACGCCCGTCGTTACGGTGCGCTGCTGGCGTTCGGCGATTAGCTGATTCCACGCGGCAAAGGCAGTTTTACCGCTGTCCAGCCACTCCGCATCCGCAGCATAGTTGCCAAGTGCGGCATTGAGTTCGCGGATGCCTTCGCGGGCATCCGCGACCAGCGGCAGCGAGAAGTGTTTGTGGGCATCAAAGCGCGCGGCATTAATGGCAATAAAGCGCGCTTCGGGTGAAAACGCCGTCCAGGAACCGGTGACGAAATCCATCAGTCGGGTGCCAATGGCGATAATCACATCGGCTTTTGCCGCCAGCGCGTTGGCAGACGTCGAACCCAGGATACCGACCGGGCCGATATGCAGCGGGTGATCGTGGGTGAAGGTACCTTTACCCGCGATGGTTTCCACCACCGGGATACCGCGCTGGCGGGCGAAGGCTTCCAGCTCAGCCTCTGCGTGGGAGTAGCGCACGCCACCACCGGCGATAATCAGCGGATGCCGGGCTGAAGCCAGCAGAGTTGCCGCCTGTTCCAACAGTTGCCGATCGGGGCGAGGGCGCGGAATGGTATGAACGCGGCGGGCGAAAAATGCTTCCGGATAGTCAAACGCCATCTCCTGCACGTCCTGGCACAAACCAATAAACGCCGGGCCGCATTCCGCCGGGTCGAGCATGGTTGCCACCGCCTGCGGCAGCGAAGAGAGGATCTGCTCCGGCCAGGTGATGCGATCCCAGAAGCGGGTTACCGCTTTAAAAGCATCGTTGACCGTCTGGCTGGGGTCGCTGAAGTGCTCCACCTGCTGCATTACCGGGTCCGGCACGCGGCGGGCAAAGGCATCGCCGCAGATCATCAACATCGGCAGGCGACTGACGTGGGCGACGCCGGCGGCGGTCAGCAGGTTAGTGGTGCCGGGGCCGATAGAGGCGGTCACCACCATAATCTGCTGGCGCAGGCGCGCTTTGGCAAAGCCGACGGCGGCGAAAGCCATCGACTGCTCATTCTGGCCGCGCCAGGTGGGTAACACGTCCTGCACGCTTTCCAGCGCCTCACCTATGCAGGTGACGTTGCCGTGGCCGAAGATGCCGAAAACGCCGGGGAAAAGCGGTACGTCTTCACCGTCTACGTGGATAAACTGATTGCTCAGGTAACGGACCACCGCCTGTGCAGTGGTGCAACGATAGATCGACATAGTTTCTACCTGCTGTAGGGCCTGTAATCAGGCTGGTTATAGAAATTAATTTGCTAAAAATTCAATAAAGCAATTTTAGTTGCAAATCCGAACGTAGCTCTCCCCAAAGGGAGAGCGTTAAAGCGGACTGCGGCTATTTATTCGTGCTTTTTTTCCCTTCTTCGCGGATCTGCGTGCGCTCGGTTAGCGTGGCAATACGCGGCTGTTCCTCTTCCGGGTGCAGCTCGGCGGCCAGCGCCAGCGCGATGCACTGAACCAGGCACACCGGCGCGGCCAGCGAACGGGAAAAACTGTATTCCTCTTCCGGGATGGTAAACAGCACCCGAGCGTCCTTCGCCAGCGGAGACAGCACGCTGTCGGTGATCGCAATCAGGGGCACCTTTTTTTGTCCGGCAATGTCGGCGATCTGTACCACTTCCTGAGCGTAGTGGCGGAAAGAGACGGCAATCAGCGCATCGCGCGGGGTCATATTCATCGCCATATGCGGGGCCAGCCCGCCGGACATATCCAATAGCACCACTTTGCGGTTCAGCATAGTCAGCAGGTAACGCAGCAAAATGGCCACCGGCTCAGAACGTAACTGCCCGGCGATAAAAATCGTGTCGGCGCGGCCCATCAGCTGAGCGCTATGGTCAAGATCGGCAGCCGTCACACTTTCCAGCATGCCCTGCAGCGTGGCGATATCACGCACCACTAAATCCTGCAGAAAACCGAGGTTTCCGAGCTGCTGGTTTTTTTGCAGATCGTTTTCCAGCGCCACAATGCGCTCGTTATAGCCGGGCGCGGTGGTTGCCAGCCGGGTCTGAAACACCGCCTGCATCTGCTTAAAGCCGCTGTAACCAAAGTGCTGGGCAAAGCGCACCAGCGTTGATGGATGAAGCGCGCAGCGGGCGGCAATGGCGTTAATTGACTCCAGTGCCACGGCGTTAGGATTCTGAGTAATAAAACGCGCCACCTGTTGAAAACGGTCCGACAGCTGCGGATAGCGGGCGGTGATTTCATTCACCACCTGTTCATAGTTCTTATGCGGCGGTGGGGCATCTTTCCTGTCTGTTTCTTTTCGGCTCACCATTGGCATCTGTCCTTACGTTTGATTCTGACCGCAGGCTATCGCAACTAAAATTGCATTACAATTTTCATTGCAACTGAAATTTCTAAAAGCGTGATCTGACTCAGAAGTTACGCATTTCGTTATTTTTGAATAATAGTAAAAACCATCCCGGGTGATTGCGATTATTTCCTATTAAAAATGTTAACAATCATGCTTTTAATTTGATTTTTCTGACGAAAAAAACGCTGTAAACGGGGCTGATTTTGTTGTTGCAATTTTTATTGCGTTTTTTTCTTATTTGCAATTAAGTTAATAAACGGTGGCGGTGAGCAGGCAACGGCTTCCGCCGAATTAACGTCTCCGATCCCGGTCAGGGCGGCAGGAAAACAGGATCAGGCTATGTATAACGACTACGGGCAGTTTATTAACGGCGGCTGGCGACAGGGTAGCAGTGGTGAAACCATTGTAGTCACCGATCCGGGCCGCGACGAACGGCTGGGTGAAATAGCCGCGGCTTCTCGTGAAGATACGCTGGAAGCAATTGCCAGTGCGGAAGCCGCGTTAGCGCCGTGGCAGGCGCGGGCCGCGTGGGAGCGGGCCGATACGCTGCACCGCGTGGCAGCAGAAATGGAGCGGGCTCGCGAGCAGGCGGCACGCACTATCTCACTGGAGAGCGGCAAGCCGCTGGCGCAGGCCAGCCGCGAATGGACGCTGGCCATCGATCAGTTCACCTGGTATGCCGAAGAGGCACGCCGGGTGTATGGCCGCATCGTTGAAAGCCGCGTGCCGGGCGGGCGCTGTGAAGTTTCTCACCAGGCGGTGGGCGTGGTAGCCGCCTTTACCGCGTGGAACTTCCCGGTGGTACTGATTGCCCGCAAGCTGGCCCCGGCGCTGGCGGCGGGCTGTACCGTGGTGCTGCGCCCCTCCAGCGAAGTACCCGGATCGGCAATGATCATTATGACCTGCCTGCAAAAAGCCGGACTGCCGGCGGGCGTGGCCAACATGGTTGTTGGACCCACGGCGAATACCTATCAGCCGCTGATTGAATCGCCGGTTGTGCGTAAAGTTACACTGACCGGCTCCACGGCGATTGGGCAGCAGATGATTCGTGATTCAGCAGCCACCCTGAAGCGCGTCAGTATGGAGCTGGGCGGCAACGCACCGATGATCGTCTTTGACGATGCCGATATCGAAAAAGCGCTGGACCTGGCGGTGCCGACCAAATTCGCCAACTGTGGCCAGGTGTGTGTTACCGCCGATCGCTTCTATGTGCATGAAACGGTCGCGCAGGCCTTTATCGAAGGATTCGCCCGTCGTGCCGCGGCAATCAAGGTTGGCTACGGGCTGGATGAGGGCAGTGAGATGGGCCCGTTGATTAACTCGCGACGGCTAAAGGCGATTGAAAACATCGTCGAGGATGCGCGGCAGAAGGGCGCGCGCGTGGTTACCGGCGGGCAGCGCATTGCGGGCAAACCCGGTTTCTACTTTGCTCCCACGGTGCTGGCCGATGTGCCTGAGGATGCGCTCGCGCTGGCCGAGGAAAACTTTGGCCCGATCGCCGCCATCACCACCTTCACTGACGAAGCCGACGTTATCGCCCGGGTGAACCGCAGCGAGCTGGCGCTCTCCGCCTATGCCTTCACCCGCGACGCCGCACGTATTCGCCGTGTCTCTCAGCAGCTGCAGGCGGGTATGGTTGGCATCAACAGCTTCGCACTGGCGTCAGCCGACGTGCCGTTTGGCGGGATCAAAGCCAGCGGTATGGGCAGCGAAGGCGGCGCGGAAGGTATTTTCGAATATATGAATATCAAACTGACGCAGGTGGTCCTGTAAGGAAACCGCAATGATCAACAGCAACGTTAAGCGTTTATGGGCAGAAGGGCACAGCGTACTAAACGGCTGGCTGTCGGTCGCCAGCCCGTTTACCGCTGAGATTATGGCGGCACAGGGCTACGACGCGCTGACCATCGATCTTCAGCACGGGCTGGTCGGCTACGAGACGGCTACCACCATGCTGCAGGCGATGCGCGCCAGCGGCGTGACGCCAATGGTGCGCGTGCCCTGGCTGTCGCCGGGCGACATTATGAAAGCGCTGGACGCCGGGGCCTGCGGCATCATCTGCCCGATGATCAACAACGGCGAGGAAGCCCGACAGCTGGTGTCCTGCGTGCGCTACCCGCCGCTTGGTTCCCGCAGTTTTGGTCCGACGCGCGTCACTTTTGCCGCAGGACCGGATTACGGCCAGCATGCGGACAGCGAAGTGGTGTGCTTTGCGATGATTGAAACCGCCGACGCGGTGGAAAAAATCGAGGAAATTGTGCGCACCCCGGGGCTGGACGGCATCTATATTGGTCCGGCGGATCTGACTCTGGCGCTGACCGGGCGCCGCTATCGCACCGGTTTTGACCGCGAGGAGCCGGAGATCATCGACGCCATCCGCCACATGCTCGATCGGGCGCATGCCGCCGGTATCCGCGCCGGTTTGCATAACGGCAGCCCGGAGTATGCCGCCAGAGCGGTGGAATGGGGCTTCGATCTGGTCACCGTTTCTAACGACGTCCAGCTGCTGCGCGGTGCGGCTGCGGCCAGCGCCACGCGTTTTCGCCAGCTGACCGGCGCTGCGCCGCAGACTAACGGCCAGCAGGAAGGATACTGAGATGCCGCATGTACTGATTGCCGGAAGTATTCATCAGGCCGGGTTGAGCATTCTGCAAAACACCTCCGGTTTCACTTACGAGCTGGTGAAAGAAGTCAGCACTGCCAGCTATGCACCGTTTATCGATCGCGCCGACGCGCTGCTGTTGCGCACCCAGCCGCTGACCGCCGCAGAGATTGAACAGGCTTCACTGCTGAAGGTGGTTTCCCGCCACGGCGTGGGGTATGACGCGGTTGACGTGGCGGCACTGAACCAGCGCGGTATTCCGTTAACTATCGTCGGTGACGTCAATTCGCTGTCGGTGGCGGAGCACACGTTTGCGCTGCTGATGGGGGTAGCGAAACAGGTGCGGGTTTACGATGAAAACCTGCGTAGCGGTAACTGGAACTGCCGCAACAGCTTCTCGGCGATGGAGCTGTCCGGGCGCACGCTGTTTGTGCTGGGCTTTGGTCGCATCGGCCGGGAAGTGGCGAGAATGGCGCGCTGCTTCAATATGTTCGTGGTGGCCTACGATCCTTATGTCGCCGATGAGATCTTCCATGCCCTTGGCGTAGAGCGGATTACCGAACTGGAAGCCGGATTAAAAATTGCAGATGCGCTAACCGTGCATCTGCCGCTCAGCGACAGTAAACCGCTGATTGGCCACCGTGAGCTGGCGCTGCTTAAGCCGCAGGCTATTGTGATCAACACCGCACGCGGCGGAATTATTGATGAGGACGCGCTGATCGACGCGTTGAAAAACGACCGCCTGGGCGGCGCGGGACTGGATGTCTTCAGTCAGGAACCGCCGCCGCGCGACTCGGCGCTGCTGCATGCGTCTTATCGCCTGATCCTCAGCCCGCATTCCGCCGGACTGACCGAAGAAGCGGCGATGCGCATGTCGGTTTCCGCCGTAAATAATATTATTCATTATTTCACTGGCGAGCTGGAAGAGAACTTAATTGTTAATTACCAACAGATAAATAACGCGCACGCTGTTTAACAGCTGGCGAATAATCACTTACCCGTCCTCTACAGGAACTGACTATGTTAAATATAGCCGTGCTCGGTGCTGGCCGCATCGGGAAAATCCACGCCGCGAATATTGCCACACACCCGCAGGCAACGCTGGTGGCGGTCGCCGATCCTTTTATTAACAGTGCTAAAAGTCTGGCGGAATTATATGGCGCAAAAGCCGTCTCCGACCCGCTGGAAGTAATTAACGATGGTGACGTTGATGCCGTAATTATCGCCACGCCTACCGATACCCACGTTGATTTAATGCTGGCCGCTGCTCGTCAGGGGAAAAAAGTATTATGCGAAAAACCGGTCGATCTGGATTTACAGCGCGCCGCCGATGCCTGCCGTCAGCTTGAGGAAATTAACGCCCCGGTAATGGTGGCATTTAACCGCCGCTTCGATCCCAGCGCCAGCGAACTGCAGCAGGCGATTGCCAACGGTGAAATTGGTGAACTGCATCAGGTGGTGATTACCAGCCGCGATCCGGATTTTGCGCCGATGGACTATCTGCGCCATTCCGGTGGGATTTTCCGCGACATGGTGATCCACGATTTCGATATGGCCCGCTGGCTGCTGGGGGAAGAGCCGGTCGAAGTGTATGCCAGCGCCAGCCGCCTGCTGAAGCCGGAACTGGCGGAGTTTGACGATTACGACACGGTGATGGTTCAACTGACCACCGCATCGGGCAGACAGTGCCATATCAACTGCAGCCGTCGGGCGGTTTATGGCTACGATCAGCGTCTGGAGGCGTTCGGCTCTGCCGGGATGCTGCTCAACAATAATCAGAGAGCGAATAGCGTACGCCGCTTTAATGCCTCCGCCACGGAAGTACAGGCCCCGCTGGAAGCGTTCTTCCTTGAGCGCTATGAGCTGGCCTATCGGCTGGAGATGGATGCGTTTATTCAGGCCGCGCTGGGCAAACGTGCCATCCCCGTTACCCCCTTTGATGGCCTGATGGCGCTGAAGCTGGCCGAGTGCGCCGCGCGCTCTGCCGCCAGCGGCAAACCGGTAATCGTTGACTAATTCCTGACGGAGAACGAAGAAATGAAAAAGCCTGGCATTGGTATTATCGGTACCGGATTTATGGGGTTATCACATGCGCTGGCCTATCGTGCCGCCGCAGGCATATTCCCCGGCGATGCGGTACCGGAACTGATTGCGGTGGCTGATGTGGACGGTGCTGCGGCAGAACGCGCGGCAAAACGCTTCGGCTTTCGCCGCCACACCGACGACTGGCAGTCACTGATTAATGACCCGGAGATTGACGTGGTTTCCATCACTACGCCGAACCGTTTCCATCTGGAGCAGGCGCTGGCAGCAATTAAAGCCGGTAAGCACGTGCACTGCGAAAAGCCGATAGCACCGACCAGCGAAGAGGCACGGATCATGACCGATGCCGCCGAGGCGCAGGGGGTGATCACCCAGGTGGGCTTTAACTATCTGAAGAACCCGCTGATTAAGCTGGCCAGGGAGATGATCGACAATGGCGATCTGGGCGATATCATCAGCTTTCGCGGTATTCACGCCGAAGATTTTATGTCCTCCCCACTGACGCCGTGGTCATGGCGGCTTGATCCTGCTGGTGGCGCAGGAGCAGTGGCCGATCTCGGCAGCCATATTGTGGCCATGGCGCGCTTTCTGCTCGGCCCGGTGGTGGCGGTGCAGGCAGATTTGGAGACGGTCATTAAGCAGCGCCCGGTATCGGCCGGCGCTCACGAACAGCGAGCGGTTGAGGTGGATGATATTGCTCGCATGACCGTGGAATTTGCGCGCGGATGTAAGGGCAGCATCGAGGCCAGCTGGGTGGCGATGGGCCGCAATATGCAGCTGGGTTTTGAGGTTTACGGCACGCGCGGGGCGCTGCATTTTACTCAGGAGCGGTTTAACGAGCTGCACTATTATCGCCACGATGCTGCCGGTGGGCTGCGCGGTTTTCAGAAGATCGAGGCGGGTCCACAGCAGCAACCTTACGGCGCTTTCTGCCCGGCACCGGGCCATCAGCTGGGCTTTAACGATCTGAAGACCATTGAGATTGCGGAGTTTCTGCGAGCGGTAGCCGGTGGGGAGTTCAGCGGACCGGGGTTCCGTGATGCGATGGAGATCCAGCAGGTGATTGATGCGGCGATTCGGTCTTCGCGGGAGCAGCGGTGGGTGGCAGTTTGATTTTGATTGGGGGCTGAAGCTATGGCTGGGCGTTTGGCGATCGGCTTGACCGGCTGTGCCCTCGATCGGGCGGGTCCTCGCGCCGCTTCGCGGTCCCCTCAGTTCGTGCGTGACCTTTAGCCAGAACGGGCTGATTTCAATCGCGAATGTGCAATCGGTGGTGCATAGCATGGATGATGTATGAGGGAAGATAATTGCATATCAAGGAAGAGGTCTTGCTCGACGATTATGGTATGAGGCGCAAGAAGTTCGTCTACGATGATCGTCGGGTTCATTACAGCTACGTTTTCGCTGCCGGTCGCGAAGTTTATACGGTCATTATTGGCAGGCTGGCTGACGAACTTACTTATTCTTAACCTACTGCTTAGCGGGGGGCTAATGATATGAGTAGCCTGATTAATTGATATGTTATAACATTAAATAAAATATCTTTTCGGACTGGATCATGCAGCGCATCCCCCTGACCATTTTGAACGGTTTCCTTGGCGCAGGGAAAACCACTTTGCTGAAAAGTTTACTTATGCAGGCGCAGAATCAGCGGCTGAACGTCAGCGTCATTGTCAATGATATGAGCGAGCTGGACGTTGACGGCGTGCTAATTGCCAATACCGAACTGGTGGGGCAGCAGCGGCAAAACTTTATCTCCATTTCTGCCGACAGCATCAGTAGCCCGACCGGGGTAAACAAACTCGCTCAGTCGCTGGAACAGCTGGCCGATCGCCAACCCGACCTCATCCTGCTGGAAACGTCCGGCAGCAGCCATCCGCTGCCGCTGATTAAACTCCTACGCAATCATCCTCTGGTTCAGCTGAAAGGATTTCTCTCGCTGGTTGATGCCGTCATGCTGCAAAGCGATTACGAAGGCGGTAAACAGCTGATCCCGCGCTGGCAGCGCAATCTTGAGCAGCGCCGCGGCGGGGTTGAAAACCTGCTGGCAGGACAGATCCTGTTTTGCAGCCATCTGATGATGACCAAAGTTGATCGCCTGAGTGCGGATTCCGTGCTCGATATTGCCCGCGCCGTACATCCCGTTAATCCTGCGGTGGCCGTCACCGCGCTGCCGTGGGGCAATCTGCCACTCAAGGAGCTGCTGTCCTATTCGAATTATGATTTTCATCGCGTTGCCAGGCTGATTGAAGAACTGGAAGAGGAAATGGAACAGATCGGCGATACGCCAGCCCCCTATGATATTGAATCGCGAGTGATTACGGACGATCGGCCTTTCCATCCCCAGCGGCTGTGGGACACCTGGCAGCAGTTTCTTGGTGCCGGCATCCACCGCAGCAAGGGCTTTTTCTGGCTGCCGGGTAGGGACGATTTAGCGCTGCTGTGGAATCAGGCAGCGGGCAGCATCGGCCTGGAATTTATCAGCTACTGGAAAGCGGGCGTGCTGCAGCATGAAAACAGCCTGCTGAATGCCGATGAACGGCGCATTTTGCAGCAGCAGATTGATGCCATGCCGGGGCGCTTTGGCGATCGGCGCTGTAGCCTGACGGTCATTGGCCTGCGCGATCAGCTGGACCCGTTTGTCTCGGCGCTGCGGCGTTGTTTTCTCACCGAAGAGGAAATTGCCTGGTGGCAGCAGGGTGGGATCTTTAACGATCCCTGGCCAAAAAGCGTTGCCAGACTGAAATCCTGAACATGCAAAACCATCACTCCGGAGGCCAGCGTGCCACAAAGCAGTAAAGAAGAGCAGAAGCTGCTGGCGATGTCGCCCGCAGACTACATGAATCCTCAGCAGCTGGCGTTTTTCCAGCGGCGTTTACAGCAGGATAAACAGGAACTGCTGGTGCATATCGACCAGCTGAAAGCCGGCCTGCAGTGGGGGGATAACCAGGGGGATGAGGCCGACAAGGCACTGCGCGAGGAAGAGCTGCGGCTGCTGTTACGTCAGATCGATCGGGAAAGCCGCCTGCTGCTGAAAATCGATGCCGCACTGCTACGCATCAGAAACGCGGAGTACGGCTACTGCCAGGAGTCCGGCGATCCGATTGGCCTGCCGCGCCTACTGCTGTGGCCAACTGCCGAACTGAGTATCGACGTTAAAATGACCCGCGAAATGAAAGAAGCCGCCTGGCGAAAATAGCGTTGTCGGCTTATTTTAGCTGCGCGAGATAATTAATCGTCTGTCTGACCGCTAGCAACTGCTGATGCAACAGGCCACGGTGGGCGTGCGCCACTGGGCGACGTAGTGCATCTCGTCCTTACTTTGTGGATAAGCGGAAAAATCCAACCCTTCGTCATTGACCAGAACAAAAGATTCACCGCGTCCAGGCAGCTGACTGTATTTCCACTGTTCCAGGGATTCTCCTAAACCGTTTGCTAAGGCGTTCAGACCCCTGAGAAATAGGAATTTTTACCTTTTTCGCCGAGTGGACAAGCAGTAGATTTCAGCCATCGGCAGCGCAGGTCAACACCAGGGACGCTGTTGGATCAAAAACAGTCATAAACGACGTTTCTACCTGCCATTGTTCCTGATGGTAATGAGGTTAATCATGCTTTTAAAACGCAGCTTTTCTGTGGCAGTCGTGGTACTGCTGACGCTCTCTATTACAGCCTGTGGACATATGTCTAACCGAGGTAGAAATACGGCGATTGGTGCAGGTATTGGTGCGATCGGCGGTGCGGTACTGACCGGAGGAAGTTCTCTGGGCACCGTCGGCGGCGCGGCAGTGGGGGGCATTATTGGTCATCAGATTAGCCGCTGATTAATCCGCTGTGTCAGTCATTGCACAGAAAAAAACTAACCTGCTGGCAAACGCCAGCGGGTTTGGTTGCTAAAACATCGCAGATCAATTGTCCTTTTTCTTCGCCAGCGCCTGGTCAATAAGTTGATCAATACCGTGCGCCACGGCCATATCCACCGCCTCGCTGCGGGTGATCTCCTGTAATCTTGAGAGACGATCGATTTTGCGCAGCAGCGACATGCGTAGCGAGAGCGATACCGCTTTTTTCTTATCTTTATTGAGAAATACACGGCTTACCGTTTCCGCCGGTTTCATCTCGGCATTTTCAGCGAGCGCTTCATTCATCCGGCGCAGGGCTTTTTTATCCAGCAGGCCGACGCCGGTTAACTGATAAGAGTGGCTGGCCTTACTGTATTTGATTTCAGCGGAATACGATTCGCGCAGCTCTTTCAGCGCGCGAGTTAACGTAGGCTCGGAACAGTTCAGGGTCGTGATAATGCTCTCGGAAGCCACCGGTTTTCCAGGGCCGAGAAGGATTGCCAGCTTATAAATTCGGGCCTGTCGGGTACTGAGATGCATAATAAGTCGCTGCCTGGATTCATCATTATAGTTTAAAGGCCTGGCAGCATAGCATGTGTAAGGCATTTGCTGGCAGTATCGTCTGAGAGTCAGCTCAGCTTTTGGTCAGCGCGCTCATCAGCCTGATCGCATCCTGATTGTTCTCGTTGATGATGCCGTACACCTGGGCACGGGCAAGGATGGCCGAGGCCCAACGGCGGTGGGTTGCGGGTTCGCACATCGCGCCATGCGACTTAAATACTGCCTGGCTGGAATTCAGGATGCGAAGCGCATCTGCATGGTCGCTGGCAGACACCATCAGCGCGGCTTCGATGAGGCCAATCTGGCTGGGATGAATGGCGGTTTTACCCACCAGACCGTGCAGCATATCCAGCGCCAGTTCGCGATCCATGATCTGCCGATCGTCGATATGTTCGCAGACCGGGGCGGTCAGGGCAAAGTCTCGCGTAGCAAAGACCGAAACCAGCATTTTTATTACGTAGCCCATCGGGCCGTCGTACAGCGTAAACTCACGCGAACGGCGTAGAGACACCACGTTCATCAGATCGTTGCCGCCGATGCGCAACGCGATTATCCGCTGGCGGCAGGGATGATTCGACAGCGCGGCAGCCAGCTCGCGCATTTGCACCACGTCGAACACCTCTTCGGTTTCGAGCGTCGGCATCATGCAAAGATGCGTGTCCTTGAGCATTGCCCACCAGACCGGCAGACAGTGACGGGTAAATTTAGGCAGCACCAGCCCATCAACACCGCTCAGGTCCCACTCGCCAGCCAGCTCAGCACCCATGGTGATATCACGAGGACGAACAAAGACCAGCGGCCAGCTTGCGTTACCCTGTAACTTTTTCGCTTCCGCCAGGCGTGCCAGAACCTGCCGCAAATTGTGGCGGGCAAGGGGGATATCGGCATCACTGACCGCATCCTCCAGACAAATCACCAGCGAACGCAGCCCGTCAATTTTATCGTGCAGCACAGTTTCAGCGATATCCGTGCGGGTGGCTGGCATATACAGCGTTGCACCCAGACGCCAGGGGGAAAGCCGTTCGTTCATCAGAGTACCTTTTTGATAATGGTCACCGCCCGATACTGGCCGATAGCATCGCCAACGGCGGTCACCGCGATGCCTTTTTCACGCGCCAGGTGCAGCAGCAGCGCCACATCGGCATCGTCGGTAGAGCGGACCAGCACATGATCCGGCACGCGGCGCAGAACGGCGCGGGTGGCTTCAGCAATGCCGGGTTTAATGCGGTTAATACTGGTGATGCCATATTGCTGCGCGAGTTGCTTAATGACCGCATCACTCTGCTGCCGTAGTCCAGCATTCTGCTCGGGTTCCCAGCGGCTGGCGGCAACCTGGCCCAGCAGACGGCGATGATGCGCCACCGTATCCACCAGATGGCGGCTGCACTCAAAACGTTCGAGATGAGTACAGATGACGCAGCCGTGCAGCCCTTCGGTTCGCCAGATCGAGCGCGAAATCATGCCGGAAACCGGCGCGCCCATAATGCCAAACGGAATCAGCCAGTCGTCGTCGCTGGCCGACAGCCAGGAACGCCCGCAGGGATCGGCCAGCACCACAAGGCGCGGGTATGCCGGATAGCCGGGGCGATCTTTGAGGGAACGGATCAGCTCGCCGGTAATAGCGCCTTTTCCGGTCCAGCCGTCAACGAAAACAAGGCCTTCCGTTCCGTGCCGCTGTTCAATCCAGTCCAGCGCGGCGGTATCAATGCCGCGATCGCGGATAATGCTGATACCGTAATGATAAGACGTTTTGCCGCGTTCGCGCAGCGCCTGCTGAAGCATCACGCCCAGCGGCACTCCGGCGCGCACCAGGCTTGCCAGCACCAGCGGCGTATCGGGAAAGCGCTCAATCAGCGCCTGCGCCAGCATCGCCACCTCTTTAGCCAGCCGCGCCGCGCCGTGCCCCAGCGCTCGGGCAAACAGATCCAGATGCCATTTGGTCGGCTCCGGCTCCTGGCTCAGCATCTCAGAATAATGCTTTGCGCCAGACTGGATCAGCGCTTCTTTGCGATCCACCGGGGTCATCTCTATCTCAACCGGCGTCAACAGAAAATGGACGTCCTGTGGATGATAAGAGCCTGAAAACGGCACGAAGTCAGTCATTGCTTTGCTCCCTGAACAGCGCCTGATTAATATGCTCGGCAAACTGGCTCTGCCGCGGTAAGCCGTACCAGCTGCACAACTTCATAAAACGGTGATCGCTAAGGCTGTCGCCAAGGCCAATAACCGGAAACACGCCGCGCTCGGCGCGAAGCCGCTCCAACAGGAAGCTGACCGCCAGCCCTTTTTCTACTACCACCGGCAGCCAGGCTACATTGTTACTGTTACGATGGATATACCAGCCCGCGGTGGGGAACCGCTGCTCGATTTCATCGGCAATGGCGTAAAGCTCATCCAGCTTTGTGCTGTCACGATGCTTCATCACCAGATAGACAGGCGTTTGCTGGTATTCATAGTTAATGCGCGCCCAGCCGTTGATGTTGCGCTCAGCCATCAGCTCGGTGATCTGCTGCTGCATGGCAACCAGCTGTTTCGCATAGGGGGCCAGTTTTGCCAGCATCAGCGCCTGCCATTCGGCATCAGGCTCACCCTGCGGGTTGAGGATTACCGCGCCGTGGGTGGCGACGGCCCAGGAACGGAAGGGGATTTCGACCCGGGCGATCTCCTCGGTACCGCGCGCGGTAACCGGAATCAAATCGCCGTGCTCCAGCATCCAGTCAACCAGCATCGCCTGTTCTTCCGTCATAAAACTGCGCGGCTGCAGGCTGCGATCCAGTGCGCCAGTGCGATAGGGCTCAAGAGCCAGCTCATCCACCATCTTGCGGCGGGTCTGGAACAGGGTGTCGTCGAGATCGGAGAAAATCACCGGCTTATTCATAGCTCAGCACCTCGATCTTCGGAGCAACCTTCGACAGCGCCTCAATCAGGCTGGGATCGAGGCTGTCTGCAGGCGTTTCGCTGCACAACAGGATGCGGTCAAACTGCTGATGAGCCACGTTGTAAACATAATTCGGAATGCCCAGCCCGTAGTTATCGCTAAAAGCGATCGCCGACTGAATGGCGAATCCGGTGGCGATAGGTGAGCGGGTAGTGGAGCTGTATTTCACCTCGGCGCCCTGTTGCTCCAGGCGTTCCGCCAGCAGGAAGGGTTCCCAGATGAATTCGCTGGTGCCGAGTACGAGGATCTTTTCCCCGGCGGCCGCAACAATATTTTGCCCCAGATCGCCCGCCGGGGTGGCCATACCCAGACGTCCCCAGTTTTGCCGCCCGGTCACCGGCACGCTGCCGCTGGCGGTCACGTTCACTGCAGGCATCACCGGAACGGGCGCATCCGGGTTTTTCTCCCAGTGCCAGTCGCCGCGCACCAGCGCCACGGTCGTTACCGACAGCGGGCAGGCCCTGGCGATGGCTTCGCCGCTCCAGTCGGTCAGCGTGACGGTAATAACCCGTTCGATGCCGGTCAGCCCTGCTTCATTTCTCAGCGCGGCGAGCAGGTTGATAAAGGTATTGCCGGTAGTGGCTTCATCATCGATGAGCACCAGCGTGCGGGCGTTCTGCACCCGGCAACGCAGTTCTTCATCATCGGGCAGATAAAGCAGATGATCGGTCGCATGGCTGTGGTCTTCTTTAAATTCACACAGCAGTTCACCGCTGACCGGATGGCGGGTGGAGCTAAGATAGACCGAGTCCGGTGCTTGCTGGCGCATCTCGTCAAACACGCCCGCGCCCAGACCGACGGCGGTTTCCGCCATGCCGATAAACAGCACCGGGCCGTCCGGCAGTGCGGGGAACTGAGCGGCCAGCTGGCGGTAAACGTTACGCATGGTGGCCGGGCTGACCGGGATATGGCGGCCCAGCACTTTACTGACAAACAAAAAAGCCCGTTTCGGGTTGCGGCGCTCGGCCACATCAAAGAGATCGTCCAGCGGAATGGTGTTACCGTTTGGCGTGACGCTCAGCGTGCCGCAGGTCAGGGTTTTGCGCCACAGAGGCGAAGATATCGTGGTCATTTTCGTTTCCTTACGGGATCAGATTGGTCAGCGGCTGATAGTGGACGACGTCGGTTATCGAACGCACCGTCGCCGGAACGAAATCACGGGCGGCACTCTCATGAACCTGCTGTGCGCTCATCAGCCCGAGCTGGCGCATGGCGAACAGCCCCGGCAGGTTCACTCCGCTAAAGCGGGTGTAGCCGATACCGCCGGAAGGGCGCATGTTGATCTCCAGCAGCAGTGGTTTACCGTTCACATCGTGGCGGGTTTGTACGTTAACCAGGCCGTCGGCCTCCATCGCTTCGGCACAGGCACGGCCAAGTTCGTAAGCTTCACCGCTGTTTTCCAGTTGCTGCAGCGCGCCGTCTTTCCGCCGCGCGACCGCTGCCAGCACCGAGCCTTTTTCAACCAGCATATCAACGGAATATTCCGGGCCAGGCAGCCAGGGCATTAGCACCAGCGGCTCAACGTGTTCGGCAGCCTCCAGCGCCTGTAGATAGACGTGGGGATGAACCCGTCGGCTGTCAGGATGGGTAAAGGCGGCCATCGGCGCGGCAGATTCATCAAAACGCCAGAATCCCATGCCATAAATACCTGTAACCGGCTTCACGCACAGGGGCGCATCGCCAAACGGCGAGTCCAGCAGCAGCTGCCGCAGTTGGGTCGTGGAATGGATGCGAACGGACGGCACCACCGGCAAGCCGTGCTTTTCCATCGCTTCGGCAAAGCTGACTTTATCGTCAGCGAGATCCAGCATGGCGAGCCGGGTCGCGCCGGTAGTCAGACTGGCACCGCTGGTTTCAATCTCTTCGCGATGAGATTCGAACCAGTGGGCATTACGGCCGGTATGAATTGCCCGAATGCCGTGCTGTTTGACCTGCGACTGGATAAACGCCAGCCGCTGTTCATCTTCAGCAGGTTCAATCAGCGCAAAATCGGCCTGGGAAAGAATTTCATTACGTTGATGACGGTGGGAAGCGAAAACGGTGATCGGTTGCTGCGATGCTTTAGCAACTGCGGAGATACCCTGAATAATATCCCGCTGTGAGGACAAACCTTCCATCAGCCAAATGTTCATTGTCATTCTGTATTTATCCGGTAGGGGCGAAGTTGCACAGCAAATAAGCATCGAGTGTAGGGAGCATAAACAAGGTTGTCAATCATATTATGATTAACGTAAAGACATACCTCTCTCATCTAAAGAAGTGTAAATTTTTCGGCAATATCTGTATATTTCACAGATGGTTAATTAATTAATTATATTATAAATCAGTAAGTTGAAATAGATTTTCAAATGAATGAAAAAAAGGGTGTCATGTGAGAACATCATCATGATATGATTTTCTACCTCAAGGATTGTGACGTAAAAGTCAGTCGCCTTTTTCATTACTCATCTTAAGGAATTATGACCATGGTTTCATTAAGCAAGAACCAGACTGTATCACTCAGCAAGCAGTCTTCCGCGATTAATAAACTGCATTTCGGCCTCGGCTGGGACCCAGTAAAGAAGAAAGGCCTGTTTGGTAAAATCTTTGGCGGCGATGGCGACATCGACCTCGATGCAGGCTGCGTATTGCTGGATAAATCAGGTAGCGAAATCGATACCATCTGGTTCCGTAAACTCAAATCCGACTGCGGTTCAGTGGTTCACAGCGGCGACAACCTGACGGGCGAAGGCGATGGCGATGATGAAATCATCAATGTTGACCTGTCGCGCCTGCCTACCGACGTTGAGTATCTGGCTTTTACCGTTAACAGCTTCCGCGGTCAGTCGTTTAACGATGTGGAAAACGCCTTCTGTCGCGTGGTGGATCAGGCCGGTAAAGAGCTGGCACGCTATCAGCTGACCGAGCAGGGTGCTCACACCGGTATCGTCATCGCCTCTCTGCACCGCAATCATGGCCTGTGGGATTTTACCGCCCATGGTAAAGCGTGTAGCGGCCGTACGATCGATGCGATGCATACCGACATCGTTGCAACGGTGGTGCGCTAATGAATATGACCCCGGGGGGCAATGCCCCCGTTCCCGCTCAGACGCTGACCGTGCGCGTGCTGTCCGGCGCAGCGGTTGATGCCTCCGCCTTCCGCCTGTTTGAAAACGGCAAGGTTCAGGGCGATGCGGATATGGTGTTCTACGGTCAGCCGCAGAACAACGATGGCACCATCAGTCTGAAAAATCAGGGTAATGACACGGCTTTCACCGTCGATCTCAGCCGACTGCATACCGCCGTGCAGAAAGTGGCATTTACCGTCACCTGCGACGGTGCGCAAACCGTCGCGGGCCTGCAACGTCTGGCTATTCAGGTAGAGTCCGCGGGCGAAGTGCTGTTAAACGGCACGGTCGATATCAGCGGGCGCAAGGAAGCCGCATTGATCCTCGGTGAGTTTTATCGCCGCAACGCCGAGTGGAAATTCCGCTTCATTGCCCAGGGATTCAACGGCGGACTGAAGCCGCTGGCCGAACATTTTGGCGTGGATGTGGCGGATACCCCGGTACCGGCTCCAGCGCCTGCTGCTGCTCCGGCACCAACGCCAGCGCCTGCTCCGGCCAATAAAATCAGCCTGAGCAAAGTGACGCTGACCAAAGAGAAACCGGCGATCAGCCTGACCAAGCGTGATAACTTCGGTGAGATCCGCATTAACCTTAACTGGCACCGGGCTCCGGCCTCATCCGGCGGGCTTAAAGGATTCTTCGGCGGCAACAAGGGAATCGACCTTGATATCGGCGCGTTTGTTGAGCTGAACGACGGCAGCAAAGGTGTGATCCAGGCACTGGGTAACACTTTCGGTTCGTTCCACGACAAGCCTTACGTGCATCTGAAGGGCGACGACCGTACCGGTTCGATTAGCGACGGTGAGTGGATGCATATTAACGGCCGCGAGTGGAAACACATTCGCGAAGTGCTGATTTATGCCTTTATTTACGAAGGCGTGCCAAGCTGGGATAAAACCGACGGCGTCGTGACGCTGCATATCCCGGACCAGCCGCCGATTGAAACACGTCTGACCGAAGGGCAGGACCGCCGCAATATGTGTGCGATTGCCCGCCTGGTGAACGAAAACGGCAATATCAAAGTCGAACGTATTAACCAGTTCTTTAAAGGCCACTCCGATATGGATGAAGCCTTCGGCTGGGGATTTCGCTGGAAAGCGGGTTCTAAATAATTATTCACAGAGGAAAATAGATATGGGTTTCTTTGATAAGGTAAAAGGCGCATTCAATACCAGCCGTGACGAGTTAACAAGGCAGGTAAGCCGCTTTAAGAATAAAAAATTCATGCAGGGCACCGTGGCCGTTTGTGCACGCATTGCGGTTTCCAGCGACGGCGTGAGCGCAGAAGAGAAGCAGAAGATGATCGGCTTCCTGCGTGCGTCCGACGAGTTGAAAGTGTTTGATACTTCCGAAGTTATCGAGTTTTTCAACAAACTGGTGACCAGCTTCGATTTCGATATCGAAATCGGTAAAGGCGAAACCATGAAATACATCCTGGCCCTCAAAGACCAGCCGGAAGCGGCTCAGCTTGCGCTCCGCGTAGGTATCGCCGTAGCGAAAAGCGACGGCAACTTCGACCCGGATGAGCAACGTGCCGTACGCGAGATAGCTATTGCGCTCGGCTTTGAACCGGCTGAATTCGGCCTTTGATGTCACACCTCTAAGGGTTAACTATGGTATCCACGCATATCGGCTTTCCAACTGAGACAGTCATTATTTTCGTAGTACTGGCTGTCGGAGCCATTCTTATTGACCTGTTCATGCATCGCGATGACAAGCCAATATCGCTGAAAAGTGCAGCGCTGTGGTCACTGTTCTGGGTCGCGGTGGCACTGGGCTTCGCCGGCTTCCTGTACGTTCATCACGGCGCAGAAGTGGCCAGCCTGTTCGTTACCGGTTATGCGCTGGAGAAAGTGCTGTCGGTTGATAACCTGTTTGTGATGATGGCAATTTTCTCCTGGTTCGCCGTGCCGGATCGTTACCGCCACCGCGTACTGTACTGGGGGATCATTGGTGCCATCGTCTTCAGGGGTATCTTCGTGGCGATTGGTACCGGGCTGCTCAGCCTGGGTCCTTACGTTGAGATTGTCTTTGCGATTATCGTGGCCTGGACCGCGGTGATGATGCTGAAAAGTGGCGATGACAGCGAAGAAATCGAAGACTACTCGCAGCATCTGGCGTACCGCATGGTAAAACGCTTCTTCCCGATTTGGCCAAAAATCAAAGGTAACGCCTTTGTACTGAGCCAGAAAGAAGTGGATGCCGAGCTGGCGAAGCCGGAAAACAAAGACGTGACCATTGGTCGCGGTGCGAAAGCCTGGCGCTATGCGACCCCGCTGTTCCTGTGCGTGGCGGTCGTTGAACTGTCAGACGTGATGTTCGCCTTTGACTCGGTACCGGCGATTATTGCCGTGAGCCGCGAACCGCTGATTGTGTACAGCGCCATGATGTTCGCTATCCTTGGTCTGCGTACTTTGTACTTTGTTCTGGAAGCGTTAAAACAGTATCTGGTACATCTGGAGAAGGCCGTTATCGTTCTGCTGTTCTTCATTGCGGTGAAACTGGGTCTGAATGCTACCGACCACATCTGGCATCATGGTTACAGCATCTCGGCAACGACCAGCCTGTTTGTGGTTCTGGGCGTACTGGCGGTGGGGATTATCCTTAGCGTAATGTTCCCAGGCAAACCTGATGCTGAGGAAGAAAAATAAGGGCGACGGCCCGTCTTCTGAAAACGAATTCGAATACATCTAATTATGAGGAAAATATAATGAGCGTTTCTTTATCCAAAGGCGGCAACGTATCTCTGAGCAAAGCAGCACCTACCATGAAAAATGTTCTGGTCGGTCTGGGTTGGGACGCACGTTCTACCGATGGTCAGGACTTCGACCTGGATGCGTCAGCATTTCTGCTGTCCGCCAGCGGCAAAGTTCGCGGCGATGCTGACTTCATTTTCTACAATAATCTGACGTCTTCCGACGGTTCCGTTAGCCACACCGGCGACAACCGTACCGGTGAAGGCGACGGCGACGATGAATCACTGAAAATCAAACTGGATCTGATCCCGGCTGACGTCGATAAAATCGTCTTCGTGGTGACTATTCACGATGCGCAGGCGCGCCGTCAGAGCTTTGGTCAGGTTTCCGGCGCGTTTATCCGCTTGGTTAACGACGACAACCAGACGGAAGTGGCCCGCTACGACCTGACCGAAGATGCCTCTATCGAAACCGCGATGCTGTTCGGCGAGCTGTATCGTCACGGCGCAGAGTGGAAATTCCGTGCGGTCGGTCAGGGCTATGCCGGTGGACTGGCATCCGTGTGTGCCCAGTACGGCATCAACGCATCCTGATAGCGTCACCTTTTGTTCCAACCGGGCAGTAAGACGCTGCCCGAATCACCCATTATCAGCAGGAGCATTAAAATGGCAGTTTCTCTCGTAAAAGGCGGCAATGTATCCCTCACTAAAGAAGCACCAACCATGAACATCGCCATGGCGGGTCTGGGTTGGGATGCTCGCGTAACCGACGGTCAGGACTTCGACCTGGATGCTTCAGTCTTTATGGTTGGTGAAGATGGTAAAGTGCTGAACGACAGCGGCTTTATCTTCTTCAACAACAAGCTGAGCAGCTGTGGCTCCGTTGAGCACCAAGGTGACAACCGCACCGGTGCGGGTGATGGCGACGATGAGCAGGTGAAAGTCGAACTGAGCAAAATCCCGGCCGATGTGAAAAAGCTGGTCTTCGCAGTTACCATCTATGATGCGGAAGCGCGTAAGCAGAACTTCGGCATGGTCAGCAACAGCTTTATGCGTATCTACAACAACGACAACGGCACTGAAATCGCCCGTTTCGACCTGTCTGAAGATGCCTCTACCGAAACCGCGATGATCTTCGGCGAGCTGTATCGCCACGGCGCAGAGTGGAAATTTAAAGCGGTAGGTCAGGGCTTTGCCGGTGGTCTGTCCGCGCTGGCTTCCCAGCACGGCGTAAATGTCTGATATTCATTCAATAAAAACCCGGCGAGTCCGGGTTTTTTTTCGTCCGCCTGCGGTGGCTGCGGCCAGGAACGAGCCTGGATTTTTAGGCCGCGAAAGAGACAGATATTGCCACTCAGCGCAAACTCTCACCCAGCCAGGTTGCGAGCTGTGTGAGCTCTTCCCGCTGCTGCGGAAACTCAGCGATCAACTCTTCGGCCAGCCGCGAAACGCTCTCCGGCTGATATTTCTTGCCCTGAAGCTTCTGCTGCAGCGCTTCCAGCGGTGCCGGATTCAGGCTGTCGGTATAAATCCGGCAGCGCTGAATAACGCCGCGCTCAACGTCAACGTGGATCTCCACGCCGCCCCAGCTGAAGCGGGTATCCAGCTGATGGGCGAAATCCGGGGCCTGGCCGAAGTTCCACTCCCAGCTGCTCTGGCGGGCAAAGGTTTCCGCAAATCCGGGCAGGTCGGGGAATGCCTCAGGAGAAATTAACTCAGGCTCACAGCACTCACCGTAGTAGTCAAAGAAGCATTTCGTGACAGTGTCACAAATTCGTTCGTAGCTGATATCAGGCTGAAGTTCCTGCAGATTCGCCACGCGGGAACGTACTGAGGTGATGCCCTTGGCCTGAAGCTTTTTCTCGTCGGGATTCAGATAGTCGGCCAGCCGTGACAGATCGGCGTTCATCAACAGGGTACCGTGATGGAAGCCGCGATCGCGGGTTTCGCGATAGGCTGAGCCGGACACTTTCCGCATGCCGTCGGCGGTGCTGACCACCAGATCGTTACGGCCGGAGGCTTCCGCCGTCATCCCCAGCGCTTCCAGCGCGCGCAGGATAATCCCGGTAGACACGCTTTTATCGTATTCCGGCTTGCCGGCCATAAAAGTAAAACAGCAGTTGCCGAGGTCATGAAACACCGCGCCGCCACCGCTGCTGCGGCGCGCCAGACGAATACCATCCTCTTCCATCCGCCGGGTATTGCACTCTTTCCACGCATTCTGCGCCCGACCGATCACCACCGTTTCCGCGTTGCGCCAGAGGAAAAGTACCCGCTGCGTGGCAGGCATTTGGCGGAAAATACACTCTTCCACGGCGAGGTTAAACCACGGGTCCCAGGATTCAGATAACAGTAAACGCAGTGAGGACATCAGTAACTCCATTCCATATTAAGGCCGCCGGATCATTCGCGACGGCGACCGACATGTCACCTTTGACTGCTTGCTCGTCTGCACCGCAGTGATGCAGGCTGCCAGTTAATGAGGCACCACAAGGTGAACGTGGCGCAGAAATCAACTTAACTCGTTGTTAATACTAATATTTAACTTCTGGCATAGCTTTTGTTCTTATGATGGATAAAGACTGCTTACATGATGAGGCAATGATTGAAATTCTGCGCGAAGATCCTGCTTTCGCTCGGGCTTATCTGCATCGGGCCTTCCTGGATATGGATGAAGAGGGTGGCCAGCAGGCATTTCTGCTGGCATTACGCCATATAACTGCTGCGCTTAAAAGCGCGGATGCTTATATTTCGGCACGCCGTTGAGCACCAGCCGCCAGGAATCATTCACCAGCTGTTCGACCAGTCCGGCAGTGATTTTCTCGCCCGGATGAACCGAGATCCAGTGGCGTTTATTCATGTGATAGCCCGGGTGGATCGAGTCATAGATCGCCCGGTGCAGCTCGCCCTGTTCCTGCTGGCACTTCAGGGTGATAATTTTTTCCCCGCGCAGCTCGGTGAGCAGCAGAAACATTTTATCCGCCACCTTAAATACCTGATGTTCCGGACCGAAAGGGTAGCTCGACACAGAGCCGGAAAGCAGTTCGGCGGCCGCAATCGCCACCGCATGGATCTGACAGCCTTCCATGATTAAGACTGCCGATGCTGTTGAATAACCGCCACGATATCTTCAACGGTATCCACCAGGCGTTCGCCCTGCTTATAGGAGGACAGGATGTCTTCATCACCGTTTAGCACCGACTGCGGGCGCTCAATAAAGGTGCCGATCGGCTTCAAATCGGCATCAAGGATCGCTGCAAACGGAATCTTCACTCTTTCCACGCCAAACTGCTGCTGAAAGAGCGCCGCCGCCTGGTCGCGGGTAATGATGCTCATTTTCACATCCGGTGCCAGACGGCAGAACGCCTGAAAAGCCGGCACGTTGCGCAGGCAGTCCGGGCACCACATTTCTGCGGCAACCAGCAGCGTGTAGCTGCCGTCCAGTCGTTCGATTTCGGCTTTCAGCTCGTCAGAGAGAAAGCCGACTCGTTCGGTTTTCGCCTGCTCGCGGAGCAGATGCTGGATCTGCTCATCATTGCCCTGGCGGATAAACTGTGGATAGTCGAAGCCAAGATCGATCAGTGTACTGAAATCTGTCACCTGCTGCTCCCAAAGGTAAAATAGTAGGATATCAACGTGCTGGACCAGGCTGACATATCAGCCTTGTGTTGGGTATTATGACGCTGCCGTCTGTGAAGGTGCCTGTCGCTGAAGCAGGTACACCTGTAAATTGACCCATACCGCATTCAGCAGCGGCGTCGCCAGCTGATGGCGTTGGGCGCGCTGAACCAGATCGCCAATTATCTGATCGGCTTCAATATCATATCCCTGCATCAAATCGCGATACATCGACGATGTCAGCGGGATGTCCGGGTTGCTGAGCCAGGTTAAAATGCCGTCCGTCTGCGCCTGACGATGCTGATAACCTTCAGCAATCAGGGTAGAGAGCACCTCATTAAACAGCCCGGTTAACATGGCCTGACCGCCGCCCGAGGTGACGATCTGGCTGGTATCGCCACGCGCCAGACAGGTTACGGCCCCCAGCGTGCTGAGCAGCAGCCATTTTTCCCACAGCTCGCAGGCGATGGCATCGCTGAGGAAGGCATCAAACCCGCAGCCGTGCAGAGTCGAATCAAGCTGCTGTAGCGCTTCGCCGTTATCACCGTTTAGCGCGCCGTAGTAGAGTTGATGGAGCGGAGAGAGCTGGACGATCTCACCCTCGGCGCCCAGCGTAGCATGAATTTTGCACAGCCCGCCGATAATGTGACGATCGCCAAAACGCTGGCGCAGTAAATCGATATGTCGCATGCCGTTGAGCACGGGCAGGATCAGCGTATTCGGTCCCACTGCCGGAGCGATATCCTCCATGGCCTGGTTCAGCCCAAATCCTTTAACCGTCAGCACGATGAGATCGTAAGGGCTGTTGATTTCAGAGGCAATAATGGTGGCGGGCCTGAGCTTTTCCCGGCCCTGCGGTGTCTGCAGGATCAGCCCGTGCTGGTTTATCTGCTGCCTGCGGCGCTCGCGCAGTAAAAAGGTAACATCCCGCCCGGCCTGCACCAGTCGGGCACCAAAGTAACCGCCGGTCGCTCCCGCGCCCACAATCAAAATACGCATAATCCACTCCATCGTTGCGAAACAAAATGGTCAAACTCCGTGAATCGATATGCTATCAATCTCCCGGCGCGATGAGCAACAAAAAAGCCGATGACATCGCTGTCATCGGCTTTTCGTTAAGTCCCTGAATCGGGCAGATATTACGCCGCGATTTGCTCGGCGGTTTTTTCTACCAGCGCCAGCAGTACTTTAATGTCTTCCAGCGTGACCGTCGGGTTAAGCAGCGTCAGCTTCAGGCAGGTTACACCGTCTGCTTCGGTTACACCGACGTTGGCACGCCCAGATTCCAGCAGCACATCGCCGATTTTCTGGTTGAACAGCGCCAGAGCCGTATCGCCCGCGTCGGAGAGCGCCTGCGTGCGGTAGCGGAACAGTACGCTGGCCAGCTGCGGCTGCATGACCAACTCCAGCGCGGGTTGCTCGCTCACGTACTTAGCGACTTCCTGCGCCAGCGTCACACCGTGATCGATGATCTCCGCGTACTGTTTCTGGCCCAGCGCTTCCAGGCCCATCCACAGCTTCAGTGCATCGAAGCGGCGGGTGGTTTGCAGCGATTTAGACACCAGGTTAGGCACGCCCTGAGCTTCATCGAACTCGGAGTTCAGGTAAGCAGCCTGATAGCGCATCAGCTCGTAGTGACGCGCTTCCTTCAACAGGAAAGCCCCGCAGCTGATGGTCTGGAAGAACTGCTTGTGGAAGTCCAGGGTAATGGAATCCACCAGCTCCAGCCCGTCCAGGTAGTCGCGATACTTCTCGGACAGCAGCAGTGCGCCGCCCCAGGCCGCATCAACGTGAACCCAAATCTGCCGCTCGGCGGCCAGCTCGGCAATTGCCCGCAGCGGATCGATAGCGCCCGCGTCGGTGGTACCGGCAGTGGCTACGATAGCCAAAATCTGCTCGCCGTTGGCATCCGCCTGCGCCAGCTTCTCCTGCAGATCGTTAAGATCCATACGGGAGAAGCGGTCGGTATTCACCAGCGTCACAGACTGATAGCCCAGACCCAGCAGCGCCATGTTCTTCTGTACGGAGAAGTGCGCATGCTCGGAGCAAAGAACACGGATTTTCTTCAGGTTGCCGACCAGGCCGTCCTGCTGAATAGAGTGTCCCTGGCGGGCAAAGAAGGCATCGCGTGCCAGCATCAGGCCCATCAGATTGCTCTGGGTGCCGCCGCTGGTGAATACCCCGGCATCGCCGGGATGATAGCCAACCTGGGTACGCAGCCATTCAATCAGCTTCATCTCAATGATGGTCGCTGACGGGCTTTGATCCCATGAGTCCATACTCTGGTTAGTGGCGTTAATCAGCACTTCTGCCGCCTGGCTTACTACCAGGCTAGGGCAGTGCAGATGCGCCACGCACTGCGGGTGATGGACCGCAAGGCTGTCTTTCAGGAAGTACTCAATTGCACGCTCAATCGCGGCCTGATTACCCAGCCCCTGCGGATTGAAATCAAGCGTAATACGCTCGCGCAGTTCGGCAACGGTTTTGCCCTGATACATTTCGGGCTGCTGCAGCCACTGGGCTACCGCTTCGCTACTCTGGGCAATCGCCTGGCGATAGGCTTCGGTGCTTTGCGCCGAACCGGCCAGAATCGGGTTTAACCTGGACATCGAATTCACTCCACTCAGACCGGTTTTACGCCGCTGGCGAGCAGGGCGTTTTCAAATTTATCCAGGAAAATTTCCAGCTCGCTGTCGCTGATCAGCAGGGAAGGCAGCAGGCGCAGTACGCAGCCGTCGCGTCCGCCGCGTTCCAGGATCAGGCCGTTTTCGAAGCATTTTTTCTGCAGCAGCGCGGACAGCGCGCCGTCAGCCGGGTAGCAACCCATATGATCCTGTGCTTCGTTTGGCTTGACGATCTCAATACCAATCATCATGCCCAGACCGCGAACGTGGCCAATAACCGGGTAACGCTGCTGCATCTCAGCCAGTTTACCTTTCAGCCATTCGCCCTGAGCTGCCACTTTACCGGCAACATTGTGCTCTTTCAGGTGCTTCAGCGTGGTCAGCCCGGTAGCCATCGCCAGCTGATTGCCGCGGAAAGTACCGGTGTGGTGGCCAGGAGACCAGGCATCGAACGCTTTCTTGATGCCCAGCACGGCCAGCGGCAGACCGCCGCCCACGGCTTTCGACATCACGATAATGTCTGGCTCAATGCCCGCGTGTTCAAAGGCAAACAGCTTACCGGTACGGGCAAAGCCAGTCTGTACTTCATCAAGGATCAGCAGAATGCCGTGCTCACGCGTCACTTTACGGATGCGCTGCAGCCACTCGGCAGGTGCCGGGTTCACTCCGCCTTCACCCTGAACGGCTTCAAGAATGACCGCCGCAGGTTTACGCACGCCGCTTTCAACATCGTTGATCAGGTTGTCGAAGTAGTAGGTCAGTGCTTTAACGCCGGCGTCACCACCGATGCCCAGCGGGCAGCGGTATTCGTGCGGGTAAGGCATAAACTGCACCTCCGGCATCATGCCGTTTACCGCTTCTTTCGGTGACAGGTTGCCGGTTACCGCCAGCGCGCCGTGGGTCATACCGTGGTAGCCGCCGGAGAAGCTGATCACGCCGGAACGACCGGTGACTTTTTTCGCCAGCTTCAGCGCGGCTTCAACAGCGTCAGCGCCGGAAGGACCGGTGAACTGCAGGCAGTATTCTTTACCCTGACCTGGCAGTAAAGAGAGCAGGTATTCTGAGAAGCTGTCTTTCAACGGCGTCGTCAGATCGAGTGTATGTAACGGCAAGCCGCTGGTAATGACATTTTGGATGCTTTGCAGGATATCAGGATGGTTGTGGCCCAGAGCCAGCGTTCCCGCACCGGCCAGGCAGTCAAGATATTGATTATTCTCAACATCGGTAATCCACACGCCTTCTGCTTTTGCTATTGCAAGCGGCAGCTTACGCGGATAACTCCTAACATTTGACTCAAATTCAGCCTGGCGCGCCAAATAAGTTTCATTGTTTCCTTTTAATGAATCTGCACCGAAATTATCAATACGGACTTTATCCGTCATCATATCTCTCCTACAACCGTGAGTTTCAGAACGTCACAGTTGAATAAATGAATGAAAAGTTAACTGCTGTGAAAAAACGCGGCCAATATAGGCCATTTTAAGTCGCTACTCAATGATTAATTTTAATTACTTCCCATTATGATTTCTCTATAACAATCAATACGTTGTTGATTTGCTGAACAATCGCTTTTTGTACAATTCGTTTTAGTCGCTTTATGCATAAATTTTCGCTCTGTGGGTATTTTAGGCAATATGAGAAGGCAAAAATGCGAATAAAAAAGAAGCGAAATGGATAAATTTCGAGCAATATCAAGGCGAATTGCTCAGTTTATCAGCAAATAAAGCACGGGAATTGTGGAGGTTTACAGATGATGATGTTGCGGAATTTGCATGATAGTGGCGTCACCATTATCCAGCAGCGCAGTTAACGGCACCTGCAGGGCAATGCGCAGTTGTTCAAGCATACGTATCGTTGAACACCATCAGAGGCCCGCCGTCAGGCACGGCGCGCAGCAGATAAATAAACCAGGGCGCGCCGATAAAGGTGGTGAGCAGCCCCGCCGGGATTTGGTTCGGGAACATCACGATGCGGCCGCACCAGTCGGCAATCAGCATCAGTAAAGCCCTGATAATCGCCGCTATTTACCGGTCAGAACGCGTACGCTGATTGAATTTATTCAGCAGGGGCTTTCCGATCCGGCACATCTGAACTCAACGTCACAGCGCAGTCAGCACCAGTCATAAAACTGGCGGACATTAACTTACGCCAACAGGGTTGCCAGGCGGGCCGCGAAACCCATAAAAGCGCGGCGGCTTCCGTCAGGCTCATTTCGCGCAGGTGAACGTGTTCAACAATTTCCCGCTGCCGCAAAGGTAGCTGGCTCAGTACGACCGGGCCCTTTGAGTGCCGGTCTGGTTGACTCCTTAATCAGTTCGCAGCGGCAGATAAAAAAGTTGCGCCGGGTAGAAAAAAATCTATTCGCCCCAGCGCTTTATCAGATAGTTGACCGCTTCCTGCGTCTGCGGCTGATTCAGGTAGTTCTCCCGGAACAGGATGGTGCCACTGATTTGTGGCAGCGACTCATTCAGATCGAGCTGTTTCTTCAGCTCCGGCACGCCGCCGCCGATGGTCCAGTCCGGCTCGTTTTTCGACGGTTCGCCAACTTTATACAGCGCAATGCCGATATAGAGCCGGGTTTTGGTCGGTTTCACCACCTCCGCCCACCACTTCGCCAGCACGTCATAGCGGGCGGCTTCGCGGGCGAAAGGCCAGTAAATTTGCGGCGCAATGTAGTCCAGCAGGCCCTGCTGCACCCAGCGTCGGGTATCCGCATAGGATTCGTCATAGGCGGCAGCCCCGCGCGTGTCGGACCCTGCGGCGTCGTGGGAACGATTGCGCCATACGCCAGCCGGGCTGACGCCAAATTCGACATCGGGCTTCAGCTGTTTAATGGTGCGGGAAACCTGTTCAATCAGCAGCTGGGTGTTGTGCCGCCGCCAGTCGGCTTTGGAAGCAAAGCCCTGGCCGTACTGCCTGAAAGTCTGGCTGTCGTTAAGCGCAGATCCGGGTGATTCGGTATAGAAGTAATCATCAAACTGCACGCCGTCGATGGGGTAGCGCGCGACCACCTCCGCGACAATACTGGTGATCCAGTCGCGGGCGTCGGGAATGCCCGGGTCAAGTACATAGCGATCGCCGGAAGTGCGGACCCAGTCGCGGTGCAGCACAAAGACGCTGGCCGGATTCTGTGACAGGGTACGGTTCAGCTCCGCAACGGTGCCGGGTCTGGTATTGACCGTCACGCGATAGGGGTTGAACCAGGCATGAACCTTGATGCCGTGCCGGTGCGCTTCATCCAGCATAAACTGCAGCGGATCGTAGCCCGGGTCCCGGCCGATTTTTCCGGTCATCATATCCGACCACGGCAGGATTTTTGACGGCCACAGCGCGGTACCGTCGGGTTTCACCTGGAAGAACACCGCATTAATACCGAGGCTTTTCAGCTTATCCAGCTTGTCGGTCAGCGCTTTTTTCTGCTGGCTGATGCGTACGGCATCGTTGCTGATATTGACCGACGCGATCGGCGGCCAGTCCAGGCGGGAAACGGTGGTTAACCACACGCCGCGCATCGGCTGCCGGCTTTGTGGCGATATCTGAGGCTGATTCGCTTCGGGTGTCAGCGGCGTGACCAGAGAAACCGGCGGCTTGCTGGCACAGCTGACAAGAAGCAGCGCGGCCGCTATAAGCAGGCCCGACTGGCATTGAGCCCGAGGCGTGAGGTTACGGAACCGGACGATGATGGACTTCCTTATTTAGGCCAGAGTTAAGTGAACGGTATTTTCTTATTATTTATAGTGAAGTCAATGTAGCATTTTGCGCACGAATAAGCGCTTCGCGCTCGCCATAAATTTATATTGTAAATGCCCACCACGATAACGAGTGAGCATGATGAAAATCAGCAAAATCGAAACCATCCCGTACCGTATTCCCTACACCAGGCCGTTGTCTTTTGCCACCGGAACCATCACCGCCGTCGAGAATGTATTCGTTCGTATTCACACCGATGAGGGGATTGTCGGCGAGGCGGATGCTCCGGCGCGGCCTTATATTTACGGTGAGTCGCAGCAGTCGATTATCACCGCCATTAATCAGTGGTTCCTGCCTTCGTTGAACGATATTGACCTGTTTGATAATGAGAAAGTAGGTCACGCCATGTCCTGGGTCACGGATAATCCCGCCGCCCGAGCCGCCGTTGATTTGGCTATCTGGGATGCGACAGGTAAATATCGCCAGATGTCATGTAGTCAACTGCTGGGAGGATGGTGTGATGAGATCCGCGTCAGTCATATGATTGGCCATGATATACCGCAAAAGATGGCGGAAAGCGCAGTTTTAATGGCGGAAAAATATGGTATCAACACTTTCAAAGTTAAAACCGGGACGGCGCTGAAAACCGATATTCTCGCCTGTAAACTGATAAGAAAAGCGTTGCCCGAGGCGAATCTCTACCTTGACGCCAACCATGGCTGGTGCTCCGCCGAGGCGATTGCTGCCGGACTGGCGCTGAAAGATGAGGGGTTTTTATTCTTCGAAGAGCCGTCACCGGCAGCGGACAGAATCGGGCGCAGGAGGCTCAATCAGCATCTTGATCTTCCCGTTTGCGGCGATGAGAGCTGCCGCTCGCTTGAGGAAGTGGGCAGGGAGATTAGCGATAATATTGCCAGTATGATCTGTATTAAAACGGCCAGAACCGGCTTCAGCGAATCCAGGAAAATTGCCGCCCTGTGTGAAGGTTTAAACGTGCCGGTGTACGTTGGCAATCAGGGGGATACTAAAACCGGCACGCTGGCCAATATTCACTTTGCCTGTAGCTTGCGCCACACCAGTCTTTATGCGGCAGAATTGACCAACTTCCTTGATATTGCAGATGATTTACACGCGGAGGATATTCCGATAGTGGCAGGGAAAATTAAGCGGCCAACAACGGCGGGGATGGGAATCAGTATCGATCCGGGCAAACTCAGTTATTATCGCTGTGATAAGTAGACGAGAGTTGAGCCTGCCCGTGATGAGATTATTTCAGATGCTGTTGCAGTTCGACGCCTGCCTGCGACAGGGCGGTTTTCACCGTTGGATCTTCGCTTAACGGGTTCAGTAAGCCGTAGCGGGTGACGGTCACCGGCACACCTGCTGCATCCAGCTTACGTCCAAAGGTTTCACCCTCGTCACGCAGCATGTCCAGCTCCGCCGTCTGGATCAGCGTCTGCGGGAAGCTTTTCAGCTGTTCCGTGCTGGCTTGCAGCGGGGAGACCAGAATGTTGTTTCGATCGGCCGTACAGAAACGTAGTGAAAAGCGTGGGGAGCACCGGTGCTGCCGCCGGCACTGATTCTGTTACTGGTTGTGGCTTTCGTCATCACCTGGCGGGCACGACAGCATGGATTTCGGGCAGGTGCGCGGTCTTCATTGCCGCCGGTTTAAACCGTAGCGTGTGCTGCGCCCGCCACCGGGGCAGGCCAGCAGATATCCCAGTTCGACCAGCTGTGCCAGATGCCGCGTGGCGGTGGCGCGGCTGACCTTTGCCACCGCCTTGTACTGACTGTTATTGATGCCGTCGCTAAAATCGCCGTCCAGAAGACGGTTCAGTACTTTAATCTGATCGGCACCAATCTGCGCGGCGTCGAACTGCTGCCAGTAGCGAGTCTTAAACACCGTTTTATCGATAATCGCCAGCGTTTCTTCAATAGATACTCTGAGCATGTCGATAAACCAGCTCAGCCAGACGGTGATATCCAGCTCGCCGCGCTGGGTATTTTCCAGCACCTGATAGTAGTCCTGCCGATGGAGATTAATCGTGCGGGACATCGCGTAGAGTCTGACCGTGTTGCTTTCCGCCTGTGCCAGCGCCAGGTCCATAATCAGGCGGCCAATCCTGCCGTTACCGTCCTCAAAAGGATGAAGCGTTAAAAATCTCAGATGGGCAATCCCGGCACGCAGGAGCGGGTCTAATTCCGGGTCGTCGCGGCTCGCATTAAACCACTGTAAAAAAGCATCGACATCATCGGCAATAGAGGCGCTGTCCGGTCCTTCAAAATGAACAACCGGTTTTTCAAGGCGCCCCGAAACGACCTGCACCGGACCGCTTCGCAGCTGGCCGCCGACGATGGGATACAACAGACCGGAACCGGCGGGGAAAAGCAGGGCGTGCCAGTGCAGTAATCGCTCCAGAGACAGCGGCTGGTCGAGGTTTTCAATAGCATCCAGCGCCGATGCCACCAGGCCTTCGGTTTTTTTATCCACGGCATAGGTCATGCCGTCCTCGATACCGAGATGATGCGCCAGGGAGGATCGCACAGAATGGGCGTTGACGCGTTCTCCTTCGATATCACTGGAGTAGAGAATGTTGGCAAGCATGTTATCCAGCGTGCTATTTGCCTCATCCAGCAACATGCTGCTACCGTAGAGTTTTCCCTGCAAAAAACGCGTAGCGCGCAGCAGCGGTTCAATACGCTGACGATCCCAGCTGAACGCCGGCCAGTTTTCCTGCTGCCAAATCCACATACTGCGGCTCCTGAGCTAAATAGAAACCTCATTCTACTCATATAATGAGTCAAATGTAATGCGTATTTGCATCATGGCAGGATGAAGATGAAATGATGTCGCTACGTGAATTGTCACTATCCCACACGATAAGCTTCAGAATTCGCGTAGCGCGATCGTTTTTAAACGAAAAAAATCGAGACAAAAGGGCCATCAAAGTGCGTATTCATCATTCTACTAAAACCAGAAAGCTTTACCGTAAGATCAATACAACCACCTGGGACGTTGATCGGAACGATCACGGCGGCGAGTACCGCTTTCTATATGGTTATGCTGCGAAGAAAAGAATGGCGCAGCTATGTTCGCTGCGACGAATCGAGTTTTTACAGTGGGTTGTGCATCGATGATGCAGGTTTATTACAAAAGGTGAACCCGGCATTTATCGCAGAAGACATTCCGGTGAGCTGCGATTGCTGCACTTATACATTTAACGGCGAACCGGTACTGGTTAGTAGTAAGAACTGGATGAAGTCATATGAAGAGGAGAATTGGGAATGATGGATTCTGGTTATGCAGCAAGCCAGTGGAACGGTTTTAGGAGAAACTTCGGTCGTTATTTGAAGGGGGAGGCAATGTGGCTGGGTGTGGTGCTGCTGCTGATAGTTAATTTAACATAATATACATTATGCGTACCAAGGCTGTAGGGGCTCAATCCTAATGTCTGCGCTACATTAACTCTGTGGGGTTTAATCTTTCTTTTTCCGGGGGATTAAAGAAAAGGAAACTTCCTGGAGAAATGGCCATGAGCGCAGAAAGCTCAGGACTGTTTACTTTGAAAGAGATAAACCGCATTAAGATTCTGCAGGATGTCATTGACCGCAGGACGACATCTGGCCGAGCTGCTGAACTACTTGGCGTCACACCGCGTCATTGTAGTCGTTTACTCAGCCGTTATCGTGAACATGGTCCGCTGTATCATCAAGGAAAAGTACCCCGATTTTGGTCCTACGCTGGCTCGCGAGAAACTGGAAGAAGTCCATGGATTGATTATTGGTAAAGAAACACTCAGAAGGCTCATGATTAAAGCTGGTTTATGGGTTCCCAGAAAAATGCGTGCGCCAAAAATGTTGGTCTATGTTGACGATGCAACCAGCCAGTTGATGCATCTGCGATTTGTTCAGTCAGAATCTACATTCTCTTACTTTGAAGCAACCCGAGGTTATATCGAACGGCATGGAAAACCTATGGCATTTATGCGAATTCATATATTGATAATTTCATCGACGATTATAATTATAGATTTGCTAAGCCGCCTCGCCACGATTTTAACGCTAACTACTGCAATCTACGGAACAAATTCATATGTCACACAAAGATCTCGAAGCCAAGAAGCGACATCATTACGTCTGGGCGAAGTACCTCACCCGCTGGGGTAAAGGGACGAAAAACGTTTTCTACACTACGAAGACTGGCAAGATAGCCTATGACAGCGTGCGTGCCATAGCTGCTGACAACTATTTCTACAAAACTACAATACTGACAAGTAAGCATGTTGAAGTGATAAAAAGCTTTTCCCGGCAAAGTCCCGAGCATCTTCAACAACAGCACATGTCGTATCTTAATGATTTCCTTAAAATGCAGCGTTTGGAGGCCATTTATAATGAATCTGATATTCAAGATCAGGAAGCCGAGGCTCTTCTACATGCAATGAAGTGTAACCTAATGGAAAATCTCCATGCCTCCCACGAAAAAAATGTACTACCGATTTTATCAGAGTTAGCTGATGAACAGCTTGATATACTGCAAGATAAGCAGCAGATGATAGAGTTCATGATGTTTTTGGGTCATCAAATCGCCCGGACGAAAACTTTTCGAGATGGTATGCTCAGGGCTCAGCCTCGCCGCAATATTGTTGAAATTGAAGTAGCCGATGCGATGACGCACGCATGGTGGTTCCTAAGCTACATGTTTGGAATGAATATCGGGTTCAGCCTCTACTCAAGTCGACACGACACTAGACATGCATTGCTGGTAAATGACACAGAGCGTCCTTTCATTACGTCCGATCAGCCGATCGTCAATGTACATGCATGTATCTCAGAGACAGAATTCTCTGCACCTGAACACGCTGATTTCTATTACCCAATTTCGCCTCGCATTGCCTATATCATCTGCGATTCCGAACGATTTTTACCAGGTAAAAATCAGGTTGATGAGGCCACTGTTACTGAGTTCAATACTAAAGTGGCGGCCCAAGCTATGGTGCATATCATCGGTAATACCGAGAGCGCCATTCTACCCTTTAAAAAACACATCGGACGGCGTTATGCCAAGAAGATCACCCTTTTATGAGGATAGAGATTAACTACTGGCCTTTAAAAAATTTAACCCGTAAAAGGTTCACACCAGTCCTGTAATATGCTTTGTAATTTGCCTTCCTGTATATGCGTTTTTACCGAATCTTCAGGCACGCAGGAAATCCCCATTCCGGATAATGTCGCATCAATGCGCGCGGATAGCGTATTAAAAACTAACATCACCAAGTAGATGAGGTCATTAAAGTTTTCTTTAAGCATTGTCCGCCTTTACCAGGTGAATTTGACCCACGCTTACCACTATAATTATCTTGCCGCCCTTTTATCCCCTGCCTGAATGATGACAACACTGTTACTGCATTGAACCGTATTCACACTAAATTGTATGTTGTAACTAATTAGAGATGTTATGATAAAGCCTTCGGGTCCTGAGCAACCATTCGGGCAATTTATTCAATACGGTTGCGCTCTAACTCAATTAACAGCACCCGGGGCAATATCGCCAGAACGGCTCAGGAACTGCAGACAGCCCGGACCACGCTATACTACAAGGTGAAAAAACATCGCCTTACGCTGTGCGTCAGTGATGGGCGTCTGCCGGAAGGTCAGGTGTAGATTTTTCTGATAAGTTGCACGCGGCGGTGCTTCGGTGTCAGAATATTATTTCACGATAAAAGAAGGTAGAGCTCTGCTATGCAGCACATTGTTGAAGGTTTTCTGAATTTCCAGAAAGATGTTTTCCCTAATCAGAAAGAATTATTCCGCAGCCTTGCTTCCAGCCAGAATCCTAAAGCGTTGTTTATCTCCTGCTCCGACAGCCGTCTGGTGCCTGAACTGGTTACCCAGCAGGAACCCGGACAGCTCTTTGTCATTCGTAATGCCGGGAATATCGTGCCCTCTTTCGGCCCTGAGCCGGGCGGCGTTTCTGCGACCATCGAATATGCGGTAATGGCACTGGGAGTTACCGATATCGTTATCTGTGGTCACTCCAACTGCGGCGCAATGAAAGCCATCGCCACCTGTCAGTGCCTGGACCCTATGCCTGCCGTTCAGCACTGGCTGCGCTACTCCGATGCCGCGAAAGCCGTTGTCGAGAAAAAAACCTACGCCAGTGAAGAAGAGAAAGTGAATGCGATGGTGCAGGAGAACGTTATCGCACAGCTGAACAATATCAAAACGCATCCGTCCGTCGCGGTTGGCCTGCGTGATAAGGCGCTGCGCCTGCACGGCTGGGTTTATGATATCGAAAGCGGTGCCATCCGCGCGCTGGATAAGAATACGCAGAACTTTGTGCTGCTGTCAGAAAATCCGGGCGTTTGCTACGAGTAATCGCTACAGGGGCACGGGCGCCCTCTTCCCCCTGCTCAGGCGATAACACAGCCGGGGCAAATCCTCCCCGGCACGGCAGAAAAAAGAGACGGTAGATTACCCCGCCGAATCCAGCACCGGGGCAACCAGATGGGTCAGCAGTTCAATCGCTCCCGCTTCTTTCAGAATACCCACCACGGTCAGCGAGAGGATCAGCATCGGGACCGAGCCCAGCGACAGGCGGATAGCATCCGATCCGGCTCCGTTAAATTAGTACGCTGTATCGCCGTGCGGCAAGGCGCGAGACAGGCGAGAACGGTTAACCCATTTAGCTAAATGATCCGCTCTCTGAACCGTTGAGCCCGCAAATTACCGAGCAGCCGAGCAGCCGAGCAGCCGAGCAGCCGAGCAGCCGAGCAGCTATTATTTCAGTCGGGCATCGAACTGGAAGTCAATTTTTACCGCCCTGCTGACGATAGACAAAAACTGCGGATGCCGCGGATTCAGCAGGAAGTTGTACTCCACCGGCGACAGCGCGCTCGGCACTCTCAGCGCCACCGCATCGCCGCTCTCTACCCAGCGATCGCCCATCTCCGCCAGCGCCAGCGGAGCTTCCGGTGCCGCCCAGTTGGCGGGAAGAATTTGGTTATCGATCATCTGAATCAAATCATCATCGACATCAATAGAAAACAGGGTAAAGCTGTCCAACAGATTCGCCGCGTGCAGATGCACCAGCGTTTCCAGCATGGTCAGAGATGCCGCCTCAGCGGCGTAAACCATTGCCGTACCCACGCTGTTCCAGCGGCCACCGGCTTCCTTTGCTCCCTGCCCGCTCCAGGCCCCAGCCGCGAAGCGGGTTTTGGTCAGGCGGTAGAGGATCAAGACCAGACCCCGTGTTCCAGTCTGGTGATCAGCCGCATCACCTCCCAGGCACCGGATTCAGAGGCCAGCAGGTCAGCGGGTGCTTTCCATCCCAGCGCGCGGCTTGGCTCATTCAGCCACTTCTGCGCGGCAAGCTTATCGCCTTCAAATAGATCGACGGCGCGATCCAGCACGCGAATAAAGCGCACCAGCCGCTCGCTCTGGTCGGGACTGAAGCGCTTTTTAATATTGCGGCTGAAGGTGGTGCTGGGAATACCGGTCATCCGGCGCAGCTCGGCCTGGGTAATGTGCGCCCAGCTGGCAATGCGGTTAGCGACTTCACCTTCCAGGCCTTTATCAATTTCGCCCACCAGCAGAACGCCGTCGGCAACATTGAGGCCAACATGCTGCCACAGCGTTTCCACAAGCGGTACGGATACTTCAGGCGTAAAGATTCTCATAGCGACCCCTCCAAATGGTTATTTCAGTATAACCAAATGGGCGCAAATGGTGCAAATATAACCTGAATCGGCCCCGGTCTGAATCGCCAGAGTGAGAATTTCGTCCGCCAGTAAATGGCTAACCGCGTGTCTTCCATAACAAAAGATGGCGACATGTGAAAAAAGTGAAGAAAATTTTTATCTGGATCACAATTTACGTTAAAATATTCATCCAGTTTTTAAACTTTTATTGATGTGTGTTATTGAAATGTCTAATTCCAGAAGATTTATCCCCGTTCTTTCCCTGTCAGCACTGCTCGTTTGTTCTGCCAGCTATGCTGAAACGCCAGTTAATCAGAAAACCGACGTCCTGCTGATCGGCGGCGGCATCATGAGTGCTTCGCTGGGTACCTGGCTACAGGAGCTGCAGCCAGACTGGAAACAGCTGATGGTTGAGAAGCTGGACGGAGTGGCCCTTGAATCTTCCAACGGATGGAACAACGCCGGTACCGGCCACTCGGCCAATATGGAGCTGAACTATACGCCGGAGCGCGCGGATGGCTCCATTGATGTCAGCAAGGCGCTGGATATCAACGAACAGTTTATGATCTCCCGCCAGTTCTGGACGGCGCAGGTTAAACGCGGCATCCTCAACAACCCGCACTCCTTTATTAACTCCACGCCGCATATGAGCTTTGTCTGGGGTGACGCGAACGTTAACTACCTGACCAGGCGTTACCAGGCGCTGCAGCAGACCACCCTGTTCCAGGGCATGAAGTTCTCCACCGATCAGAATCAGATCAAACAGTGGGCACCGCTGGTGATTGAAGGACGCGATCCGCAGCAGAAAGTCGCTGCGACCTGGACCCCGGTCGGCACCGATGTCAACTACGGCGAAATTACCCGCCAGCTGATCGGCAGCCTGAAGAAAGATAAAAACTTCACGCTGGAAACATCTGCAGAAGCCACCGAGTTTGCACGTAACGCTGACAACAGCTGGCATGTGACGATCACCGATGTGAAGAGCGGTGAAAAGCACAGCGTAGATGCGAAATACGTGTTTATCGGTGCCGGCGGCGGCGCGCTGAAGCTGCTGCAAAAAACCGGTATCCCGGAAGCGGACAACTATGCTGGCTTCCCGGTGGGCGGTTCATTCCTGGTGTCTGAGAACCCGGAAATCACTAAACAGCATCAGGAAAAAGTGTACGGACAGGCTTCTGTTGGTGCGCCACCGATGTCCGTTCCGCACCTTGACGCCCGCTTCCTGGACGGCAAGCGCGTGGTGCTGTTTGGGCCGTTCGCGACCTTCTCTACCAAGTTCCTGAAAAACGGCTCACTGTTCGATCTGCTGAGCACCACCACCACCAGCAACTTTATGCCGATGACTCACGTAGGCATGGACAACTTCGATCTGGTGAAATACCTGGTGGGCCAGGTCATGCAGAACGACGATGATCGCTTTGCCGCGCTGAAAGAGTACTACCCGAACGCACGTAAAGAAGACTGGAAACTGATTCAGGCCGGTCAGCGCGTGCAGATTATCAAGAAAGATGCGGATAAAGGCGGCGTGCTGAAACTGGGTACGGAAATCGTGACCGATCAGCAGAAAACCGTGGCGGCCCTGCTGGGTGCGTCCCCGGGTGCGTCTACCGCTGCACCAATTGCACTGAACGTGGTGAAAAAACTGTTCCCAGAGCAGTTCAACAGCCCGGAATGGCAGAGCAAGATCCGCGCTATCGTGCCAAGCTACGGTCAGGAATTGAACGGTAACGTTGCCCTGACTCAGCAGGTTTGGAATGACACCGCCGCGACGCTGCAGCTGACCACGCCGCCGGTTATTCAGATGAATAACTCAACCGACGCGGCCCCGCAGGCTCAGCCGGAAAAACGTGCGGAAAGCGCAAAACAGGACATGGCGCTGTAATTTAACGCCCCTGCAGCCCCGGCATTCGCCGGGGCTTTTTTTATCCCACCGCCGACATCCTTGTTTCTGCATTCAGCTTTGGACTTCCTGCTTTCAGCTATTCCCTTTCTTAGTCAGCGTAAAGCCTGGTTTATCTTTGGTGACCGCATAGGAAATTTTGGTGACGGCCCAGGATGATGTGGTGATATCCAGCGCGGGGATGGTCACGCGGCCCATACCAAACAGCGTGCGAACGTAGCCACCCAGCTTATGCTTACCCGGCGCAACGCTCAGCGACGTCACTTCACCGCGCTTAAGCACCCCCGCCTCCTTGCCATCTACCGTCAAGATAATTGACGAACCGTCATCGGTCTTGGTTAACGCGTGATAGACGTGAATGACCGACTGCGCGGGGGGTTTGTTCACCGGATCGGTCTGCATCTGAGCTGCGGTGGTTACCACCGGAACAATCGGGGGGGTGATGTCGGCGGTTTCTGCCGGGCCGGCATCCGCAGAGGCAACGGCAGCCGGTGCTGTCGGAGTAGTCGCGGTGGTGCTCTGAGCCTGCGCGTTTTCAGTGCCCGCAGAAGTTGCCGAGGCTTGAGCCGCTGGACTATCAACGGATGCTACCGGAGCTGTCGTTGTAGCAGCAGCTGTGCTCTGAGCCTGCGCGTTCGCTGTCTCCGACGCCGCGATGTGAGTGGGAGCACTCGCTGCATCAACGGAAGCATTCTGCGCAGTTGCCTTTGCGGTCTCGGTTTCTGTGGCCGATGTCTGAGAACCCGCAGACGCCGAGTTGCCTGCACTGGCATCCTCGCTGGTTGACGTCGAAGCCGTTGCCGGGGAGCTGTTAGCCTGCGAGCCCATCGATGCAGTCGATGCAGTCGATGCAGTCGATGCAGTCGATGCAGTCGATGCAGTCTGATTTTGCGCCTGCGCTGCGGAGCTATCCACCGCCGCCGCAGTTTGATCCTGAATATGCGTGGTGTTCACATAAACGCTGGACGCCTGAGCTGCGGCGGGCGAACCCTCGTCAACAGCGCTGATGGACGCAATGCCGGAAGAATGCGGCGCGCAGCCGGTCAGAATGCCTGCGGCAACGATAACGGTGAGGATGGAACGGGTAAACATCCGGCAATTTCTCCAGCCAATAATGAACGGTCAATTATAGCGTCCCTCACGTGCCGGAGTAAGCGGAACAGGGTTAAGCCTGTTCTGAAACTGCATCGATCGGGCAAAAAAAAGCCGCTATCCGCGGAGGGATACCGGCTATTTTCACGCAGTTCTGGCGGTGACGCTGAATTACCGATCGCGCCCGCGATGGTTAGCCCACGGACTGTCGGCGGGGATATCCTGCGGCTCGTTAAGTGAGGCAATATACAGCGCTTCAACTTCGCTACGCGCCCACGGTGTGCGGCGGAGAAATTTCAGGCTGGACTTGATACTGGGTTCGTTTTTGAAACAGTTGATGTTGATACGTGCGGCCAGATCGTCCCAGCCGTAGCGTTCCACCAGACGGGTTAGCAGGGCTTCCAGGGTCACGCCGTGAAGCGGGTCTTTTGAGTGATTCGCAGTCATGTTTTGTCCGGGTCGGTATCGATGCGCACACCATACTGACGGCGCATCCGTTATGCAAGCTACAGCGGCTGGCAGGTTCGAACACTGAAGGCCCCTGCAGTTTCGGATTCAGCTTCCTGCATCACCGTCACGATACGCTGCAAGCCAGCCTCGGCGGGATGCCCGGGCAGATGCCTTAACATGATGCGCAGCGGCAGCGAAACCTCGCCGGTCAGCACATCCCACAGCGCATCAAGGTTATTGCCAAAGCCATGCAGGCCGAACTTCTCTGCAAACTGCCGGTAGAAGTCCTGCTCATCGCGCACGTCGTGTAAATCAAAGCTGACCAGCTGCATCTCAGTTCACCTGTTCAAAATGGCGATAGTGATCGCGGGTGACATAAATCAGGCCATCGCTGGACCACAGCATCCGGTCGCGGCCGCGACGACCGCAATGATAGTTAACGTCCGCTTCAAACCATTTCCGCCCTGCCTTTTCCGGCAGCCCTCCTTCGCGGTTACTGAAACGATCGCCGCCAATCGCCTTACCCGGCAAAACCTGGCACAGATTACCCCGGGACGGGTCCCAACCCAGGCGGCGCGCTTCATTCTTACGGATATAGTATTCCGGCAGGCGCTGATGCTGCTGGAGGTAGTTCGCTACGCGATTCTGCTGTGTCAGTACGCTGATATCATCGCGTTGCGGCGCAGTGATCGTGCGCGTATCCTGCGCTGAACTCCCGGAACGTTGCTGATTCTGCTCTGTAACCGACCTTCCCGATGCGGAACTCGAAGAGTGTTGCTGTTGCTGAGACTGCTGCTGGCTCGGGCTGTGTTCGGCCGAAGGCCTCAGCCCGGCGTAGCTGGCGATAAGAGCGAGGATTCCGGCGATAATCAGTTTTTTATTCATATTCCGTTCAGTAACTGGCGTTCTCAGGCTGAGAATCAGAAGGTCCGTTAAAGGATTATAAAATAAAAAAGGGACCACTGAGGTCCCTTATCTGACGAAGTCCGTACGGTTTGTTATTTATTTTCGTACTGCTTCATATTGGCCTGAGTGACCAGTTCGAACGGAATCCAGTGATAGGAATCCAGTTTCTCGCCTTTGATCATCCGCTGCGCCACATCAACCGAGGCTTTACCCTGTCCTACGGCATCCTGGAAGACGGTGACCTGCATCTTACCGCTGGCGAGCGCTTTCAGACCGTCCGGTGTCGCATCGATCCCACCCACCAACACTTTGCTGTCCTTTTTACCGGCCTGCTGCAGCGCCATAATCGCGCCAATCGCCATCTCATCATTGTTCGCGGCGACGATATCAATCTCCTCGCCATTGGTCAGCCAGTTCAGCATCAGGTCCATCCCCTCATTGCGGGAATAGTTAGCGGTTTGCTTCTGCACCACCTTCATTTTCGGGTATTTGGCCACCACCTCTTCCACGTCTTTAGTACGCTGCAACGCCCCGGCGTCAGTCAGGTTGCCGATCATCACGGCAACTTTACCTTCATAGTTTGCCTGACGCGCCAGTTCTTCCATTTGTAACGTGCCGGACTGCTTCTCATCAGAACCGACAAACACCACGCCCGGCGGCAGTTTCGGATCGCCCGGCGTGCGGTTGACGTAAACCAGCGGAATTTTTGCCGCGCTGACCAGCCTGGTCATCGCCGGCGTGCCGGCCGAGTTCACCGGATCAACAATAATCGCATCCACACCGGCGCTGATAAAGCTCTGCACCTGATCCGTTTGACGACCAACATCACCGCGTGCATCCTCGAACTGCACCTTGATACCGCGTTCTTTCGCTTCTTTATCGATGGCATGGCGGATAATAGTCAGGAAGTTCTGGTCAAAATAGGCCATCGAAACGCCGATGGTTTCTGCCAGTGCAGACGTGGAACAGCTCAGTGTGGCGACCAGCAAAATTTTCTTCAGATGCTTCATTATTCTTCTCCAGAGGCAGATCCGGGTAATATCTTCAGATACAAAATGAAATACATAAACCGTATGGAAAGAATAATGAAATAAATTATTTTATCGCAATCGCTATTTAACAAAATCTTAACATTCATCACGCTTTACGATCGGAATCGATTTTTCAGGCCAGGTTTATTCGTTTCAGGTCACACGTTTTAAGTCACCCACAGGGAGATACCGTGAAAAATATACTGCTGCTTTCACTGGCTTTACCACTCGTTCTTGCCGCCTGCTCGGAAAAGAAACCCGTGCAGCCGCGTAAGGACACCCCGGCGTGCCGCAATTACCGGATGATGTTGACCGCACCGATCCCGCCAGACGTGCACAACCGGCTGAAGCTCGCCTGCGAAGCAAGCATGGCTGAGTAAATATTCGCGCTTGTCATCCAGGTTGAGATCCTTGCCCGCTCCGGTGCCACTGCAGGCCAGGATTGTAGATTCAACGCATACCACCAGTCCGGATTTACTGTTTATCCCGCGGCTCTCTCTCATCATCATCACTATTATCCGGCGCTCGCGGAATTTCCCCGTGTTCCCGTGGATCGTCTTTCGCCGGGTGATCTTTCTCTTTTCTGCGCTGCTGGTCTGAAGGGTTTTCAGGCTTCGGCATTGCTTGCTCCTTTAACTGGCTGAACCCTCAGTTTAGACCATGATGGCTCCCTGCATATTTCCCCCTCTCCGGCTGTAGCATCGATATTTCGTTAGCCATCGAAGCGTGAATATCTCAGGCCGCTAAAGTGACGCCAGAACTTCATCACAAAAGGACCGAAACATGATTGCCGTACTTTTTGAAGCGGATGTGACGCCAGCTCAGCAGGCTCGCTACCTGCAACTTGCCGCAGAATTAAAACCGCTGCTGGCGGACATAGACGGTTTTATCTCCATTGAGCGTTTCCAAAGCCTGACCACCCCGGGCAAGATACTGTCGCTCTCCTGGTGGCGGGATGAGGGAGCCGTGCAGCAATGGAAAAGCAATGTTCTGCACCGGGCGGCTCAGAAGGAGGGTCGCCAGTCGATTTTTGCGTTTTACCGCATCAGAGTGGTTCAGCTGGCACGAGAATACTCATCAGAAAACAGGGAAAAAAACGATGCATGATATTCATATTCTTTTACGGAATGCTCCCGGTGAACTGGCAGCGATGGCGACTCTGCTGAGGCAAAATGGCGTCGGGCTTGAGGGCGGCGGCGTGTTTACTGCGGATGCCGGGGCACACGCTCATTTTTTAGTAGAGGATGGCATTCACGCGAAAACCGTGCTGGAGAAAGCGGGGTTTCAGGTAGCCGAAGTGCGCACCCCGCTGATCCGCAAACTTAAGCAGGAACGGCCCGGTGAACTGGGTGAGATAGCCACCGCTCTCGCTCGTGATGGCATCAGCATTCTCGTACAGTACAGCGATCATGCAAACCAACTGATTCTACTGACGGACAATGATAAGGTTGCCGCAACGCTAACCGAAAAATGGGCGGTCAATCCGGATTAATATGCTGAAACCCGTTGAGTCAGTTGATAACAGTCATGCGCTTGAACACACCATAGCGAACGTTGCCGCCGCTATGTCTGACCCCTCGCGGGTGAAGATCCTCTGCGCACTGATGGACGGCCGGGCGTGGACGGCAACAGAATTGAGCGTGGTTGCCGACATTGCTTCATCAACTGCCAGCGCCCACCTCTCCCGGCTGGTCAGCGGCAGTTTGATTACCTGCCTGTCGCAGGGCCGGCATCGTTATTATCGGCTGGCCGGGCAGGATATTGCCGAGCTGCTGGAAAGGATGATGGGTATTTCGTGGCGCCCGCACTCCGCCGCCAGGATCAGTACGCCGGTGCCACTGCGCCTTGCCCGTACCTGCTACGATCATCTGGCCGGTGAGGTTGCGGTCGATATCTTCGACGCCATGGTCAATCTGGAGTGGCTTACCGACGACGGCACGGTACTGACGGATAAAGGGCATCAGCAGTTTGCCCAAATGGGTATCGAGCTTAACCCCAAAAGCCGGCGGAAACTCTGCTGCGGCTGCCTGGACTGGAGTGAAAGGCGCTTTCATCTTGGCGGTGAAGCCGGTGCGGCATTTTTCAGCCACTGTGAACGCCAGCAGTGGATCGTCCGGACTGCGGGATTTCGGGAAGTCACGATCGCGGCCGTTGGCAGGTTGGGCTTTAAAAAATGGTTTGGCGTTGAATAATACCGAGTAGTGACATTCTTGATGTTGAAAATATTGCAGGCCCGTCGTTGTTCGGGTGCTTATTCACGATAGCGACGATACTGCGTCCCCGCCTGGCCGTCATCGTAGCTATGCAGGGACGTTTCATTGGGGGGTAATCATCGCTCAAGCTGAATGATCCTGTATTCCCAACAGGTCATCGATGTTGGCCAGATCTTCATGATGCAGCAGGATAATCGAATGCGACAACGCCAGCTGACGGGCAGAGAGCGTACAGGTGTTATTACTGACCACCAGCCCAACATCCGTACCATAAAATCCTTAACCGGCAATTATTTCCTGAACGACTTTTTTCCCCACGGGTGACGCGTATTTCTTACACTGTTGCACCAGCTGGATGCCGTACTTCACTGCCAGAACGTCTACCCCTTATGACGTTGCCATAATCATCATAGGTCACCAGCATTCTTTTTTTACGCGCCAGAATGGGAAGATGTTGAGCAATCAGAGAGCGAAATTGGTGCTGTTTAAAACCTGACCAGACGCTTCAGTCAAACATGTCGGTTAAGGTCTGTATGGTATAACCCTGCTGGCATTTTGGTTGGTCAGTAAAAACCGAACGCGATAAGAATAGCCTTAACGCTCCTGTTCTATACTGAAAAAAAACACGTATTTCCACATAAATTTATGGAGCTCGATTGAATTATAACATTTTAAAACTGGATGATTCAGGAAAAAACAGACCATGATTCATATTAAAGAGCTGAACTATTTCATGGACAAAATCTTAATTAATTCACCATCAAACATCTTCATTCAATCTAAACAACCGTTTTTCCCTCTTGATAAAATAAACAACTGGTAAATATAAAAAACAATTAAAATCATTAAGATAGATCATGAAGCCAAAGATGAGATATCATTAACCAATCTATTGATATAGTAAAACGATTAAAATATAGAAAAATAAGAACCCAGTTGCAAAATGACAACCGAAAATTAATAATACTCCTAAATATAGAGCACAACAAAATAAATGCTTGCAATCATTCAATATTGATGATTAATATTAGGAAAGGACGTTTTTCAACAAGGACATAAAGGAAATAAAATGAGCGACTTAACCCTGCTTCTCATAGCATTTGCATTGCTTGTTATATCCATATCTAACCTTGTCTCTTATATTATTCAGATAAAATCCACTACACTCCCACATCCAAAGAGAGGAGGAAAAAGAAAGAAAATTGCGTATAAATATGTCAAATGGTCATATTTAGAATAAAGATCTTAATTTTAAATTACGTCATCACTCTATTTTCAACAGAATAAAACATAGCCAAAACATTGTTTCTTATTCCTTGAAACCTTCCGGGTCTGTTTACAATTATTGACTGTATATCCGTTATCCGATCGGCCTCATGCAGTAGTACAGAATGCGTGACTTTTGAGCAATAACCCGGCAGATTAAAACGTTAACTCTCAGAGACGCTACAGGAAAATGTGCGATGGAAGTCAGAAGATTTACAAACGGCGATGAGATTGCTTTATTCCGCATTTTTTTCTCGTCAATACGTGACATTGCATCGCGTGACTACACTCCCGATCAAATCGCAGCGTGGGCACCGGAGGATATGGACCTGCAAAAATGGGCCTGTCATATGAGGCAACTGCGACCGTTTGTGATTGAAGTCGAGGGTGAAATTGCGGGATATGCTGATGTTCAACCTAATGGCTATATCGACCATTTCTTCGTATCCGGAAGCTATCCGAAACAGGGGGTCGGCACGCTGCTGATGAATGCCATCCACGATGAAGCCCGACGGCTTGGACTAAGTGAGCTGACGTCGAATGTGAGCAAAACGGCTGAAGGTTTCTTTCTACGGCACGGTTTCCACGTGGTCAAACGCGGATTTCCCGTCCGGCGCGGCGTAACGCTGCAAAATGCACTGATGCATAAAGAACTGCGAACTACTGACTGAACTGATATTGCTCAATCCTGAACCCTAAGAAAATCGACCAGCCGTGTCATGGCCGGGCTCAGTGAATCCGGTGTTTTATATGCATATTCGTCGCCGCGCCCACCGGGCGGTTAGCGGCAGGATGTGGTACGGGAATTTTTTACTGAAGCGTTCAGCCAGTGATAAGGGAAGAACCCCTACGCCAATCCCACTGCTGACCATCTCCCCCATTCCTTCAAGGCTGCTCATTCTTATGCGATAGGTCAGTGGACGGCCAAGATCTTTTTCATGTTCACTGATGCGATCCTGAAGCGCATTACCGGGATACAAACCAATAAATGGCTCCAGGCGCCTCGGAAAGAGAGATTTTATCTCTGCATTTAAATGGGTGAGAGGATCTGACTATAAGTGCCAGCCTGTCATCTGCCAGGGGTTCAGGCATAAGCTCCCGGGCAGCTACCGCATCTGAAACGAGACCGGCTTCAGCTATGCCATTATTTACATGTTGCTTCATGTTTTTTATTTTACTTACAGAGCATTCAACAACCCATCATAATAAACACTACGCATTGGTCTCAATCCTTACTGATTTATTTTATGCTAATAAGCCTCATTGTTCATATGTTTTTTTACGATCGCGGCAATAATATGTAGTGTAAAAAGAGCAATTAAAGGACGTTCCTGAGCGCCCATTAATTCAGTAAAGCGGCTTAACTATTACATTATTAATTTTATCAACTAGCTTATCATCAATAAGTGAAGCAACTAAAACTGCAACAAAAACACCTGGTATTGCTGTAACTGTAGGCGCTAATGCAGTAACACTAAAAATACTTAGCACCGCTGCGAAAAGGGATACTGCCAGTGATGATACCAAGCCTCCAACGACCCATGATTCAACCGCCAGAACCAATGGTGCCCGATTTCCTGTTTCTATACCTGTAATACTCTTCTCCCTAACCTTTTCAATTTACTGTACAACGTCCGCAACTTTAAAACCTTTAGCTAGTTTTCCGAGCTTATCCGCCATATCAGCTGCATCCATGTGGGCCAATGCATTGGCTAAAGCTGTTTTGTCACCAACATTAATTTTCAAATTAGGATTGTTTAATACTTTGTTCAGGGATTTCATTTCATCATCATAGTTACGGATTGTTTCAAGAAAAAGCGCGCCAGAGCATCCCGGGGAATTTTATCAGGCAATCACATTTACAGGCAGTAATCGCAAGGCACCACCAGCGTTTCTTGTCAGAGCGGCTTTATCGAGCCCGGGCTATCGATACCCGTGCTCTGTTGGCACTTAAAAGCAGGTCGATGACGGACAAATATCATGATGACCGGGGCAAAGAATGGAAGGCCGTTTCTTTATAAGAATGCAGGGATTTTGCAGAAGACCTGTTTCCTTACGCTTTCCGCTAATATCACGCATAAACCCGGTCCATCGTAAGTATCAGAACAGGCGTGGAAATTGCCGAAAATAACGTGGTCAAAAGCATGCTTGTCGCAGCCGGTCCGGTCAGAGCGTTAAACTGCTGGGACATCAGATACACGTTCACGCCCACCGCCATTGAGGCCAGCAGCACCACCACTTTACTCTCCAGCGGCGGCAGGCCCAGCAGCCAGGCCAGCCCCCACACCACCAGCGGATGGACCACCAGCTTGATCGCGCTCAGTACACCGCCAATAGCCAGGCCATCTTTAATGCGATAGCACGCCAGACTCATACCCAGCGCAACCAGCGCCAGCGGCACGGCGATCTGGCCGAGCATGGATACGGGCTGGTCAATCATCTGCGGCAGCGGCAGCCCGGTAAGGCTGAACAGCGTACCACTGAGGATGCCAATAATCAGTGGGTTGCGCAGCACGCTGACTGCCGTTTTGCCAAAGCCCTTCACGCTGAGTGAACCGTGTTTGAACCACTCAACCGAGACGGTTGCCAGCGTCCACAGCAGCAGGCCGTTAAACACCAGCACCAGCGCCACCGCAGGGATCGCCTCGTCACCAAGCATCACGCGTGCAATCGGCAGGCCGAGCAGAACGTTATTGGAGAAGATGCCACCCAGCGCAAACACCGACCCGGACACGCCATCAAGGTGGAACACTCGGCTGGCAATCACCCTGCCGAGAATAAACACCAGCAGGCAGCCGCCAAAGAACGCCAGCAGCAGACGGGCATCCACCGGCGGGCCGCTGCTGAAATCGCACATCAGGCGGAACAGCATCGACGGCAGCGCCACACGGAACACCAGCCGGTTCATCGCTTCGGTAATGCTTTCCGGCCAGCGCCGCCAGCGCACCAGCAGCCAGCCGAGGCCGATCAGCACAAACAGGGGGATCGCGATAACAAACTGGTGCCACAGCGAGCTGCCGAACGCTAACATAAAAATCCTTGATGAAGGTTAGATCAGCCGCGCTGCCCGCAGTTCACTTTTCAGATAGGCATAATACACCGGTGCCGCCACCACGCCCGCCAGCCCGAAGGCAGATTCAAACACCAGCATTGCCAGCAGGATCTCCCAGGTTTTGGCGCTGATGCGGGTGCCGAAAATACGCGCGTTGATAAAGTACTCCAGCTTGTGGATGAGGATCAGGTAGACCAGAGCAATCAGCGCCGCCTCAAGCGAGATGGAAAGCCCAATCAGCACGATCACCGTATTGGAAATCAGATTGCCAATAATCGGCAGCAGCCCGGCAATGAAGGTCACCACCACCACGGTTTTGGCGAACGGCAGATGCAGGCCGAACAGCGGCAGAATGCCAAACAGGAAGCCGCAGGTCAGCACTGTATTCACCAGCGAGACTTTGATCTGCGCAAACACCACGTTATGGAAGGAGTCCGCCAGGGTACGCAGGCGGTCGAGCATCGCCGCTTTCAGCGGCGCATCGTCGCTGCGTACTTTGCTGTTACGCAGTGAAATAATTGCCCCGAGCAGCATGCCGATCAGCATGGTGGCAAAGGTGTGGGCGGCGCTGCGGCCAAAGGTCTGTACCACCACCAGATGCTCGCGCAGCCAGGTGATCACCTTGTGCTGAAGTTCATCGATGTCCGCAGGCAGGTAGCGGGTCACCACCGGCGACAGGGTATGTTGGGCATCCTCAAGGATTTTCGTGGCGGTGGCGTGAAACATCGCCGGGTTCTGGAAGTCATGCAGCAGGAAGCTAATCAGTTTGGTAATGCCGGTAACAAGCCCAAGGATAATCACCATGCTGAGGAATAAGATGCTGATCCAGCGGGCAATCGGTCCTTTCACCAGCCGTTCAATGTACGGGGTCATCGCCAGAATGATTTCATAGACGATGAACCCGGCCAGAAAACACGGCAGCAGCCGCAGAGGGAAAATGGCAAACAGCGCGATAAAAATCAGCCCATAGCTAACGGTCTGGCACCACTGCGTTTTGATGGCATGACGAATTTCCATGACGTACCCTGTCTGAAAGAAGAAAAGTAACGCGAATTCAAACAGTATACTATGCCATCACGCTATGGTGATGAATTAACGCCGATGTGCCAGGCTTCTTACCAGCCGGTCGCCGGTCATTTGCACAACCTGCACCAGCGCAATCAGCACGACCACGGTGGCAATCATCACCGGCTGATTAAACCGCTGATAGCCGTAGCGAATCGCCAGATCGCCCAGCCCGCCGCCGCCAATCACCCCGGCCAGCGAAGAGAAACCGATCAGCATCACCACCGTCAGCGTCACGCCGGCCAGCAGCGCGGGCAGCGCCTCCGGCAGCAGCACCTTACTGACCACGTGCCAGTCGCTGCCGCCCATTGACAGCATCGCCTCGATGCGCCCTTTCGCCACTTCATCCAGCGCGCTTTCCACGATGCGGGCGAAGAACGGCACCGCGCCGATAGTAATCGGTACAATCGCCGCGCTGCTGCCGAGCGTGGTGCCGACAATAAAGCGGGTGGTGGGGATCAGCGCAATCAGCAGCACCAGAAACGGCAGCGAACGGCCCACGTTGACCACGGCTCCAACAATCGCGTTGACGCGCGGCAGCGGAAGAAGGCCACCGCGACGGCTGATAAACAGCAGCACGCCCAGCGGCAATCCAATCATAAGGGTAAACAGCCCGGAGAAGCCAACCATATACAGCGTTTCCAGGGTTGCCTGCAGCATCAGCTGCCACAGGTCTTCAAGGCTCAGGCTACCGCGCACAGTGGACCTCCTTCAATGCCGTGACGCTGCAGGAAGCGGCGTTCGCTCTCCGCATCGTGCAGCAGCGCATTGCGCAACAGAGAATCTTTCTGGCGCAGCAGCGTACTCAGTGCCCCGCTCTCGCGCAGGCGTCCTCGTTCCAGCAGCGCGGCGTGATCGCAGATGGATTTCACCACCTCCAGCTGGTGGGTAATCATCACCACCGTCAGGCCGAACTGCTGATTGATTTGCTTTAACAGCGTCAGCACCGAGGCGGTGGTTTCCGAGTCCAGTGCGCTGGTGGCTTCATCGCACAGCAGGTAATCGGGCCTGGCCGCCAGCGCGCGAGCGATACCCACGCGCTGTTGTTGACCACCGGAAAGCTGCGACGGCCAGGCGTCCGCCTTATCACTGAGCCCCACCAGATCGAGCAGTTCGTTAACCCGCTGCTGACGCTGTGAACGTTTCACCCCGGCGATCTCCAGCGGCACCGCGACGTTATCGGCCACGTTGCGCGAATGCAGCAGGTTGAAATGCTGAAAAATCATCCCGCTGCGCTGACGCTGCTGCCGGAGTGCGCGCGGCGTCAGAGCGGTGATATCCTGGTCGTCGATCAGCACGCGCCCGGACGTTGGCCTTTCCAGTAAATTAAGACAGCGGATCAGGGTGCTTTTTCCCGCGCCGCTGCGGCCAAGAATACCGTAAATTGCCCCATCCGGGATAACCAGCGACACGTCATCCAGTGCCGGGGGTTGCCCCCCGGCGTAAATTTTACTGACCTGCTCCAGGCGAATCATTTTATTTACCCGCTACCGGGATCACCGATCCGCGATAGTTCTGCTGAATAAAATCGGCAACCTGTTTTGACTCCAGGTCTTTCGCCAGCTGGCGAATACGCGGGTCATCGGCCAGTTTTGGCGTGGTCGCCAGAATGTTCGCATACGGGTTGTTGGTGGCGCTTTCCAGGCCCAGCGCATCTTTCGATGGCGTCAGCCCCGCTTCCAGCGCGTAGTTCCCGTTGATCACCGCCAGGTCAACGTCATCCAGCGCGCGTGGGATCTGCGGTGATTCCACCTCCAGAATCTTCAGCTTTTTCGGGTTTTCGGCGATATCTTTCGGCGTCGCCTGATCCTTCGACGGATCGTTATAGCCCGCTTTCAGCCTGATCAGCCTCTGCGCCTGCAGCAGATACAGCGCACGGCTCAGGTTAGTGGTGTTATTCGGTACGGCGATGGTTGCACCTTCCTTCACATCCTTCAGGCTTTTCACCTTGCGTGAATAGATGCCCAGCGGCTCGATATGCACCGTGGCGGCAACGGTAAATTTCTGGCCCAGCGCTTTTTCCTGATCGCGCAGATACGGCACGTGCTGGAAATAGTTGGCATCCACATCGCCGTGTGCCAGCAGTTCGTTGGCGTTGACGCCGCTGCTCAGCTCGATAATTTTGAGATCCAGCGACGGATCGAGTTTTTTCACAAAATTCAGAATTTCAGCGTGCGGTACCGGATCGGCGGCCACGCGCAGCGGTTCGGCAGCGTTAACGTTGAAGGCCATCGCCACGGATAAGGCCATCCCTGAGAATGATAAAGCGGCAAAACGTTTGTTCATTGTTGTTCCTTAAATCAGGCTGTGTGTTGAGGTTGTTGTTGTAATAATTCGTTGTACCAGCGCTGCGCCACATCGGGATGGGAACGCAGACGCCCTTTCAGATAGTTCCAGCCCACGTCGCGCAGCAGCGGATTGAGCGGGTCGCTGGCCGGGCCAGGCGCCAGGCGGGCAAGCGGTTCCGGCAGATTAAATACCGGCACCACCGCATCGAGCTGCGCGCCGAGGAAGAAGGCAACCGACAGCCGATCCTGATCCGCAGACGGTGCGACGACGCGGTGCACCGTGGCACGCAGATAGCCGTTGCTCGCCAGCTCCAGCAGTTCACCGATATTTACCACAAAGGCATCGTTCAGCGGCAAAGCATCTACCCACTGGTCAGGAGCCACTTCCACCTGCAAACCGCGCTGCTGATCCTGCAACAGGAAGCTGAGGAAGCCGGAATCTTTGTGCGCACCCACGCCCTGGCTGGAGGTTTCCGCCGTCTGGCCCGGGTAGCGGATCAGTTTGATATGTTCGTTTGGCTTATCGCCGTACAGGGAATCGAAGGCGTTGGGAGCCAGTTCCAGAGCACGGGCAAAGGCCCGCAGCAGCCGCAGAGACATGGTCGTCATCGCCTTCTGCCACGCCAGCAGTGCCGGCTTCAGCTCCGGCAGCGCTTCCGGCCACAGGTTCGGCCCCTGCAGGCGCTTCCAGCCAGCGTCGCCGCTACCCAGCGGCAGCGGCGCGCGTTCTGCACCGACGTCAAACTGCTCGCGCCAGTCCGGCTGGCTGCGCGTCAGTTCGGAACCGGCGCGGTTATAGCCGCGAAAATGCGGCGAGTGGATCATCCCCACCTGCTGTTTATCCGCCTCCGACAGCGCGAAGAAACGGCGGGAAAGCTGCTGCACCTGCGCCGACAGCTCGGCATCAATGCCGTGGTTGATCAGATAAAAGAAGCCGACGTCGCGGGCGGAACGGCCCAGCTTGTCGAGGAACGCCTGCTGCTGTTCGGCGGTGCCGTCCAGCTGCGACAGGTCAAGGATCGGTAACGATGTAATCTGGCTCATGAAAATTCTCTGCGTTGGGTTATGAGGCGCTTTTTATCTGTTGATTGCTGACCAGCGCAGCAACCTGCAGCTGGCCGGGGGTAATGTTATGGTTGAACAAGCCGGTGGACAGGTAGCTCAGGCCGCTGTCGGCCAGCAGCACCACGATGCACTTTCCGTGATTTTCCGGGCGCAGCGCCACCTCGCGAGCGGCATACAGCACGCCGCCGGCGGATTCGCCGATCAGAATGCCGTCGCTAACCGCCACTTCACGGGCGGCGGCGGTCGCCTGCCAGTGCTCTACCGGGAAGGCTTCATCGACAATGCTGCGATCAAGCGTTGGCGGTACGCGCTCCGGGAGTACGTCGCTGAAGGCATGCACGCCGGTTAATTCGCGCAGGTCGGGATTCTCTGCGGTGGGTATTGAATGCGGGCCGGGTTCAACGGCTATCACCTGAATCGCCGGGTTGTGCTGCTTCAGATAGCGGCCGATACCGGAAACCGTGCCGCCGGTGCCGACTGCGGCAATAACGATATCCACCTGTCCTTCGGTCTGCTGCCAGATCTCCGGGCCGGTGCTGCGGTGGTGCGCCGCCGGGTTGGCCGGATTTTCCAGCTGGGCAGTATGGAATACATTCGGCTGGCGATTAATCACGTTCTCGGCCAGCCAGCGCGAAGCGGCAACAAAATCGCCATCACTCTGTTCCAGCACCTCGGTAAAGCCTTCGACCTGGCTGAATGGGATCACTTCGGCTCCCAGCGCGCGGAGGATCTGGAAACGCTCTTCGCTCAGCTTGTCGTGGAGGTATACGCGGAAGGGATAGCCTTTCGCTGCGGCTATTGCCGCCAGGCCTATGCCGGTATTGCCGCTGGTCGAGTCGGCAATAGTGTCGCCCGGCTTCAGTCTGCCGCTGCGTTCGGCCGCTTCGATCATCGACAACGCGATACGATCTTTCACGCTGTAATTAGGATTGAAGTACTCCAGCTTGGCGAGGATCTCCGCAGGCAGTTCAAACTGCTGACGAAAGCGTGACAGTCGCAGCAGCGGCGTGTTGCCAACCAGCTCGGTAATGGAATTATTAATGGTCATTATCAGCATCCTCGGTCACTTCAGTGGCTTCAGCACCCAGCAGCGCCAGCGCTTTTGATCGCAGCGCGATCAGGCGTGGATCGTTGCGGCGGCGGGGGTACGGCAGATCGATATGAATGGTTTCAATAATTCGCGCCGGACGCGGGCTGAACACCACCACCCGGTTAGCCATCAGCAGCGCTTCTTCAACGTCATGCGTCACCATCAGGGCGGTAAAGCGCTGTTCGCGCCACAGTTCCACCAGTTCGTGCTGCATGCGAATGCGGGTTAGCGAGTCAAGCTTGCCCAGCGGTTCATCAAGAATTAACAGCCGCGGATGATTCACCAGCGCGCGGGCCAGCGCCGCGCGCTGCGCCATACCACCGGAAAGCTGATGCGGCCAGGCATTAGCAAACTGACTCAGGCCCACTTTTTCCAGCGTCAAATCGATGCGTTCGCCCCCTTCCGGCGTCAGTTTGCCCTGCGTTTGCAGGCCGATGGCGACGTTGCGCCACACCCGGCGCCACGGATAGAGGGTCGGGTCCTGAAACACCACCACCCGGCTGGGATGCGGCGCGGTCAGCGGCTGGCGATCCTCAAAGATCTCGCCCTGGGTTGGATGATCCAGACCCGCCACCAGCCGCAGCAGCGTGGACTTCCCGCAGCCGGACGGCCCCAGCAGCGCAACGAATTCTCCCGCATCAACGTTCAGTGACACATTGTCCAGCACCGCCAGGCTCTGCCCGTCGAGATGAAAAGCATGACTGACCTGATTGATGGTTAATTCCAGCCCGGAGGCCGTATCCAGTTGTTCTGTCAGTGACATCGGTTCACCTCATTAATCCGCAATACGCTGACTATTCCGTTTTTTTTACCGCACGTGAAATATCAATAGTGGCAAAGGTTTACAGCCCGGTGGATAACGCGAATTCGCAATTGAAAATGAAGGATTGTTATTTTGGCGATGTAAAAAAAATTGCCATAGTGCGGACATAATTCAGTCAACAGGGATAACAAGCATGACGATTTCACGTGGGATTTCACGGCGTAGTTTTATTCAGACTCTGGGTGTGGTGGGTGCAGGACTGGTGGCAGCACCGGCGTTACCGGTGTGGGCAGCGGCTGAAGACACCAGCAAGCTAACCACCGTTAAGCTGGCCTGGGGGCAGACGGCAGTGTGTCAGTCGCCGATTTCAGTCGCTCTGAAGCAGGGATTCTTTAAAAAGTACGGCCTGAATGTTGAACCGGTTAACTTTAGCGGCCCAACGGATGCCCTGCTGCAGGCGATTGCCACCGGTCAGGCGGATGGCGGTATTGGTATGGCGCTGCGCTGGCTAAAGCCGCTGGAACAGGGCTTTGATGTCGATCTGACCGTCGGGACGCACGGCGGCTGTATGCGCCTGCTGACCAGCAAAGACAGCGGCATCAAAAGCGTGCGCGACCTGGTAGGCAAAAATGTGGCGGTGACCGATCAGGCCAGCCCGCTGCGTAACTTCTTTGCTATTCAGCTTGCCAGGCTCGGTATCGATCCTGATACGCAGGTCAACTGGGTGCAGTATCCCGCCGATCTGTTCGGGGAAGCGCTGCGTAAGGGTGAAGTGCAGGCGCTGGCAGCCGACGATCCGCAGGGCTGGCTGATTAAAAAGCACGACGGCCTGATAGAAGTTGATAACAACCTGAACGGCGAATATCACAACCTCACCTGCTGCGTGCTGGGGCTGCGCGGATCGCTGGTGCGTGAGCAGCCGAAAGTGGCACGAGCGATTACTCAGGCTATCATCGACGCCCAGCAGTGGACGGCGGATCACCCTGCAGAAACCGCGAAGATCTTCGCGCCGTTCGTACCGGGCAACGTTTCCCCGGATGATATCGCCGCCATGCTGCGCGAACATACTCACAACCATCACTCCACCGGCGAACAGCTGCGTAAGGAAGTGGTGACCTATCTGAACGAGCTGAAAACTATCAAGGTGATCCGCGAAGATACCGACGCGCAGCGCTTCGCGGCTCACTATGTGCCGGACGTGCTGCCTGCTGCTCCGGCGCACCAGCATTCAGCATAAGGAGGAAGTATGTCCAGTGAAACCCTGACTCCACAGCGGATAGCCAGTCGCTCCGCATCGGTCCGGCTTAGCCCGGCGCTGATCCTGACGGTTTTTGCCTGGTGGGGGCTGGTGGCACTGATGATTTACTGGCCGGATAAGCTGGTGGGGTTCGCCCCACCGCGTTTTGTTGCTGAAACGCACCGGGTGTTTTTCATCCTTGTTGCCGCACTAACCTTAATCGTGGTCTTCGGACGCCTGCTGGCGATCCCTAAGCTTCTGGCTCCGCTGCAGCGCGGCGGGCCCTGGCTGGTGGCACTGGCGATCCTGATCGGCATCTGGGAGGCGGCGACCGCCAAGCTGGCCCTGCTGCCTGCCCCGTTCTTCGCGCCGCCGCGTGCGCTGGTTGAAGCCTGGGCCACAGACTGGTTCCGCCTGGGCGACAGCGTGCTGAATTCGCTGTGCCTGCTGGCGCTGGGCTTTATTTTTGGCAGCATCACCGGTTTTATTACCGGCGTGGCCATCGGCTGGTCGCGAGGTCTGGGCTACTGGGTGCATCCGCTGCTGCGCTTTCTCGGCCCTGTGCCGTCAACCGCACTGCTGCCGCTGTCGCTGTACTTTTTCCCGTCCAGCTTCTCCGCTGCCGTATTCCTGATCGCGCTTGCCACCTGGTTCCCGGTGACGGTACTGACCTGGTCGGGCGTCGCCAGCGTTGATCAGCGCTACTACGATGTGGCGCGCACGCTGGGTGCCAACACACTGTTTCTGGTGCTGCGCGTGGCGGTGCCTGCATCGCTGCCGCAGGTGTTTGTCGGGCTGTTTATGGGGCTGGGTGCGTCATTCTCGGTGCTGGTGGCGGCCGAAATGATGGGGGTGAAATCGGGACTGGGCTGGTATCTGCAATGGGCTCAGGGCTGGGCGGCCTATGCCAATATGTACGGGGCGCTGATTGTGATGGCCCTGCTGTTCTCGTCGCTGATTAGCCTGCTGTTTGCCATTCGCGATCGATCGCTGGCGTGGCAGCGCGGAACGGTGAAGTGGTAGAAAATTAACACTGCCGGCGGTGGAGCGGAATTCCGCTCCGCCTGCCAGCAATAACACTATCAGGCGTGAGCGGCAATCTGGACCTGGCGGCGCCATGCGCCCGGCGACTGACCAAACTGACGTTTGAAGCTGCGATTAAACGACTGCTGCGAATCAAAGCCAAAGCTGATGGCGACATCCAGAATCGGCTCACCGCCCCTGGCGAGGCGTTCAGCGGATTTTTTCAGGCGACGTTCACGAATATATTCACCCAGCGCATAGCCGGTGTGCTGTTTAAACATCCGCTGTAAATGCCACTTCGAATAGCCCGCGCGATCGGCAACGGTGTCTAAATCCATCTTCCCTTCAATATGGGTATCGATCCACTTTACAAGATCGTTAATAAAATCATCATGGCTCATCGGTCATCCCCTGATGTTGTTAAATTTGGTGTTGTTATCAACCTGACGTGCCCCGGCCTGATTCTCGCTGAGAGTAAAAGGCAACTATGATGAGTGCACTTAACAACGGTAAGACAACGCCGATTTTAATGCAAGTTTTATTGTTGCATTAAATGCTGCTTAAACCGTAAATCATCCATTATGAGCGACTGCAGACGGGCAAAACTTAAATCAGAGAACGTCATAAACCCGCAGCGATACCGGCCTGCGGGAGGGAATTTTTAAGAGGAAGAATCAGGAAGTGCAGCGCGCTTCGGCGTCGGTCCAGTCACGCTGCATAATTTCGCGCAGCGCATCGGCAACGGTACGTCGGGCCAGCACGTCAAGGGACGCCTGCTCGGCCTCTTTCGCCAGCTCTTTAAAAAAGCGGCAGGCGTTAGCGCTGACCACACAGCGCGCCGGGACTTCCGGTCGGCTGGCCATCAGCGGCTTGTCATTGGTCACCGAGGTGTAGATTTCACACAGTGTGATCTGCTCTGCCGGGCGACCAAGACGAATGGTGCCACAGCGGCCCAGCGTGGAAACAATAATACCGTCGCGGGTCAGCGGCACCATCAGTTTACGTACGAAGCTCGGGTTGGCGTCGAGGCCATCGGCGAGAATCTTGCTGGTGCAGCGCTTATCCTCGCTATCCGCCTTGGCAATGCAGAGCACCATTTGTAGGGCGGTAGGAAAACGATTATCAAGCATGATGTGATCCTGGCTTTTTACCGTCCATCTGCGGATGAAACACTGAAATAAAAAGCATTAAAAATCAGTTAACTATAAAAAACATCAGGCTAATAATATAACAAACCTGGTTATACTTTTGAAGCCGTTCACTAAGCACTATGGGCTATTGGTGCTATCTTGGTTCTATCATAATGATTTGACGGGAAATATTGTCGGGGTGCCCAACAGCACCCCGTTACATCAGGCGTTTTTTTCCTGTAAATAGCGATAAATTACCGAGAGATCTTTCTCGCCGTAGCCCGCATTGACCGCTTTCTGCCACAGGGCGGCAATAGTTTCCAGACCCGGCATCGCGGTATCGCCCGCGGCTTCCAGCGCCAGTCGCGCATCTTTCAACGCCCAGGTCAGATGCATCTGCGGCGAATACTCGCCTTCAGCAATCATCGCCAGCTTGCCTTTCACATACGGGGCAGCCAGCGGACCGCCGTCCAGCACCTGCCAGAAATCCTCCGGCGAGAAGCCAAGTTGCTCGGCCAGACGGGTACTTTCCGCCAGCCCTTCCACCATGGAAACCAGCCACGCATTCGCCACCAGCTTCATTTTCGAACCGGCACCGGCTTCGCCCAGCCATTTCGCGCCCTTTGAGATCGCGGCAAATACCGGCTCGATGGCCGCCGCACGATGGCGATCGCCGCTGGCGAGGATCAGGATTTGCGCATTCTCCGCCGGCGCTTTGGTACCGGAAACCGGAGCGTCAATAAACACCGCATCCGGGCGACGCTGTTTAAAGGTCTCGATAAGCTGTTCCGTTGCCGCAATGCCAATGGTGCCCATCTGGCAGACCACAGCGTCCGGCTTTAACTGCGGTAATACATCGGTAAGCACCGCCTGGGTGGTTTCGCCGTCAGACAGCATGGCAATCACCACATCGGCGGACGCTACCGCCTGCTCCGCACTGTCGGTCAGCTGTAATCCGGCAGCAAGCAGATCCTCGCCCCGCGCCCGGGTTCGGTTCCAGCCAAAGACGGTGAAATCCTTTTTCAGCAGATTTGCAGCAAACGCGTGCCCCATTGCGCCAAGACCCAGCACGGCAACCGTTGGACGTTGATTCATCAGTGTGACTCCCTGTTAAATGAAAATGGCGACATGAAGCATGCCGCCTGACCTGTCCAGGGTAACGCAAAATAACAGGGAATGGGGGCTTTTCTGCGGAATATGGCGACTCAGTCTTCAGGTATTTTCTGCTAACCAGAATGTCTCAGTCGTTATTAGTCATTTTCTGCTCACTGCTCAACCGAGCGATTCAGTCAGTAATACTACGCAGCGCGGCAGCACTCTCCTCATCGTTAGGAATGTACACCAACAGGCGATCGCCATTGCGCGGCGCCGACCACCAGTTATTCTGCCTGAGCGTCATCATTCCGGCTTTTGGGTGGTAAAAACGCTTCACCTGATTATCTATCGCACGGATTTCGTAGCGTGGCCACAGCTCGCGAAACTCTTCCGACTCCGCCATCAGCCGGCACCACGCCGGGTTGTAGCCGAAAATATCGAAGAGCAGTGACTGAATAATTGGCGGTATGGCGTTTATTATTGGCCAGGTACCCGGCGGACTCCTGATTAATGCCGATCCCGGCGGCTACGGCTGGCGCAGTGTTTTTCTGATTAACATCCCGCTATGCCTGGCGATCCTGCTGCTGCGCCGTTTATGGCAGGTGGAACAGGCTCTGGAGAAACGCGGCGGAGCGCCGCCGCCGCTGCCGGCACTGATGCGCCTGAACGGCGTTCGCTTTGGCCTGACAATTGCGGTGCTGTTCTTCTGCTGCTGGAGTGGTTTTATGTTCGTGGTGGCACTGACGCTTCAGTCCGGCCTCGGTCTTAGCGCTTTCCAGTCCGGTAACGCCTTTATCACGCTGGGCGTCGCCTACTTTATCAGTTCCCTGCTCTCCACCCGAGTCGTAGAGCGGCTGGGTAAGGTTCCCACGCTGATTACCGGCTGCCTGATCCAGATGACCGCGCTACTCGGCCTGGCCTGGACGTTTAACCACGGCTGGCCTCACGTGGGTATTGTGCAGCTAATCCCGGCAACCGCGCTTATCGGATTTGGCCAGGCGTTTATCGTCAGCTGCTGCTTCCGCATCGGGCTGGCGGAAGTGCCGAAAAGCCATGCCGGAGCAGGAAGCGCAATGCTGTCAACGGTACAGCAGGCGGCTTTCGGCCTTGGCCCGATGGTGCTGGGGGCGGTGTACAGCCACGAGCTGATCTCGGCAGGCAATGACCAGCACGCCGTACTCTCCTCACTGGGTACAGAGTGGATAATCATGCTGGCACTGGTGATCGGTGCAGTTATTTTACGACGCGGCACAACTCAGGGAAAAGCTAACGTTCAGGGAAATGCAGAAATTCAGGGATGTACGCCGTCGTTAAAGCCTGCCGTTTGCGCTGCCAGGAATAAAGCGGAGTGATATCGAAGAGTCAAAATACAACAGATAGTTTGCAGGGCGGATAAATGACCAGGCGGATTACACTGAGCAGTCCGCCTGGCTTAGTGCTAAATATCTTACGGAAATGTATAAGGCTGACGCTTCGAAAAGCTTACAGGCAGGCATTTTTATCGCCTGCTTACTGGACAACCCACTTCGCCTCAACCTGCTGCGCAGGATGGAAGCGCAGGCGACTGCCGCTCATGGTCCATACTTCAATAATCTGCGGCGTGGTACGGATCATCGCCAGTTTCACCAGATTGCCATACTGGCGCAGCTGGTGGTTCAGGGTCAGCTGACGTGCTGGAATACTCATCTCGTTGTTCACCTTGCACAATCCACAATCCTCGCGCCATGACTGTTAATTCATTGCGCGAAATATTAGCAAATTGTGCTGCAAAAGGCTTTGAGCTGGATCAACAATTGATAATCAGAGCCAACTGATTAATGAGCCGAAAAAAATCTTCATTAGTCTGCTGTTAGAGTCAGAAAATCGACCGACCGATACGCTCGGCCAGCAGTTCCAGCGCGGCGGTGCCCGCCAGCGAATTACCGGAAACATCCAGCTCCGGCGACCAGACTGCGATACTCATTTCGCCCGGGACAATCGCAATAATCCCACCGCCCACGCCCGATTTTCCCGGCATACCCACCCGCCACGCAAATTCTCCTGCGCCGTCGTACATACCGCTGGTGACCATTAAGGCATTAATTTGCCGCGCCTGTTTTGGCGTTAGCAGCGGTTCGCCCTGTCCCAGGCCCCGCCCCTGATTGGCCAGGTATAAGAAACAGCGCGCCAGTTCGCCGCAGCTCATGGTCATCGCGCAGTAGTGAAAATAGGTTTGCAGTACCGTCTGCACATCATTGGAAAAATTGCCAAAGGACTTCATCAGCCAGGCAATCGCCGCATTTCGCGCCGAGTGCTCGAACTCCGAGCGAGCAACGTGGCGATCGTAGTTAATCTCCGGCTGCTGAGTAAGGACGCGCACCAGTTCCAGCATCCGCTGGCGCGGCGCGGTCAGACGGGTTTCCAGCATATCGCACACCACCAGCGCCCCGGCGTTAATAAACGGATTGCGCGGCTTGCCCTGCTCGAGTTCAAGCTGCAGCAGCGAATTGAACGGCTGCCCGGACGGCTCTTTCCCTACCCGCTGCCAGATTTCACTGTCCTCATAGCGCGTTAACGCCAGGGTGAGCGACAGTACCTTTGAGATCGACTGGATAGAAAAGCGCTCGTCCGCGTCACCTGCCTGATAAAGCGTGCCGTCCAGCATGCAGACCGCGATGCCCAACCGATCGGCAGGCACCTCGGCCAGTGCGGGAATATAGCTGGCCACTGTACCTTTACCGATTAGCGGCCGTACCTGTTGCAGGATCTCCTCCAGCAGGGCATTATTCAGAACGCTCACGATTTCGCTTCCTCGACGGGTGCCTTTACGGCCTGATTTTCTTCGCGATTCTGCCGTCTGGCAGGTGAAAGGTCAAACTCAACCGCATGAAACTGAGATGACTGACGGTAATAGTAAAAGAATGATTGATTCGCTTAAGTTACATATAAATTCTGATTTACAAATTTATTGAATTTTCTGTTTCATCTGTCACATAAATAAAAGACAATATCCCGACTAAATTTATGATCCATAATATGGATTAACACTTCATCAACACATCATTAATTCAATAATGCATCCAAATACTGTTTCTCGTAAGACTGCATGGCTACGCGTGGTTATGCTGGCTATTGCTGCGTTTATTTTTAATACGACCGAATTTGTTCCGGTCGGCCTGCTGTCTGATATTGGCGAAAGCTTCTCAATGCAGACGTCTCAGGTTGGCCTGATGCTGACTATTTATGCCTGGGTGGTGGCGCTGATGTCACTGCCGATGATGCTGTTAACGCGCAACGTTGAACGCCGTTTGCTGCTGATGGTGATTTTCACTCTGTTTATCGCCAGCCATGCGCTGTCGTCCGTGGCGTGGGACTTTACCACCCTGGTGCTGTCACGCATTGGTATTGCCTTCTCGCACGCTATCTTCTGGTCAATTACCGCATCGCTGGCCATCCGCGTTGCCCCGTCGGGTAAAAAAACACAGGCGTTAAGCATGCTGGCAACGGGGACGGCGCTGGCGATGGTACTCGGCCTGCCTATCGGCCGCATGATCGGTCAATTGCTGGGCTGGCGTATGACCTTCGCCGTGATTGGCGTAGCCGCGCTGATTACCATGGGACTGCTGTTTAAGCTGCTGCCGAAATTGCCAAGTGAACATACCGGATCGTTAAAAAGCGTGCCGATGCTGTTCCGCCGCCCGGCGCTGGTTTCGCTATATTTGCTGATTGCCGTAACGGTTACCGCGCATTACACCGCCTACAGCTATATTGAACCCTTTATTCAGAGCGTGGCAGGTTTAAGCCGCGGCTTTACGACTTTCCTGCTGTTAATTTTCGGTGCGGCTGGCATTATCGGCAGTATTCTGTTCAGCCTGTTCGGAAATAAATTTCCGGCCAGCTTCTTACTCGGCGCAATCCTGTTAATCAGCGCCTGTATGCTGTCACTTTATCTGGCCGCCACGCACGATCTGGCCATCTCTACCCTGTGCATCGTCTGGGGTATGGCGATGATGATTATTGGCCTGGCGGTACAGGTGCGCGTGCTGGCACTGGCCCCGGACGCCACCGATGTCGCTATGTCGCTGCTGTCGGGCATTTACAATATCGGTATCGGCGGCGGTGCGCTGTTGGGTAGCCAGGTCAGCCTGCATCTGAATATGGCCAGCATTGGCTATGTCGGCGGTGGTATTGGTCTGCTGTCACTGGGCTGGTGCGCGTGGAGCATGAAGCGTTACCCACAGCTGAGAATTAACGGCTAATTCAACACCTGCGTTAACGATAGAAACGACAAAGCCCCTGAGCGGCATGACAACAGTCAGGGGCTTTTACTATCTATCACGCGAAGAAAAGTGGCTTACGGTAAATAAAACACCGACGGCAGCTCGGCACTCACCGGGCTGTGATCCGCATTCGACGGCATAATTTCGCTCATCGACCGCCACCAGCGCTGGCACACCTCCGTTTCTGCCACCGCGTTCCAGCGTTCCTCGGATTCGATCTCCACACAGGCAAACAGCAGATTGCGCGACGCGTCGAGGAAAATGCTGTAGTTGTGTGCCCCGTGATCCTTCAGCGTTTGCGCCAGCTCTGGCCAGATCGGGCTGTGCCGCTGCTGATACGCCTGATGCTTATCCGGGTGTACCTGCATGACAAACGCCTTACGCAACATGGGGATGCTTCGCTGCCAGCGCCGCCGCCCAGGGTTTAACTCCAAAGCGTTCGCCCAGCGCGACCAGCTCTTCGGTGGTAATACTCTGCCTCATACCGCCCATCGACAGCACCTTAACCACCACTTCAGACGATTTCTCTGCGGTATCAATCAGGCCGAAGGTTTCATCCAGCGTTGGGCCCGCGCCGAAGATCCCGTGGAACGGCCACATCACCAGCGTGTGCGAGGCCATCTGCTCGGCGGTTTTCGTGCCGATGCCATCGGTACCCGGTACCATCCACGGCACAATGCCAACGCCGTCCGGGAACACCACCAGGCACTCGGTGCTGCCTTCCCACAGCAGGCGGGTAAAACTGGCGGCGTTAAGATCCACGACGTAGCTCAGCGCCATAAAGTTGGTGGCATGGCAGTGCATAATCACCCGATCCGCACCGTTAGAGACTTTCTTACGCACGCTGTGAGACTGGAAGTGCGAGGCCAGCTCGGAGGTCGGCACGCCGCCGTTGCTCAGCCCCCAGTGAATGGTATAGGCCTGACCGTCGGCGCTGACCCGCAGCAGAACCAGGCTGTCCGCCGGATCGAGCTGCACGTTGCGGAAAAATTTGCCCGAGCCGGTGACCAGGAACCAGCAGTTGGCCAGATCGGGGGCGGGCTGGCTGAGTTCCAGCGTGCGTGGTTCGGCGTAAAAATCAGCGGCGAACGGCCGCACTTCGTCATCCAGCAGGCGCAGCGATACGTTGCCGCCGTTGCGCTCGTCCCAGCCCTTCAGCCACATATCGCTGGTCGCTTTGACCATGCCCTGAACGAACCAGGAATTGAGAATCTGATGCATGTGTATACCCTTAACGTTGGCTGAGAATCTGTTGTTCATAATAACGGACGTCGCCTAACCAGCCGGCTCCCGCCGGGACATCATGGCGCAGGCACCAGGCTTCCCATACCGCCTGCCACGGCAGGGATTTCTGCTCTTCCAGCAGCGCCAGGCGTGCAGTGTAGTCGCCCTCGATCTCCAGCTTTTTCAGCTGCTCGACCGGTTCCAGCAGTGCGCGCAGCAGCGCTTTTTTCGCATTGCGCGTGCCGATAACCCAGGCGGCGATGCGGTTAATTGAGGCATCGAAGAAATCCAGTCCGATATGTACCTTATCAAACAGCTTCTGGCGGACAATTTCACTGGCGATCGCCTGGGTTTCATCATCCAACACCACCACGTGGTCGCTGTCCCAGCGCACCGGACGGCTGACGTGCAGCAGCAGGCGCGGCACATACAGCATGGCGGTAGAAATCTTGTCGGAAATCACTTCGGTCGGATGGAAATGCCCGGCATCCAGCGTCAGCGCGGTCTGACGGCTGGCGGCGTAGCCGAGGCAAAATTCGTTAGAGCCGACGGTATAGCTCTCGGCACCGATGCCGAACAGCTTGCTTTCAACGGCATCGATATGGTGCGCCGGATTTAGCTTTTCGCTGATAATCTCATCCAGCGAGTTCATCAGCCGCTGACGCGGAGCCAGGCGATCCACCGTCAGATCCTTCATGCCGTCCGGTACCCAGATATTCATCACCGACGGCGTGCCCAGCTGCTCGCCAAACCAGGCGGAGATTTTACGGCTCGCCTTGCAGTGTTCGATCCAGAACTGGCGGATTTCTGCGTTGGCATGCGCCAGCGTAAAGCCGTCGGTGCTCAATTCATGCGAGAAGCAGGTCGGGTTAAAATCCAGCCCGATTTTTTGCTGCTTCGCCCACGCCACCCAGCCGGCAAAATGCTCGGGCTTGATTTCGTGGCGATCCACCGCCTGTTCGCTTTCCAGATAGATAGCGTGCAGATTCAGCCGTTTCGGGCCGGGGATCAGCGCCATCGCCTGTTCGAGATCGGCGCGCAGTTCGTCGGCGCTGCGGGCGCGCCCGGGATAATTACCGGTAGCCTGAATACCGCCGGTCAGTGCCCCTTGCGGGTTCTCAAATCCTCGTACGTCGTCGCCCTGCCAGCAGTGCATGGAAACCGGTATGCGATCGAGCTGTGCCAGTGCGGCCTCCACGTCAATCCCGATATCGGCAAAGCGCTGTTTCGCCAGCGCGTAAGCCTGTTCAATTGCCTGAGTCATATACATAGCTCCTTATCTGAATGGGTCAGTGACTGAAAGCGTACCTGACTACGGCGAAACGCCTCGCTGCCCTGGAAATCGAAACGAATGAGGGGAAAATTATGTTGAATCAGCTGGCGGAAGGCGCTGACGTCCGGCACATCGCCCGAGGCGATAAGCTGGCTGCCGATATTGCCTAACGTCGAGGCCTCTACCGGCCCGGCATACACCGGAATGCCGCAGGCATTGGCACACAGCTGGTTAAGAAACTGGTTCTGACAGCCGCCGCCGACGATATGCAGCTGGCTGAACGATTTACCGCGCAGCTTTTCCAGCTGCAGCAGGACTTCCCGGTAATAGAGCGCCAGACTGTCGAAAATACAGCGCGACAGTTCGGCAGGCGTCACCGGCACCAGCATCGCCTGTTCGGCACAGGCATCCTGAATCTCCCGCACCATGCTGGCCGGATTGAGGAAGCGTTCGTCATTGGGATTAATCAGCCACTGGCAAACTGGCTGCCGTTCAGCATCGGAAATCAGCTGACAGAGGTCGTCAATTGCCAGCTCGTCGCAAACGCGTTGCAGCAGCCACAGACCCATGATGTTTTTCAGCACCCGATAGCGGCCTTCTGCTCCGCCTTCGTTGGTGATATTGGCGGCCAGAGCCGCCTTTGAGGTAAACGGTTCAAGGCTCTCAAAGCCCATCAGTGACCAGGTACCGGAACTGAGGTATGCCGATTCCGCGCCCGACAGCGGAGCCGCCAGCACCGCGCTGGCGGTGTCATGGGTAGCCACGGCAATCACCGGTATGGCCTGCCCTGACGGGCTGCGCCAGCGGCCAACTTCACGCCCCGGCTGCGACGGCCTGCCGAACCACGCCGGGTTAGCACCGGTCCAGTTCAGTAAATCGCTGTCCCATTCGCCGCTGCGGATGTTCAGCAGCTGGGTAGTCGTGGCATTGGTATACTCCCAGTTCAGCTTGCCAGTCAGGCGGAAGTGCAGATAGTCCGGGATCAACAGCGCATGTTTTACGCGGGCCAGATCCGGCTGGTTATCGCGGCAGAGCGCGCGCAGCTGATAAAGCGTGTTAAACGGCAGAAACTGGATGCCGGTGCGCTGATAGATAGTATCGCGGCCCAGTTCACGAACCGCCTCGGCCATCACGCCATGGGTGCGATCGTCGCGGTAGGCAATCGGCAACCCCACCCGCTCTCCCTGCTCATCCAGCAGCACATAGTCCACCCCCCAGGTATCAATGCCGATGCTGTCCACCGTAATCCCCTGACGATCCAGCTTCTTCAGTGCGGCAACGATAAACGCTTCCAGCGCATCCAGATCCCAGCACTGATGAGTATCGACGGCGATCGGCTGGTTAACGCAGCGGCTCACTTCTTCAAGGGTAATGTTTCCGCTGTACAGATCGTGGCGAGCCAGCATAACGCGACCGCTGGATGCGCCGAGGTCAACGGCCACAAGGTGACGAACAGTCATATGATTTACTTCCTGATGATTCGATGCCACCAGTGTAAAACAGCGTTTTTTTGCCACCTTCTTGCTACTGCCAGCGCATTTCCCCTGCTGGCAAGATGGCAAAGATGAACGTGAAGCAGTTCACATTTTCGCATCCCGGGCCGTTTGCAGAGCGGGATGTGATACCTGCCGCATTTCTCAATGTTTCCGGTCATTTCTTTAAAAATAAGCGCCATGGCGGAAATTTACTGTCAAAAATTCAAGGTGGTAGCGCTCACGGCTTCGTACACTCTGTTGCTGGCATGTTACGAGGAATCCATCATGACCGTGTTACACAGCGCCGATTTCTTCCCTTCCGGGCACAACCCGGTTGCTATCGAACCCCGAGCGCCGCAGGGGGCGTTCCCGGAACATCATCACGATGACTTCCACGAAATTGTAATCGTTGAACAGGGTGCCGGCATCCACGTTTTCAACGGCCAGTCGCAGCCGCTGTGCAGCGGCTGCGTCTGCTTCGTGCGTAATCATGACCGCCATATGTATGAGCAAACGGAGAATCTCACGCTGACCAACGTGCTGTATCGCGGGCCGGAATCGTTCCGTTTTCTCACCGGGTTTCAGCACCTGCTGCCCGCCGAGCATGACGGGGTTTATCCGTCGCACTGGCGTATCGGCAATAAGGTGCTGGCGCAGGCAAGGCAGCTGATTGAGGGACTGGTCGCTTCGCCCTCACCTGCGGGCATTGTCGGGCAGGCGGAACAGGAGATGCGCTTTATGCAGCTGCTGGTGCTGCTGCATCAGGGCCGCAGCGCGGCACAGGGCGACGATCAGGACGGCCGCCTGCGCGCGCTGCTCGACTGGCTGGCCGACCATTACAGTGAAGAGGTTGACTGGGAAAATCTGGCGGACAGCTTTTCACTTTCCCTGCGCACGCTGCATCGCCAGCTGAAGCAGCAGACCGGCAGTACGCCGCAGCGCTACCTCAACCGCCTGCGCCTGCTGGAGGCACGCCATCTGCTGCGCCACAGCGAAATGCGGGTGACGGATATTGCCTTCCACTGCGGTTTTGGTGACAGTAATCACTTTTCTACGCTGTTTAAACGGGAGTTTGGCTGCTCTCCGCGTACACTGCGGCAAAATGACTGAAAAGGACATGCATGGTGACTGCCCCTCTGCGGCTGGCCAAAGCCGACTATATTCCCGCTGAACAGATGCCGGTTGCGGTTGCCGAGCGCACGCCGCAGCCCTCCTTTCCGCCCCACGCTCACGAATTCAATGAAATTGTGCTGGTCTGGCGCGGTAACGGCCTGCACGTGATGAATGACCGCCCCTGGCCAGTAACCTGCGGCGATATTTTTTATCTGCATGCCGATGACTGCCACAGCTACGAGTCGGTGCAGGATCTGGTGCTGGATAATATTATCTATTGCCCGGAACGCTTCCAGCTGGCGCTGGACTGGCCGCAGCTGCTGCCGGCCCGTAACGAGGGATGCTGGCGGCTGACCACGCGGGGTATGGCACTGGCACGTGGAGTGATTAAGCAGCTGGAAGTGGAAAGCCGTAAAAGCGATCTGCTGTCACGTCAGCTGACGGAAGCGCTGTTTTTACAGCTGGCGCTGATATTAAAACGCCACCGTTATGCCTCCGATCTGCCGTGGCAGCTGCCGGAAGGTGAACAGTTGGATCTGCTGATGGCGGCTCTTCAGGGCCATATCGCCAGCCCGTTCGATTTGGTCACGTTCTGCCAACAGCATCGCCTGTCTGAACGGGCACTTAAGCAGCTGTTCCGCCAGCAAACCGGCATGACTATCGGCCACTATCTCCGCCAGCTTCAGCTGTGCCAGGCGAAATACCTGCTGCGCAGCAGCGAATTGCTGATTGGTGAAGTGGCCTCGCGCTGCGGGTTTGATGACAGCAACTATTTCTCAGTGGTGTTCACTCGCGAAACCGGCTTTACCCCCAGCGCCTGGCGCCAGCGCTTTCTCAGCAGCAGCGAGGCGCTTCGCTTACATGATGCAAAAGGCTGACCCAGCGGCCAGTCTTTTGTGACAACGTCACGACAACGCTATGACACCATTCCCATCCCGACGATATTGGCTGCAAGGATAATCACCACACAGCCGACGCTCAGCACGCGAACCGGTCTGCGCCCGACGTTGCTCCACTCCTTCAGCAACAGCCCCACCAGACCACCGCACAGCACGTAGAAGCTCATATGCAGCATCCAGCTGACGAAATCGTACTGTGCCGGAATGCGGGCATGGCCCCAGGCATAGAAGAAGAACTGCAGATACCACATCGTCCCGCCGAGCAGCGACAATCCGATGTTGGCGATAAGCAGCGGTTTTCCCACCGAGAAGTCGGCTTTAACCGACAGGTTAGATTTGGTTGCCAGGCGAATAAAGCAGTAGCCGAGGTTGATCAGCGCCCCGCCGCCCATAATCACCACATAGCTCGGCAGCGCCACGTACAGCGGATCGATACCCGCAGCCGCGGCCGCTTCATGCATCGGTTTGGCCGCATCCATCGCGAATGACATACCGGCGGAGAAAATGCCGCACAGCACCGCCAGCACCAGGCCTTTCTTCAGGTTAAAGTCCTCCGCCGCTATGCCCATCGCCCGCTCTTTCAGCAGCCCGGCGCGGGAAACAATCGCCACCCCAATCAGCGCCACCAGCACACCCAGCAGCGTCAAACGACCGCCGGTGGAACTGAACAGCTCAACGAAGCGCCCCTGTAATAGCGGCGTCATCAGCGTACCGACCACCAGCGTAATACCGATGGCGATCCCGATGCCCATCGACATGCCGAGGTAGCGCATGGTTAAGCCGTAGTTAATGTTACCGATGCCCCACATCGCGCCAAACAGAAACACCGGCATCAGCTGGGAGAGAGAGAACGAACTGTAGTAGCCCCAGAAACTGGGCAGCAGCGTGGCGCTGATCGCCCACGGCAGGATAATCCACGACATCACCCCGCCTACTGACCACATGGTTTCCCACGACCAGTTGCGGACTTTCTTTAGCGGAGCATAAAAGCAGGCGGCGCTGGCCGCCCCGACCAGATGCCAGAGAATACCCGAGAGAATGGCTTCACTCATTTTGTTTTCCTTCGTTGTTGTTTGCCCTGTATGACGAAGGAGTCTACGGATAAGCGCCACCGTGCAACCTTACGCTGGCTGCCCCACCGGTGGCAGATCTGGCAAAATTCAGCGCCTTCAGCCGACCTCGATCACAATTCGCTTATCTGATGCCCGGCCACTGCATTCACTCGGGTTTTACGTTAAGTTACTAATATTTATCATTAAATATGAAAAATGCCAGATCGGTCAGCTGCTTCTTTTCGTTTTTGCCACCCGGCTCTCATTGCTGGCAGCCAGTTCAAGGTGATTGCGCCACAGCTGTTGCACTTTCTAAGACCTGTAACAGTTATTCCGCTGTTAATTAACACACCGATAAAAAATGCGTCACGGAGAACCCGCCATGAACCCAGTTCAGCAACAAATGTATATCAATGGTCAGTTTGTCGAGAATCGTTCCGACCGCTGGATAGATGTGATCAACCCGGCCACCGAAGCGCTGCTGTCACGCATTCCTGAAGGCAGCGTTGAAGATGCGCAACGGGCCATCGACGCCGCAGCGCTGGCTCAGCCGGGCTGGGAAGCGCTGCCGGCCATCGAGCGCGGTAGCTGGCTGCGTAAAATCGCCGCAGGCGTGCGGCAGCGCGCGGCGGAACTGACCGCAACGATCGTTGCTGAAGGCGGTAAAACCCAGGAACTGGCGGAAACGGAAGTGTTCTTTACCGCCGACTACCTCGACTATATGGCCGAGTGGGCCCGCCGCTATGAAGGTGAGATCGTGCAGAGCGATCGTCCGCAGGAAAATATTCTGGTGTTCAAAAAAGCCATTGGCGTCACCACCGGTATCCTGCCGTGGAACTTCCCGTTCTTCCTGATTGCCCGCAAGGCGGCCCCGGCGCTACTGACCGGCAATACTATTGTGACCAAGCCCAGCGAACTGACGCCGAACAACGCCATTATCTTTGCCGAGATCGTCAATGAGATCGGCCTGCCCGCCGGGGTGTTTAACCTCGTGACCGGCTACGGCCCGGTAATCGGCCAGGAGCTGGCGGCCAACCCGAAAGTGGGTCTGGTCAGCCTGACCGGCAGCGTGAACGCCGGGATTGCTACCATGAAAGCGGCGGCGCAAAACGTCACCAGAGTGTCATTAGAGCTGGGCGGCAAGGCACCGGCTATCGTGATGAATGATGCGGATTTGGACCTTGCGGTGAAGGCCATCGTCGCTTCACGTATGATCAACACCGGGCAGGTGTGCAACTGCGCCGAGCGGCTCTACGTGCAGGAAGGCGTTTATGATGAGGTGGTTAAGCGCCTGACCGCCGCGTTTGAGCAGGTGAAATTTGGCGATCCTGCCACGCAGAAAGGGCTTGATATGGGCCCGCTGATTACCTCAGCAGCTCTGCAACGCGTGGAGCAGAAAGTGGCCGATGCAGTTGTGGCAGGCGCGACGGTGGTCACCGGCGGTAAGCGCGCGGGCAGCACCGGTTTCTTCTTTGAACCCACCCTGCTGACCAACGTAAACCAAAAGATGAACATCATGCAGGAAGAGACTTTCGGCCCGGTGCTGCCGGTTATGAAGTTCAGCACCTTCGATGAAGTTATCGCGCTGGCTAACGACAGCGAATACGGTCTGACCTCGTCGATCTTCACGCAAAACCTGAATACCGCCATGCAGGCCCTGAAGCAGCTGAAGTTTGGCGAAACCTATATCAACCGCGAAAACTTCGAGGCAATGCAGGGCTTCCACGCCGGCTGGCGTAAATCCGGCATTGGCGGTGCCGACGGGCGTCACGGCCTGGAGGAATATCTGCAAACCCACGTTGCCTATCTGCAATATCAGTAACCGATTTGACCCGGCGGCGTCTTCACTCGCAGGACGCCGCCTGTCAGTTTTGCATTGATCTCGCATCGCGTGTTTGTCAGGCAGCGTGATGCCCTTCCATCTTCATATTTCTGATACACCGCTGTAGTGTTTCAGCTCCTGGATGTCACTTCCGCATCGCCGCATTCTTTCTCCTCCGGGCTGTTCCTGCGGCACCGCTGTGCGCTTACACGTCGTTATGTTCCCGCTGCATATCGTTATCAGATCAACTCGTTAAGCCACCTTCATGCATTTTGATATGTTTTTCAGACAGCGCTTATCTCTTTGGGGAATATCATGAACAAAGCACTTCTTAGCGGCCTGATTAGCAGTCTGGTGATTGCCACCAGCATTTCGGTGAATGCGGCGGAAAAACTGCCGGAAACGGTGAACATCGGCTATCAGAAAGCCAACATTTTTGCTCTGCTGAAATATCGCGGCACGCTGGATGAACAGTTTAAAAAACAGGGGATCGCAGTGAAGTGGGTTGAATTCCCTGCCGGTCCGCAGATGCTGGAAGGACTAAACGTCGGCAGCATCGATCTGGCCGCCACGGGCGATGCCCCGCCAACCTTTGCCCAGGCGGCGAAAGCCGATCTGGTGTACCTCGGCCACTCCCCGGCAAACCCAAAAACGGAAGCGATTGTCGTTCCCGAGCATTCCCCGGTGAAATCGGTTGCCGACCTGAAAGGCAAGCGCGTGGCGCTGAACAAAGGCTCGGACGTTAACTATCTGCTGGTTCGCGCGCTGGAAGATGCCGGGCTGAGCTATAAGGATATCACCCCGGTTTATCTGCCACCGGCGGATGCCCGTGCCGCCTTCCAGCGCGGTGCGGTGGATGCCTGGGTGATCTGGGACCCGTTCCTCTCTGAGGTGGAAACCAACGCCAAAGCGCGGCTGGTGAGAAACGCCGAAGGGCTGGTACCGCACTACACCTTCTATCTTGCCAGCCGCAAATTTGCCGATACCTGGCCGCAAACTGCGAAACAGGTGGTGGATGAGTTAGGCACGCTCAGCCTGTGGGCGAACAGTCATCCGCAGGAGGCGGCGAAGATCCTCTCGACCTCGACCGGACTGCCGGAACCGATCTGGCAGCGGGCGCTGGCGAGAATGCCGTACGGCGCAGAACGCATGACCGCGCAGGTATTTGCTGAACAGCAGGCGCTGGCGGATAAGTTTACCCAGATAGGTCTGCTGCCGGTGAAAGTGGACGTCAGCAGCGCAACCTGGTCACTGGATAAGTAATTTTTATTGCCGGTTCCCAGCGACCTTGCCGGGCAGCAATGCCCGGCAAGACAACGAAGATTACTTTCGGTTTATCATGAACTTGATTTTTTTTGTCATGCCTTTATACGGCTTGTTGGGTTCATATTTCCAGCCCGAAATGGCATTCAACGCTTCTCTGTTAAACACGCCATTGGCCGTATCAGACACCACCACCGGATTAATCACATTGCCGTCAGCGTCAACATCGTACGACAGCATGACATCGCCCGTAAGTTGTTGTTTAAATGCGATAGCCGGGTAAACAGGCCGTTTAACCGTAATCGGCGATGGCATTACTCCCTGGCGGGTTTTGTTGGCCGGCGTACAGGCGGCTAACAACGTGCAGAAAAGCAGTAGCGTGACTTTATGCATTCAATAATCCCTTATCGTTTAGCAATCAATAACCTGAACCAGGTCCGAAACCAGCTTACCAAAAAAGCTCGCTATAGCATGCTGTCATTCTCTTATTGCGGAAGTTGATCGCCTTCAAACAATCACAAATTCCTGTGCCTGAAATTCTGAATTCTGTTGCACAACTCGGCACCTTCTTTCACGATAAGTAGAACGTTCTACTAAAACGTTCTACTCGCAATAATAGTCCACAATGTGCACAGAATAATGGTCGGTAATCGGGGGAAATCGGGATGAGGCTGTTATCAGGGTTTATTAAATCGTTATCAAAGCTGTCGATGATTGGCCGCGCGCTAATGCTGCCAATCTCACTGTTGCCTGCCGCCGGTTTGCTGCTGGCATTCGGTGATAAATTCCACCTGCCGCTGATGATGAATGCGGGCGGCGTGATCTTCGACAACCTGCCGCTGCTGTTTGCGATTGGTTCGGCAGTTGGCCTGGCGTCGGAATCGGGTATCGCTGCCCTTTCCGCCGCCGTTTCGGTGTTTATTACCAACATTACTATCGGTACCGTACTGTCGATCACGCCAGAAATGGCTTCGCAGGGCGGGAAATATGCCATGGTGGTGGGTATTCCCACCCTGCAAATGGGCGTATTCGGCGGGCTGATCTGCGGTATTCTCGCCGCCTGGTGCTATAACCGCTTCCATACGTTACAGCTGCCGGAGTTTCTTGGCTTCTTCTCCGGCAAGCGCTTTGTCGCCATCGCTACCGCGTTTATGTCGTTTATTCTCGGTCTGCTGCTGCCCTATGTCTGGCAGCATATTCAGGCGGGGATCGATGCTCTGTCGGTGATCGTTAACGGCGATAATCAGGCCGCCTCAACCTTTATTTTCGGCCTGGTGGAACGTGCGCTGATCCCGCTTGGCCTGCACCATATCTGGTATCCGTCGTTCTGGTACTCGTTCGGTGACTACACCACGCAGGCCGGTCAGGTGATCCACGGCGACCAGACAATCTGGTTCAAAATGCTGGAAGAAGGCACCAAATCATTCAGCAGCAGCACCTACCAGAATGCCGGTAAGTTTATGCAGGGCGAATTCCCGCTGATGCTGTTTGCACTGCCCGCGGCCTGCCTGGCGATGTATCATGAAGCGCACACCAAAAACAAAAAAATCGCCGCCGGTATTCTGTTCTCCGCCGCGCTGACCTGCTTCCTGACGGGCATTACCGAACCGGTTGAATTCACCTTTATTTTCGTCGCGCCGATTCTTTACGTCTTCAACGCCATCATGGCTGGTCTGGCCTACATGTGCATGTATCTGCTGCATGCGCATATCGCCAAGTCCTTCTCTGCCGGGCTGATCGACTACATCTCCTTCGGTATTCTGCCGTCGTTTAACGGTTATCAGACCAACTTCCTCAGCGCGGTGATGATTGGCGTGCCGATGGCGCTGATTTATTACTTCACTTTCCGCTTTGTCATCCGCCGCTTTGACGTGAAAACACCGGGCCGGACCGAAGTGTCATCCAGCGCCAGCGGTAAAACCGATGACGAACTGGTTAGTGAAATTATCGGCCTGCTGGGCGGCGCGAAAAATATCGATTCCGTCGGTTCCTGTATTACTCGTCTGCGTATCGAAGTACTGAATGGCGATCGCGTAGATAAAGAAGGATTAAACGGCGTTGGTGCACGCGGCGTTGTGTTTGTTGGCGACAAAGGCGTTCAGGTTATTTTCGGCGCACGTGCGCAATTTATTGCTCAGGCCATGTCAACAACCCTTGGCAAATAGCCCGGTGCTGTTAAGGTAGCTAAGCCTCCCGTATTCGTACAGGAGGCTTTACTCTTTCCGACTGATTATTCTGGGATTTCAGGGAGCGCGTTTGAAAAAGGTCAGCATTATTGATGTCGCTAAACTGGCGGGTGTCTCCGTCTCAACCGTGTCTCTGGTGCTGCGCCAGAAGGGAAAAATTTCCGAAGCGACCATCGAACGCGTTCACTCGGCAATCAATGAGCTGGGCTACGTGCACAATGTGGCGGCAGCTAACCTGCGTGCAAACACCTCAAACCTGATCGGTCTGATCCTGCGGGACTTCAGCGACAGCTTTTCGATTAAGGTGATGGCCAGCATTGTTAAAGAGCTGGAGCGCCAGGGGTTTATGGTGTTTCTCGGCCAGCCGCAGGATGACCAGGCGCATCTTGAGCGCTGCCTGCTCTCTTTTAAACAGCAGGGCGTGGCGGGCGTGGTCTATCTTGCCAGCGATGCCACCAGCAACCGCCTGCCGGAAAAAATATGCCAGTGTCCGCTGCCGCTGGTAGTGGTGTCTCAGTCGCTGCCGGAGCAGCCGTGTAATCTGGTGATGCGCGATAACCGTCAGGCGGCCAGCCAGGCCACCCGCTATCTTATCGATCGCGGGCACCGCAACATAGCCTATATCGGTGGAATGGAAAACGATCGGGTGCGTCACCAGCGTTTGCTGGGCATGCACAGCGCGCTGAAACAGAGCGGGCTGGCGCTGCGCGATGAGTTCACACCGGCCTGCCTGGACAGCACCGAATCGGTAGGTCTGGCAACGCGCCAGCTGTTGGAGAAAAACAACACCATTACCGCGCTGCTCTGCCATTCACCTACGGCGATGATTGGTTCAATTGGCGGTATTCATCAGGTGGGCCGCACCATCGGCAAGGACGTGTTCCTTACCCAGCAGGTGGCGCTGATTGGCTTTGAGGATATGCTGCATGTCAATCTCACCTCGCCGTCGTTTACCTATGTCTCCTCAGCCAGCGAGGAGACCGGTCGCCAGGCGGCGGGGTTGATCATGCGCAAACTGAAAGAGCCGGAGCTGCAAACCCAGCGCATCACCCTTTCCGGCCAGCTGGTGATACAACAATCGGCCTGAGGCACCACGGGCCAGCTTTAGCGCAAATTTCGCGTCCGGGCATGGCATCAGATTCCCGCTGTACGGTTAACAGCGGGTATTCATCGTGGCAGAAACGCTGAAATCGTTCCTAGCGCCCTTTCTTTTTACGCCCCGGCTGAGCAAAACGCTTGCGTCCGGCAGCCGCTCCCCCTCCGGCGCTTTTCTCGCCAGGTTTAGCCCCTGGTTTCGCTCCAGCAGGTTTTTTCTTCGGGGTGGATTTCGGCAGTGACTTTTTGGCCGGGGCATCTTCCGAACTGGAGTCTTCAATCAGCTTAAACAGGTCAATCAGCTCATCGTCGGTCAGATCGCGCCATTCGCCCGGCGGCACGCCCTTCAGGCTGACGTTCATAATGCGCGTGCGTTCCAGTTTGGTGACTTCATAACCGAAGTGCTCGGCCATGCGGCGGATCTGGCGGTTGAGCCCCTGAACCAGAATGATGCGGAAGACGAAGGTAGACTCCTTTTTGACTTTGCACTTTTTGGTGACCGTTCCCAGCATCGGTACTCCGGCACCTAAACCACGAATAAACTCTTCGGTAACCGGTTTGTTCACCGTTACCAGATACTCTTTTTCGTGGTTGTTACCGGCGCGCAGGATCTTATTCACGAGGTCGCCGTGGTTGGTCAGGAAGATCAGCCCCTGCGAGTCTTTATCCAGTCGCCCGATGGGGAAAATGCGCTTGCTGTGGTTAACGAAATCAACAATGTTGTCTTTCTCGCCGTCTTCCGTGGTACTGACGATACCCACCGGTTTGTTCAGCGCAATCAGCACCAGATCTTCAGCATCGCGCGGTTCAATCAGCTGACCGTTAACTTTGACGACGTCACCGTCCGACACCCGGTCACCCACCGTGGCGCGCTTGCCGTTAATGAAAACATTTCCCTGTTCGATAAAGCGGTCGGCATCGCGGCGAGAGCAAATCCCGCTTTCGCTAATGTATTTGTTAAGACGTGTCGTTGAGTTGGTCAGCATGTTACCCCCGTGCAAAAAAGCGGACTATACCTTACCGCTGAGCAAGCCTGGAGTAAAAAATGCAGATTTTGTAGAAGGCGCGGCATTCCAGCTCCGTCGGGCCAATTTTCAGGCCACACGACGCGGAATACTGCGCGTTAAAATTGCGCAAATTGCCCCTGAACGCCCGGAATCGGTCAGCTCATGGCGAGGCAGCCAGCAGCTGGCGGGCAACGCTTTCAGCATGTTCGGCAACCTGCGGCGGCCAGCTTCACCTCACGACAAATGCGCCGCAGCCATCAGACGAAACGCATGGATCTGGCGGTGATCTGCGAACAGCAGACCATCGCCGACCGCTTTTATGCACTGGGATTGTTGCCTCGCGCAGTGAAGGTGCGCGAGGCGTTATGGCACGATTAGTGACAATGTCACATTATAACGGCGAATAGCGTACCTGGCGCTGGCTGTAGAACAGCGCCACCGCGCTGAACAGGGCCAGCAACATCAGGTAGTAGCTTGGCGCCAGACTGCTGCCGGTCATGCCAATCAGCAGTGTACAGATCAGCGGCGCAAAGCCGCCAAACACCGTCACCGCCACGTTATAGCTGATAGCCATACCGCTCGCGCGGGTGGTCATCGGGAACAGATCGGCCATCATTGACGGCACCGTGGAGAAATAGACCGATTTCAGCAGCGCCATCCAGCCGACCAGCAGGATCAGTGTGGTCGGGCTGGTGTGATTGACCACCAGCAGAAACGCCGGATAAATGGTCACCGCCAGCATGATCAGCGAACCCCACATCAGCGGCAAACGCCCGACCTTTTCCGCCCACAGCCCCATCAGCGGCGTCACCACCGTCAGAATAATCCCGGCCACCAGCGTGGCGGTGAACGCCGTAGAGCCCGGCAGATGCAGGTTTTTGGTGGCGTAGGTCGGCACGTAGTTGAGCATGTAGTTCACGCCGGTGGAGATCACCATCAGCCCCATTGCCAGCAGCAGCAGGTTTTTCTGCTGGCCCATCAACGTTTTCAACGGCGCGGCGTGTTTTTCCTGGCCGACGAAGCTGGCCGGTTCATGCACATGGCGACGGATATACAGCCCCACCGGACCGATCAGCAGGCCGAAGGCGAACGGAATACGCCAGCCCCACTCCTGGATCTGCGCTTCGGTCAGCCAGGCCGTCAGCCCCAGGCCAAACGCCGACGCCATCAGCGTACTGGCCCCCTGGGTGGCGAACTGCCAGCTGGCGATAAAGGCACGGCGCTCCGGGAAATGCTCAACCAGAAACGCGGTGGAGCTGCCGAACTCACCGCCGGCCGAGAAGCCCTGAATCAGCCTTGCCAGCAGGATCATAATCGGTGCAATCAACCCGATGCTGCTGTAGGTCGGCATTACGGTGATGATCAGCCCACCAACCATCATCAGCATAATCGACAGCAGCAGCGCCTTCTTGCGCCCGACGCGGTCGGCGTAGGCACCCAGCACAATTGCGCCAAGCGGGCGGATCAGGAACGACACCCCGAAGCTGCCGAAGGTCAGCAGCAGCGATACAGACGGATCTTCGGTTGGGAAAAATGCATGGGCGATATAGCTGGCGAAAAAACCATAAACCGCGATATCAAACCACTCCAGCGCGTTACCGACGCAGGTGGCAAACAGGGTTTTGTACAGATTCGGCTTTACCGTCGTCGGAGTTTGGGCAACGGTGCTCATTTTGCACCTCCCTGCGCACGATGGGCCTGATGACGGGCAAGAAGCGCGGTTCCCTGCTCACCCAGATCCCAGAACAGGCGGGTCATCATCTGCAATCCTTCCCGCGCGATGGACTTCAGCATGTGCTCATCCACCGCGTGCTGGCCGCAGGCCGGATAAGAGTGCGGCACCCACAGCGTTGGCAGGCCAAGAATATCTGCAAAGACATCATTCGGCAGCGAACCGCCCAGATTCGGCAGCAGCGCCGGTTTTTTGCCGCTGATTTTCGCCATCAGTCCCAGCGCCCAGCCGACCAGCGGGTCGGTCGGATCGAGCCGGGTAGCCGGGGAACCGCGCAGCACTTCAACCTCAACCTGCTGGAAACCGTGGCGATCCAGATGTTCGCGCAGGTGCTCACCGATATGCTGCCAGTCGGTATCCACCACAAAGCGCAGCTGGCATACCGCCGTGGCACTGCCGGGAATGGCGTTCATCGGCCGCGCCGGGTTGCCGGTCAGGAAGCTGAGCACCTCCAGCGTATTCCAGCCGTACAGCCGCTCGGTCGGCGTCAGCCCCGCTTCACCCCAGGCGGGATCGATAGCCGGACCATCACCTTCACCCACGTTAATATCATCGAGAATAGCCTTAATCGCTGCGCTGATGGCCGGCGGCTTCAGCGCGGCAACCTGCAGCTGACCGTGCTGATTGACCAGGCAGGCCAGCGCGTTCGCCAGTTGAGTGCCGGGATTGGTCAGCAGGCCACCCCAGTTGCCCGAGTGGTAGTCGCGGTCGCGGGCGTGAATGCTCAGACGGAAGTTCACCGCCCCGCGCGATCCCAGAAATAGCGTCGGGCGCTCTGCGTTCAGGCGCGGGCCGTCGGAGGCGATAAAGATATCGGCGGCCAGTTCTGACTGACGATCGCGGCACAGCTGCGCCAGACCGGGAGAGCTCACTTCCTCGCCCATTTCAAACAGAAACTTGCAGTTAAAGCCCAGCGAACCGCGCGCGGCAATCACCTGCCCCAGCGCGGCGATATTGACCGAGTGCTGGCCCTTATTATCGGCACTGCCGCGCCCGTACCAGCGGTCGCCCTCTTCCACCAGCTGCCACGGGTCCAGCCCGCTGCGCCAGTTTTCATCGTCGCCGAACACCACGTCGCCGTGGCCGTAGCACAGCACGGTCGGCAGCGCGGGGGCTTCAATACGCGTCGCCAGCAGGAACGGACGCGCCGGTGCCTGCGGATTCGGCAGCTGCTGACAGGTAAACCCCAGCCCCTGCATCGCCGGGATCATCTCTTCGTCATAATAGCGCTGGATAATTTCGTCACGATCGTCGCGCTGGCTTTCGCTGCGTATCGCCACGCGCTTCGCCAGCACGCGCTTAAACTCCCCGCTGTCAAAATACGCCGTCGCGCGGGCTACTGCCTGTTCAGCTGTCATAGACTTTTTCCGTAGTTATGTGTTGGTTTGCGTTTTAACGATCTCTTTCGCGGATCGATGTTGTTATCACTCCATCTAAGCTAATATTCAGCTTTGCCACAATTATCAAAATAACAAACGAGACTTGCTTTAAAAGCAATGTTCATCTGCACCATCACCGATCGCGCACCGTTAAAGAGCATCGCTATGCACAGCACTGAAATTCGCTATTTTCTGGCCGTTGCCAGCAGCGGCTCGTTAAGCGCCGCCAGCCAGCAGCTGTTCGTTGCCGTTTCTGCCATCAGTCGCCAGATCCAGCGGCTGGAGGCCAGAGTCGGGGCACCGCTGTTTGAGCGCCATGCGCGCGGCATGGTACTGAACGACGCCGGGCAAATATTTGAGAACCACGTGCGGAAAAGCATGATGGATATGGAACACGCCATTGCGGAGATTAAGGGACTGAAGGCCGTGCGCCGCGTCGCGCTACGCGTGGCCTGTACCGACGGCATGGCGTTCAGCCTGCTGCCGGTACTGTTTACCGAATTCCGCCTGCTGCATCCGGGAGTCAGCTTCCATCTGACGGTGGGCAGCGCGCTGGAGGTAGCGGAAGTGATTCGGCGCGGCGAATGCGACGTCGCCTTTCAGTTCAGTCTGCACCCGGAGCGCGGTGTGGATGTGGTGGCCGCCTGGCCTGCACCGGTTCTGCTGGTGATGCAGCAAAATCACCCGCTGGCACATCAGCGGATTCAGCTGTCCGACCTGCTGGCCTGGCCGCTGGCGCTGCCGGATGCGGGCACCACGGTACGTCAGCTTTTCGATCTCTCCTGCCGGATGAGCGGCACCTTTGTGGAACCCACTCTGACCTGTAATAACTTCAGCACGCTCTACTCCTTCCTGCTGAGCACGCCGCAGGCCATCACCATCTGCAGCCAGTTTACGGTGATGTACCAGGCCGAAGAACAGGGCCTGGTACTGAAGTCGCTCGGCAGCGAACAGCTTAGCCAGCGCTCGCTACAGGTGCAAACCGCGATTGGCCGCCCACACTCCGCCGCGCTGGCGCTGTTCCTGGCATTTGCTCAGCATGAGCTGAAACAGCAGGATGAACGCATAAGAACGCGCTACGACTTTTAACGATTATTTAATATCCACCGGATAGAAAATATGTTTGCCGAACGGATCAACCTCATAGCCGCTGACCTCTTTGCGCACCGGTTCGAAGATCGTTGAGTGGGCAATCATCACCGCCGGGGCCTGATCGTGCATAATCTGCTGCGCCTCGCGGTACATCGCCACGCGTTTCTCATGGTTCTGCTCGGCGCGGGCTTGAGTAATCAGCTGGTCAAACGGCTTATAGCACCACTTCGACGAGTTCGAACCGCCGTTAGCCGAGGTGCAGCTAAACAGCGGGCCGAAGAAGTTATCCGGATCGCCGGTGGCGGTGGTCCAGCCCATCAGCGCCGCCTGATGCTCGCCGTTTTTCACCCGCTTGAGGTATTCGCCCCACTCAAAGGTGACGATAGTGGCTTTGATGCCGACCTTCTGCCAGTCCGCCTGAATCATTTCCGCCATACGTTTGGCATTCGGATTATACGGGCGCTGAACCGGCATGGCCCACAGCTCAACGCTGGTGCCCGGGGCGATACCCGCTTCCTTGAGTAGTGTTTTGGCCTTTTCCGGGTCGTACGCATAGTCCTGCATATCTTCGGCGGCGCTCCACACGCCCGGCGGCAGCAGGTTTTTCGCGGCAGTACCGGTCCCCTGGAATACCGCATCAACGATCGCCGGTTTGTTGATCGCCAGCGTCAGCGCCTGACGCACTTTGACGTTATCCATCGGCGCTTTCCGGGTGTTGAAAGCGAGGAACCCGGTATTCAGCCCGGCTTTCTGCTCCAGAGTGATATTCGGGTTTTCACCCAACCGCTTCAGGTCAGCGGGATTGGGGAACGGCATCACCTGACACTCGTTTTTCTCCAGCTTGGCGGCGCGCACTGAGGCATCCGGCACGATGCTGAACACCAGACGGTCAAGCTTCGCCTTGCCCTGCCAGTATTCCGGGAAGGCGCGGTAGAGAATGCGCGAGTCCTTCTGATACTGCACCAGCTCGAACGGACCGGTGCCGATCGGCACACTGTCCACTTTCTCCGGCGTACCGGCTTTCAGCATCGCGTCGGCGTATTCCGCTGAGAGAATCGAGGCAAAGTACCAGGCCAGATCGGCGAGGAACGGCGCTTCGGCATGAGCAAGCGTAAAGCGCACGGTGTGATCGTCCACCTTCTCGATATTTTTCAGCAGCGAGCCAAACTCCAGGCTTTCGAAGTTGGCATAGGTGCCGTTAGATACGTTGTGGTAGGGGTTGGCCGGATCTTTCTGGCGCATAAACGAGAAGATCACATCATCGGCATTAAAATCGCGCGTGGGCTTAAACGCTTTGTTGCTCTGGAACTTGACGCCCTTGCGCAGATGGAAGGTATACACCGTGCCATCTTCAGAGATATCCCAGCTTTCCGCCAGGCTCGGGATCAGCTCCGTGGTGCCCGGCGTAAAGTCCACCAGCCGGTTGTAGACCGGCACCGCGCTGGCATCCACGCTGGTGCCGGAGGTGTAGAGCTGCGGGTTAAAGTTTTCCGGCGATCCTTCAGAACAATACACCAGTGTTTTTGCCGATGCCGCGGAGGCCATTGAGATTGCCAACGCCGTTAACAGCGTGCCCAGTACCGATTTCTTCATCTCCATCCTCGCTTTTTATTTGACATTGTCAGGGGGTGGTGCGTAAAACCAGAGAGTATCCGAGTAATAAATATTACATAAATACAGCAATATGCTGAGCAACGATTAAGGAATTTTGATGACTGACTCCCTCGCGCAGAAGCTGACCGACCGTTTTTACCGCTATCTGGCAGTCACCAGCCAGAGCGATGCCGCTGCCACCATCCTGCCCAGTACGCCCGAACAGCACGACATGGCTCGCCTGCTGGCGGAAGAGCTAACCCAGTTGGGTTTACAGGACGTGGTGATTGATGAGTTCGCGACCGTGACCGCCGTCCGGCCGGGGAATACGCCGGGTGCGCCGAGAATCGGTTTTATCACCCATATTGATACTGTCGATGTTGGCCTGTCGCCGCATATTCATCCACAGACGCTGCGTTTTGAGGGTAAAGACCTGTGTCTGAATAAGGAGCAGGACATCTGGCTGCGCACCGCTGAGCACCCGGAAATCAATGGCTATATCGGCCAGGATATTATTTTCAGCGACGGCACCTCGGTGCTGGGCGCGGACAACAAAGCCGCCGTTACCGTGGCGATGACGCTGCTGGAGCAGCTGCCTGCCGATGCCCCGGTTGGCGATATCGTGATGGCTTTTGTGCCGGATGAAGAGATCGGGCTGCGCGGCGCGAAGGCGCTGGATCTGGAAACCCGCTTTAATGTGGATTTTGCCTATACCATTGACTGCTGCGAGCTGGGTGAAGTGGTGTATGAGAACTTTAACGCGGCGGCGGCGGAGATTCGCCTGACAGGCGTGACCGCGCACCCGATGTCCGGCAAGGGCGTGCTGGTCAACCCGCTGCTGATGGCATGGGATTTTATTGGCCACTTCGATCGCCAGCAAACGCCTGAACATACCGAGGGCCGCGAAGGCTACACCTGGTTTAACGATATGCATGCTAACGCCAGCGAAGCGGTGTTAAAAGCATCAATTCGCGATTTTGACCTGGCAAGCTTCGCCGGACGCAAGCAGCAGATCCACGATGTGGCGGAGATTATTCGTAAAAGTTACCCGACCGGGCGCGTTGACGTCAGCATCAGCGATACCTACAGCAATATCAGCAACGCCATCGGTGAAGATCGTCTGCCAATCGATCTGATTTTTGCAGCGCTGAAGGAGATTGGCGTGGAGCCGAAGGTGATCCCGATGCGCGGTGGCACCGATGGCGCGGCACTGTCGGTGAAAGGCCTGCTGACGCCGAATTTCTTTACCGGCGCACATAATTTCCATTCGAAGTTTGAGTTTCTGCCGATTCCCTCGTTTGTGAAGTCCTATGAGCTGGCGGAGAAAATCTGCCTGCTGGCGGCGCGTCCTTTCGTTAAGTAAGCCGGTTAGCGGGCAGACTCTGCCCGCTTATGTATCAATGTTTGCAGGACGAACATGAAGTAGATGTCCTCCGTCACCACCGGTTCGGTCTGGAACAGGCGCTGGTAGAATTCAGCGCTTTTTTTCGGGTTTTCGACGTAGAGGATGGTGTAGTTGAGTGCGTTCATGGTGATTTCCTTTGATTTCGTGGGTTGGTTTGATGTCGGGAAGGATAGCGTTGGCGGGTGACAGTTTCTGTCAGTAGGGATGAGCTGGGTGTGTTGCCGGTGAGTTTAGTGTCCACGCTGGTGGACTGGGTATGTTGCCTGTGAGTTGGGTGCTGACGCTGGTGGGCGGGTGTCTTCCTGCCGGGCCGGTCCTCGCGCAGCTTCGCTGTGCCTTCTCTTCGTTCGTCAGCCTCACGGAACGCCGCAGACGCGCGTCCTGCGCGGCTGCGTCTTTTGCCTACGTCCGTGTGGGCAAATCCGGGCTTCCTCTCTCCGTTCAGCGCTGCGGATGGCCCTTCAGTAAGCCACCTGCCCGCCTGCTTTGCTGCATAAGTGTCTGCTGGCTGGAAATGAAAAAATCACAATTCAGTAATTAAGACATCGACATCTGGTGAAAAGAAATCACTCTTTGATATTTAAGCCTTGCTGATAGGTTTCACAGAAAACACCGGTTCATTACAGAATTGAAGTGCCCGGAACTTGGGAATATATCTGCGATCACGCTATTTTAAGCAGCGAGCAGATTGCCCACAGGCGCGCAGCCTCCGCGGCTGACGGGTAATCCGCAGCACTGAGGTGAAGGCGGTGGGCCAGGAGATGGCAGCAGGGATGCTGACATCAGGCCTGGCGCGGGCAGGACGCCCGCACCAGGCCGGTCCGACAGGCACACTGCTGTAACCGAAGGTACCGCAAGGCGGCGCGAGGACCGCCCGACTGTCGCGGAAGCTGCACGCCGATCGCCAGTGTCACCGCAACAAGTCGCTGGGGTTGAATTTCATCGCAAAAAAAACCGCCATCACCAAGGATAACGGCCAGATAAATGCTCACTCTCCGGCATCTCGCAAAGCGGCATGCCGGAGGTTTAATGGGCTTACTTCACAGAAACATCAATACCCGGGAAATACTTCGCTGCCAGCCTGGTGATCGTACCGTCGGTCTGCACCTTGGTAATCGCCGCATCCAGCTCGCCCTTCAGCTTGGTATCGTCCTTACGCAGACCGAAACCAATACCGGTGCCGAGAATCGTATCGTCCTCAACCGCCTTGCCGATAAAGCCGAATCCCTTGCCCTGTGGCTTATCGAGGAAACCAGACTGGCCCGCAGCAGACATCACCAGCGTACCGTCCAGACGGCCGGCAACCATATCGTTATAGACCTGGTTCTGATCCTGATAGGAGGTTACAGTCACCCCCTTCGGCTCCCAGTACTGCTTGGCGTAGGTTTCCTGAATAGAACCCTGCAGAACGCCGATGCTCTTGCCCTTCAGCGCTTCCGGGGTCGCATCCTTCAGGCCCGCGTCGGTTTTACCCACCAGCATGCTTGGAATACGGTAAATAGGCTTAGTGAAGCCGATGCTCTTCGCGCGTGCTTCGGTGATATTCATCGCCGAGTTGATGGCGTCGAACTTCTTCGCCGACAGTGCCGGGATCAGCGCATCAAAGCTGCTCTCCACCCAGCTACACTTGAAGTTACCGGCCTGGCAAATAGCGTTGCCCAGATCGATATCAAACCCTTCCAGCTGACCTGACGCGTTGCGGCTTTCAAACGGCGGATACTGAGATTCCAGACCGTAACGCAGCGTTTCCTGCGCCAGCGCGGAGACGGATGTCAGCAGGCCAATTGCCACAAACAGCGCATTCAATTTCTTCATTCACTTCCCCTTATGATTTTTGATTAGCGAGGCTTGACCTGGCAGAGCGCGCGCGCGCCGGCCTGCAAGGTGGCTTCGTCTTTTGCGAAAGAGAGACGGATCAATTTATTGTCGGTTCCATCGGTATAAAACGCCGACAGTGGGATAGTTGCCACACCGTAATCAACGATGAGACGTTGTACCATTTCACTGTCCGTTTCGTCACTGAAATCCGCATAGCTGGCCAGCATAAAGAACGATCCGGCGGACGGCAGCAGGGTAAACGGCGAATCCTTCAGCAGAGAGGCCATCAGATCGCGCTTCTGCTGATAAAAAGCGCCTAAACCGAGATAATTTTCCGGCTGTTGCAGATAGTCGGCAAACGCCACCTGCATCGGCGTATCGGCAGAGAACATCATAAACTGATGCACTTTCACCACTTCTTCCATCAGCTCGGCCGGAGCCAGCAGATAGCCCACGCGCCAGCCGGTCACGTGGAAGGTTTTACCGAAGGAGGAGACGATCACGCTGCGCTGCGCCAGTTCGGGATGGGTTGCCATGCCGTTATGTTTGCGGCCATCAAACAGAATATGTTCATAAACTTCGTCGGAGAGCACCACAATATTGGTATTGCGGGTCAGTGCGGCAAGGCGGTCAAGATCCTCGCGGCTCAGCACCTGTGAACTTGGGTTGTGCGGCGTATTGATGATAATCATCCGGGTACGCGAGGTGATCGCCGCGCTGACTTCATCCCAGTTAATGGCGAAGTCCGGTACCTGAAGCTTCAGGCCGATTGGGGTTGCGCCCTGCAGGCGAACGATGGGCGCATAACTGTCGAAGGCGGGTTCGAAGAAGATCACTTCATCACCCGGATGCACCAGCCCGGCAATCGCCGAGTACAGCCCTTCGCTGGCGCTGGCGGTAATCAGCACTTCGCTGGCGACATCATATTTTTGGCCGTAAAGCGTTTCGACTTTCTCCGCCAGAATCTGCTTCAGAGCCGTGACGCCGGTCATCGGCGCATACTGGTTATGGCCCTGCTGCATTGCCCTGCTGACGCCCGCTACCAGTGCCGGGTCGCAGGGGAAGTTTGGCGCGCCCTGCGAAAGGTTAATCGCCTTATGCTGCGCGGAAAGCTGGCCGATCACCGTGAAAATGGTGGTGCCGACATCGGGTAATTTTGAGCGCTGCTGCACCGAAGAGGTGATAGTCATGGAAGCTCCAGTCAGAGGGTAAACCGTCGGGTGAATTTGCTTATGCTATTCAACGTGGCGCGGCTTGAGGCGACAAGCGAATTGTTGTCATAATAGCTATGACTTTTAAACATAGCTCAGGGTGTACCTATGTCCCAGCGTCCGCTGCCGCTGAACGCCATTCACGCTTTTATTGTCACCGCACGCCACCTCAATCTGACCCGTGCCGCCGGGGAGCTGTGCATCACTCAGGGGGCCGTCAGCCGTAAGATCGCTTCGCTGGAATCCTGGCTGGGCTTCAGCCTGTTCGATCGCCACGCGCGCGGGCTGCGCCTGACGCCGCAGGGTTCCGCCCTGCTCCCCGCGCTACAGGCTGGTTATCAGCAGATTTTCGACGCCGCGCAGGCCAGCAGACAGCAGGCGGTGATTCGGCTTAAGGCACCAACCTGCGCCATGCGCTGGCTGCTGCCGAAGCTGGTAGCGCTGGAGAAACTGCGACCCGAACTGCACGTTTCGCTGACTACCACCGTCGATCACAGCACTCTGCTTGAACACTATGATGCTGCGATCCTTTACGGCAGCAGCGGGCGCGGCCTGCGTTTGTTCGAGGAGGAGCTGACGCCGGTGCTCGCAGGTGGCCTGCTGACTTCGCGCTCCGCAGATGCCGCTACACTGACCGCCATGACTTTTTTGCATCCCACCGCCGACAGCCGCGACTGGCAGCTGTGGCTGAAATCGCAGCAGATGTCCATTGCCATGCAGCGCAATCAGCATTTCGCCACTATGGATCTGGCGATTAGCGCAGCCATACAGGGCTACGGCGTGACGGTGGCGGACGTAACGCTGATTGCGGAAGATCTGGCTATGCAGCGGCTGGTTGCGCCATTCAGCGGCAGAGTGAAAACCGGCGCGGTTTACAGTCTGATTCGTCGTCCGGCAGAGGAAGCCCCACCGCTGCTGGATGAGCTGGTGGCGTGGCTTTCTTCCCATGATGAAACGGTCCTTAGCACAGAAAAATGAGCCTGGCAGGTCAGTTACGTTTCGCCCCCGGCTGGTGAAAATTGATTTGCAGATTATGCTAATAGGAGGCCGATCCTGACGTATGTCACCATCGCCAGCCTGCGGCGCACGCCTTTTGCCGCCGAGCATTTCCTCATAACGTTAAGGACTTCACTTATGTTCTCCTCGCTTAATAACGGTTTTACCCGGCTCAGCGATCGCCCCGATCTGGGCAGGCTGGTGCTGCGCGTTTCGCTGGGCGCACTGCTGCTGTTTCATGGCGTATTTAAGCTACAGCACGGAGTAGGCTGGATCGCCGGGCTGTTGCAGGCTCATAACATTCCCGGGCTGGTGGCTTACGGTGTCTATATTGGTGAGGTTCTGGCCCCGGCGATGATGATTATCGGGCTGATGACTCGTCCTGCGGCGTTCATTATTGTGATTAACCTGGTGGTCGCCACGCTGCTGGTGAAAACCGGCGCATTCTGGGACCGCACCTCAGTCGGTGCCTGGGCGCTGGAGGGAGAAGCACTGTATCTGTTTGGGGCGCTGGCGGTCATGTTGCTGGGACCGGGGCGCTTTACGATAGTGCAGGACAGCCGCCTGCAGTAGATAAGATAAACCACCTCCTGGCGGAGGTGGTTTAAGGATATTTAAGTCGTAACAATGCGGGACGACGCAAATAGAACGAGTTAATGCAGCAGCTAACCAATTTGGTGCACAGGCAGCCAAAAAAAAGCGTCAGATATTTTTTTATCAGGCAGGTAAAAAATGAAGAGATAGAGGGTGGGGAGTACGAGAAATTTCGATATTTACAGACGAAATCAGGGGCGTTGTCTCCCCTGATTTCGTTAGCCTGCGGCCGCGAAGCAGATGTTATACCCTGCTATGGCCGGTAACCATAACGCGATTTTGCCATCAGCATCAGGGTGGTCAGCACCGCCGGGATCGCCAGGAAGGAAAAGACATCGGTAATATTCCATCCCATCGACAACATCTGCGCACCGGCAAAAGCACTGATGATCGCCCCGACACGCCCCACTCCGTGCATCCAGCTGGAACCGGTGGCACGCGCACGCGTTGGATAGTAGCTGGCGGACAGCGCATTCATTCCGGTATTCGCTCCGTTAAGGCAGAAGCCGCTACAAAAAGCGATAGTGCTCAGCACCAAAACGTCTGCCGGTGCATAGCCGATGCATACGGTGGCAATCGCACCGGTGAAATAGATTGCCGCCAGCGCGAGATTGGCGTTAAAGCGATCCATTACCCAACCGGCAAACAGAGAACCAATCGTACCTCCCGCCTGATACATCGCCGTGACCAGCGCGGCCTGGGTGACCGTCATGCCAATGTCTTTGACCAGCGTCGGCAGCCAGCTGCCGATCAGATAGACCAGGAACAGCCCCATAAAGTAGCTGCCCCACAGCATCACGCTGCCAAACAGATACTGTCGGGACAGCACCAGACGTACGGCTCCGCCGGTCGTGGCTATTTCGCTGAGGGCAAAATGGCAGCGATCGGTCGTCATTCCAGGGTGCATCTTTTCGACAATCCGGCGAATTTTCCAGGCTGGGGCATTGCGCGTCATCATAAAACGCACGGATTCAGGCAGCCAGCGGAGTAAGAACGGCACAATTATCAGCGGCAAAACGCCGCCCAGAATGAGTACCGAATGCCAGCCGTAGTTAGGAATCAGCCACGATGCGGCAAAGCCTCCGCTGGCTGCACCAAAGGTGAAGCCGCAAAACACTACGGTGATCAGGAAAGCACGTTTACGCTCGGGGGAATATTCCGCCACCAGAGTACCGACATTAGGCATCGCAGCCCCAAGCCCTAAGCCGGTGAGAAAGCGGAACAACATTAGCTGGTCGAGGTTCTGCGAAAATGCGGTTGCCAGCGTCCACAGGCCAAAGAAAAACACGCTGCTGATAATCATCACTCGCCGGCCAAACCGGTCAGCCAGCGGTCCGGCAAACATCGCGCCCAGCGCCAGGCCAATCAGAGCAGCACTAATGACCGCACCCAACTGATGATTGCTGACACCCCACGCCGTTTTAAGCGCCGGTGCGATAAAACCTATCAGCGCAATATCCATCCCGTCCATGGCGACAACGGCAAAACTCAGTGCAATGACGCACTTCTGGTAACGGCTTAATGCATTACGGTTGATTAATGCATGGATATCAATGGCCGCGGTACTGTTCACTGCGTACTCCCTGGCTGGTCGATCGTCACCCCGCCCCAGCCTGCTAAGCGGGTTGCTGCGCCCCGGAGGCGCTGCTGTACGATCTAGCGGAAAAATAGCCGGTTATCATAACGGATTGTTATGAAGTTCTCCTGATTAATTGCATGTACTTTTAACCTGACCAAAGCATAAGCACACATTAAGATTGAGTGATTTAACGCCCTGAAAAGTAATAGTTACCGCGCTATAAGCGGCAAATGTTAAATAAATTTTGCAATAAGGTTAACAAAAACCACAAAGCAAGCTTGCCAGTCATACCGCCAGGTAACTAATCTGGGCTATGAATAAAAATTATCAATTTAATCAGCGCATTCGACTGCGCCACCTGCACACCTTTGTTGCCGTTGCGCAACAGGGCACTCTCGGCCGCGCTGCGGAAACGCTGTCGCTGAGTCAGCCCGCGTTATCAAAAACGCTGAATGAACTGGAAGAGCTGGCCGGAGCCAGACTGTTCGAGCGAGGACGGCTTGGCGCGCAGCTGACCATAATGGGCGAACAGTTTCTCACTCACGCCGTGAAAGTGCTTGATGCGCTCAATCATGCAGGACAGTCGTTTAATACGCCACTGCCGCAGGAGCCGGAAGTGCTGCGGATTTGCGTGTTAACCACCGTGGCGCTCGGTATGCTACCTTCTATTCTCGATCGGTTCCATCAGCAGCGGCCGCAAACCATCGTACAGGTGGCTACGCTGCACAATAACGTATTGATAGCCGGGCTGAAGGCCGGAGAATTTGATGTCGGCATTGGACGCATGGCGGATGCCGAACTGATGACCGGATTGACTTATGAACTGCTGTTTCTCGAATCGCTGCGGCTGGTCGTTCGCCCCGATCATCCGCTAATGAGTGACAACGTCACGCTTTCCCGCGCGATGTCCTGGCCCGTAGTGATCTCACCTGAGGGTACCGCCCCACGCAGGCTGGCCGAAGCGATGCTAAAAGAGCAGGGATGCAGCCTGCCGCCGACGCTGGTCGAAACCTCCGCCACGTCGCTGGCCCGCCAGCTAGCGCTGCGCTACAACTATGTCTGGTTCGTTCCTTCCGGTGCAATTAAGGGGGATCTGCTGCACAATTCTCTGGCCGCCCTGCCCATTGCCTCACACGGGCCAGGAGAGCCGGTCGGTATTCTGACCCGGTCCGGCGTCCCGCTGAGCCTGAGTGCGGAGATCCTGCTGGCTACTATTCGAAAATCTCACTCCGGCTAGACCTCAAAGGGTGCGGCGGGCGTTTTGCTCGCGATTCTCCAGCCGCGCCCGTTCGCTTTTGCGCAGCGCAACGTAACACGCACCGCTACCGCCGTGGTGAGGCTGAGCGCTGCAAAAGGCCTGCACTTCATCGAACTGCTGCAACCAGCGCATCAGATAGCTGCGAATAATATTGGCATGGGATGTGTCGTGACGCGCCTTGCCGTGGATAATCAGCAAATTGCGGATATCATCTCTCAGCGCCTGGCGCATAAACAGGTACAGCATCTGGCGGCTGTTTTCGGCCGATTGCTTGATCAGATTTAAATTGAGCTGCGGTGGGTATTTGCCCTGCCGAAGTTTATCGAGTACCCCCGGCTGGATACCGTCAGCAATAAACTCCAGCGACTGAGTACCCGGGACGACTTCCAGCAAACCGACGGTCAGCGGATTATCCAACTGTTCTTCCCACTGCCGATCCCGGAGAGGTTTAGCGGATGGCGATTTCTGCCACATAATCGTGCTGCAGTCTTTCAGCGGTGTGACATCTTCCATCGCGTGGCGGAAGATATCGCTTTCATCAGGGTTGAAGGTCATCACTCACTCCTTTTACTGGCACCTGCGGCGCGATATATCAGCACATGACGTTTTAACGCCTAACGGGAAGTTTAGCAAGATGGAATGCAATATGACGAAACCTGCGCCAGCGTCGTCTTTTGATGGGTGAAATAATTCCACGGTTGAGTGTAAATTATGATGGCAAAAACCAGAATAATACTCCGCAATTCCTGCCAATGATGGAGCGCATCAATGAAAAACATTTAAATAAGCAGATTTAAGTTTGTTAATGAATTGTTTTTTATTATATAATTCACCACCATAGCTTTTATTAATGACATCCTTAATCTTTATGTGGCTAAAACTGCTCTGATGAGTTTCATTTTGTAAGTCAAAACGGTAAAATTGATATCAGTCAATAATCATAGAGCGTACAATTATGATTCCAGAAAAGAGAATTATCAGCCGACGAATACAATCAGGTGGTTGTGCTATCCACTGCCAGGATTGCAGCATCAGTCAACTCTGCATCCCCTTCACGCTAAACGAACACGAACTTGATCAGCTTGATAATATCATTGAGCGCAAGAAGCCTATTCAAAAAGGCCAGACGCTGTTCAAAGCCGGCGACGAACTCAAGTCGCTTTACGCTATCCGCTCCGGCACCATCAAAAGCTATACCATCACCGAACAGGGTGACGAGCAGATTACCGGTTTCCACCTGGCGGGCGATCTGGTTGGCTTTGACGCGATCAGCGGCAGCCAGCATCCCAGCTTTGCGCAGGCGCTTGAAACCGCAATGGTGTGTGAAATTCCCTTTGAGACGTTAGATGACCTGTCCGGTAAAATGCCGAGCCTGCGCCAACAGATGATGCGTCTGATGAGCGGCGAGATCAAAGGTGACCAGGAGATGATCCTGTTGCTTTCGAAGAAAAATGCCGAAGAGCGTCTGGCCGCATTTATCTACGGTCTTTCTCGTCGTTTCGGCCAGCGCGGGTTTTCTCAGCGCGAGTTCCGTCTGACCATGACGCGGGGCGATATCGGTAACTACCTGGGATTGACGGTAGAAACTATTAGCCGTTTGCTTGGCCGCTTTCAGAAAAATGGAATGCTGGCGGTGAAAGGCAAATATATCACTATTGAAAATCATGAAATCCTCTCCCAGCTTGCCGGCCAAAGCAGGGCAATCGCCTGACGATTTGCCGGGTCAATATTTGTTATTTTATTGATCCGGCAATATCTTTTCCCCTTTTTCCTTTTGTCTGGTTGGGCTATCTTTAACTTACACGCTCAGTGTATGGAGAACCCATTATGGCTAACTATCAAAACATCCTTGTGGCTATCGACCCACAGCAGGACGACCAGCCTGCCCTGCGGCGCGCGGTGTATCTGAATCAGCGCCTTGGCGGTAAGATTACCTGTTTTCTTCCGATCTATGATTTCTCCTACGAGATGACTACCCTGCTGTCGCCTGACGAACGCATAACGATGCGTAAAGGCGTGATCAGCCAGCGCACTGAGTGGATTCGTCAGCAGGCGCAGGCCTACCTGGCCGCCGGTGTGCAAATTGATATTAAAGTGGTGTGGCACAACCGCCCTTTCGAAGCAATTATTCAGGAAGTGCTGAACAACCAGCACGACCTGGTGATCAAAATGACCCATCAGCACGATCGCCTGCAGGCGGTGGTGTTTACTCCAACCGACTGGCACCTGCTGCGCAAATGCCCTTGCCCGGTATGGATGGTGAAAGACCAGGCCTGGCCAGAGGGCGCGAAAGCGCTGGTTGCCGTCAACCTCGCCAGCGAAGAACCGCATCACGATCCCCTGAACACCAAGCTGGTGCGGGAAACGCTGGACCTGGCCGAGCGGGTGAACCATACCGAAGTGCATCTGGTCGGCGCCTACCCGATAACGCCGATCAATATCGCTATTGAACTGCCTGATTTTGACCCGAGCGTCTACAACGATGCGATTCGTGGGCAGCACCTGGTGGCGATGAAGGCACTGCGCCAGTCATTCAGCATTGATGAAAAATTCACCCACGTTGAAAAGGGATTACCGGAGGAAGTCATCCCGGAACTGGCTGACCATCTTTCTGTGGGGGTTGTGGTCCTGGGCACAATTGGGCGCACCGGTCTTTCCGCTGCATTCCTTGGCAACACTGCAGAACAGGTCATCGACCATCTGCGCTGTGATCTGTTAGCCATTAAACCGGACGGTTTTACTTCACCGGTTGAACTGGATGACGACGAAGACGATTAATCTGTCCGCGGGCGCGGTCGCTCAGTTATGCGCGGCTGCGCCTGGCCACTTGAAAATGATATCGTCTTAACCTTTTTATCGATCTATCGATCCCATGAAAGTGCCGTGCTCTCTGCTCTCTGCCAGAATATATTTCGTCTGTTGAAAATGCTGCAAGATTAAATAGCAGCTTCAATGTTAAATATTTGTTTAAATCCACCAAAACAAGTCGGCGATAATTTATTCCCTGTCGCAAACACGTTAAAAAATAGCTTCGTGATAAGAATAATCCTTTAACATTATAATTAAAAGCCGTTACACTCAGCCTGTCATTTTACTTTGCCAGAGATTACTCTTTTGGTTATATATCGTCTGTCACAGCGCCGAATGCCTGCACTTATCGCCATCGTGGCGATTTTGCTGCTATTTATCGCGCCGAACATCTCGCAATCGCTGATGCATCGCCAGTCTTCAGACGGTATGACTGAAGCAATGCACGATATGTCCGCGATGCACGATGATATGAATATGCAAAGTATGGCTGCTGGCGATATCTCGAGCAGCCACAGCAGCCACAGCAGCCACAGCAGCCACAGCAGCGTAAACGACTTAAACAACCAACCACAACACGCCATGACTCCCCCTCAGTCCCATGCCATGAGTATGAATATGGGCATGATGGATGAGTTTGCCTGCGGCTACTGCCAGCTGCTGGTCCACGTGCCGATGCTGATATGGCTATTTGTTCCGGTTCTGCTACTGATACAGTTGGTGAGCCAGTCACCACCGATACGTCCGCTGCCCACATATCACCTTACCGTTTATCCCGGACCCTGCCAGCCGCGCGCTCCGCCTGTTATTAATTCCTGAATATTATTCAACTCGATAATTCGTGCGCGATAAAAACATCGCTTCGACAAAAATAATAATGTGATATTCACAGGACTTCGCACGCCTTAATTATTTTTCAATCCAATCTTCGGCTGCATTAAAAACAGCATTGACTGATGGCAATAAAATAATTATCAGGCGTTAGTGTTGTTGCTTAAAACAGGAATAATCCATGAACGCATTTCCCCTGCGCTGCTCGCTGCTGAGTGCGGCTGTTTCCATCGCATGGCAAAGCCAGGCGGCCTCTGCCCCTCATCATCCCGTAATTAAAGATGATGCGGTGATCACCGTGACCGCCCCGCTATCCAATCCACTCAACGTAGTGACTTCACCTAAAACTCCCCGCCAGCCGGTTCCCGCCAGCGATGGTTCCGACTACCTGAAAACCATTCCCGGTTTTGCTCAGGTACGCAACGGCGGCACCAACGGCGATCCGGTATTTCGCGGGATGTTTGGCTCGCGGCTGCGAATCCTGACCGATGGTGGAGAAATGCCCGGCGCCTGCCCTGCGCGAATGGATGCGCCAACGTCCTATATTTCACCGGAAAGCTTCGATTTACTCAGTATCACCAAGGGGCCGCAAACCGTACTCTGGGGGCCGGGAAACTCCGCCGGAACCATTCGCTTTGAGCGCCAGCCGCCGCAGTTCACCGAGCCGGGGATCAAAGGCAATGCCAGCCTGCTGGCCGCATCGAACCACCGCTACGATCAGAATGCGGATCTCAGCCTCGGCAGTGAACAGGGCTATCTGCGCCTGCTGGGTAACAAATCGCGTTCGGATGACTACAAAGACGGTAACGGCGATCGCGTTGCCTCTCGTTGGGATAAATGGAATGCCGATATCGCGCTAGGCTGGACGCCTGATGCCGATACGTTGCTGGAGTTGAGCGCCGGACGCGGTAACGGCGAGGCCCGCTATGCCGGTCGCAGTATGGACGGTTCTCAGTTTAAGCGTGAAAGCCTCGGCCTGCGCTTCGAGAAATCGAACATCGGTGAGGTGCTGGATAAAGTTGAGGCACAAATTTATTACAACTATGCCGACCATATTATGGATAATATCACCCTGCGTTCACCGACTGCCGGGATGGGAAGCATGGCTGGGATGTCGATGGGCGGTATGGACATGAGTAGCGGGATGACTGCGCGGCTCGACCGTCGTACCGTTGGCGGCCGGGCGATGGCTACGTTCATGCTGGGTGACGTGAAGCTCGAGAGCGGCATGGATATGCAGACCAGCACTCACCGCAAGCGCAGCGGCGATGACTGGAGTAAAGATGCCCGCTTCCACGACGTCGGCGTGTTCAGTGAACTGAGCTGGTCGGTCAGCGAACAGGATAAAATCGTTGGTGGTGCACGCCTGGATCGCACGTGGGTGGATAATTTCAGCGCCAGCGGTGAAGGCGAACGCAGTGATACGCTGCCCGCCGGATTTATGCGTCTGGAGCATACGCTAAGCGATATCCCGCTGATGCTGTATGCTGGCGTCGGCTATACCGAACGCTTCCCGGATTACTGGGAGTTATTCTCGCCCACCACCGGCGCAGATGGTCGTTCAGCGGCGTTTGATACGGTCAAACCGGAAAAAACCACCCAGCTGGACTTCGGTGCAAAATATTCTGGCGAACGCCTTGAGGGCTGGCTCTCCGCCTACGTTGGCCGCGCGAACGACTTTATTCTGTTTAACTATGATGCGGATAACAGCAGTCTCAGCAGGGCGAGCAACGTTAACGCCACGATTATGGGCGCCGAAACCGGTTACCGTTACCAACTCACCGAGCACTGGTCAACGGATGCCAGCCTGGCGTGGGCGTGGGGTAAAAACCGCAGCGATAAAGTTCCCCTGCCGCAGATGCCGCCGCTGGATGCACGACTCGGACTGGGCTGGGAGAATGGACCGTTCAGCACCAGCGCCCTGCTGCGAATGGTCAGTCATCAGGATCGCATCGCGCTGAATCAGGGGAATGTGGTCGGCAAAGATTTTGGCCGCAGTGCGGGCTTCAGCATTTTTTCCGCCAATGCGGCGTGGCAGTTTAACCCGCAGCTTAAGCTAAGCGCTGGCGTTGATAATATTTTCAATCAGGCGTATAGCGAACATCTGAATCTGGCGGGTAACAGCAGCTTTGGTTACTCGTCTAATACCCCGGTTAACGAGCCAGGTCGTACCTGGTGGGCAAAAGTTAACGTGAAGTTCTGAACAGCATACAGGAGTTTTTTATGGCGTTTTTACCACCGGGCAAAAAGAGAAGGAATTTTCTGGCCGCCCAGGCCTGCGTTTTCATTGTCGTAGCCATTATCATGACCCGAGCGATCGTCGGCGGGGCTATTCAGGAATACAACATGCCGTTCTCTACCTGGCCGGTAGAACTGTATATCTCTGAATTCTTTATGATCACGATTTACAGCAGCATCTTCACCCTGCTGTTCTCCATCCCGCTGTGGTACTTCTTTATTGGTACCCAAGACCCCGAGCAGAAACAATAGCTCATTCCGTACTGAGCACCGGCTTTGGCTCATTGCGGGAATCAGCCCTCTCTCCCGAGGAGCGGATTTAAAACGGACAATAAAAAAGGGGCGACCGGTTAAAGGTCGCCCCTGTTACTCTCCGCTATTCTCAGGCTCCAGGTCATGTCGCCCTAAAGCCCGAGTGGCTTACAGCGCTTTCAGAATGGCATCAACTGTCGCTTTCGCATCACCGAACAGCATCTGGGTGTTCTCTTTAAAGAACAGCGGGTTCTGCACGCCTGCGTAACCGGTATTCATGGAGCGTTTGAATACCACTACGTTTTGCGCTTTCCACACTTCCAGCACCGGCATTCCGGCGATTGGGCTGCGCGGATCTTCCTGTGCAGCCGGGTTAACGGTGTCGTTAGCGCCGATAACCAGCACGGTATCGGTAGAGGCGAAGTCATCATTGATTTCGTCCATTTCCAGCACGATATCGTATGGCACTTTCGCTTCGGCAAGCAGCACGTTCATGTGGCCAGGCAGACGACCGGCAACCGGGTGGATACCGAAACGCACGGAAATACCGCGCGCGCGCAGTTTTTCGGCAATTTCAGCCACCGGATACTGAGCCTGCGCAACCGCCATGCCGTAGCCCGGGGTGATGATCACCGAGTTAGAGCCTTTCAGCAGTTCTGCCGTGCCCGCAGCGTCGATTTCACGGTATTCGCCCATCTCTTCGCTTTCGCCGGTTGAGCTGCTGTCGGTACCGAAGCCGCCGGCGATCACGCTGATAAACGAACGGTTCATCGCCTTACACATAATGTAGGAGAGGATCGCACCGCTTGACCCCACCAGTGCACCAGTGACGATCAGCAGGTCGTTGCTGAGCATAAAGCCCGCCGCCGCCGCCGCCCAGCCAGAGTAGGAGTTCAGCATCGACACCACCACTGGCATATCCGCACCGCCGATAGACGCCACCAGATGCCAGCCGAAAGCCAGGGCGATCAGTGTCATCACCAACAGCGCGAAGCCCTGTGCGCCAACGCTTTCTGAACTGACAAACAGGATTAACAGCAGGAAAGAAACCACCAGCGCCAGCAAATTCAGTTTATGGCGATGCGGCAGCATCAGCGGACGTGAGGAGATTTTCCCACACAGCTTGCCGAAGGCCACAATCGAACCGGTAAAGGTGACCGCGCCGATAAAGATACCGATAAAGACTTCGGTCAGATGGATGTTTTCCATCACCGGCAGCAGACCAGGCGCGTGGTCCAGGTAGCTGTTAAAGCCAACCAGTACCGCCGCCAGGCCAACGAAGCTGTGCAGTACCGCCACCAGCTCCGGCATTTCGGTCATCTCGACCTTCTTCGCCAGGCGAATACCGATCGCCCCACCAATCACCATCGCCAGCAGCACCCAGGCAATATTGCCGGAGTCCGGGCCGAAAATGGTCGCCACCAGCGCCAGCGCCATACCGCTGATGCCGAAGATATTCCCCTGTTTCGAGGTTTCATGTTTAGACAGCCCGGCAAGGCTGCAAATAAACAGGATCGCAGCAACAATATATGCTGCAGTCACTAATCCGCCAGACATGGACAAACCCCTCAGTTTTTACGGAACATTTTCAGCATGCGCTGGGTGACGGTGAAGCCACCAAAGATATTGATGCTGGCGATCAGCACCGCGATAAACGACAGGAAGCTCACCCAGCCGCCGTGACCAATTTGCAGTACCGCACCGATAACGATAATGCCGGAAATGGCGTTAGTTACCGACATCAGCGGTGTATGCAGCGCGTGGCTGACGTTCCACACCACGTAGTAACCCACCACGCAGGAAAGCGCAAACACGGTAAAGTGGGAAAGGAATTCCGGCGGCGCAACGTTGGCCAGCCAGCCGAACAGGACGATAGCCAATGCCAGCAGCAGATACTTACGCAGTGGAGAGGCCGGTTTTTTCACCTCTTCTGCGGTTTTCACTTCTACTTTCGGTGCTTTAGGCGCAGCGGAAACCTGAATCGGCGGTGCAGGCCAGGTCACTTCGCCATCGCGGATTACGGTTACTCCGCGCACCACAACATCTTCGAAGTCGATAGTGATTTCGCCGTTTTTCTCTTTGCACAGCAGCTTCAGCAGGTTGACCAGGTTGGTACCGTAGAGCTGAGAAGACTGCGTAGGCAGACGGCTTGGCAGATCGGTGTAGCCGATGATCTTCACGCCGTTTGGGGTCACGGTGACTTTATCGGCCACGGTCAGTTCACAGTTGCCGCCGGTTTGCGCCGCAAGGTCAACAATCACGCTGCCCGGTTTCATCGAAGCAACCATTTCTGCGGTAATCAGCTTCGGCGCTGGCTTGCCCGGGATCAGAGCGGTGGTGACAATAATGTCCACTTCCGCAGCCTGAGCCGCAAACAGCGCCATTTCGGCCTTAATAAAGGCTTCCGACATCACTTTCGCATAACCGTCGCCGCTGCCCGCTTCTTCCTCGAAGTCCAGCTCGAGGAATTCGGCGCCCATACTCTGGACCTGTTCTTTTACTTCCGGGCGGGTATCGAAGGCGCGAACGATAGCACCCAGGCTGCGCCCGGCACCGATCGCAGCCAGACCGGCCACGCCAGCACCGATGACCATCACTTTCGCCGGCTGAACTTTGCCCGCGGCAGTGATCTGTCCGGTAAAGAAGCGGCCGAACTCGTGAGCGGCTTCTACAATCGCGCGATAACCGGCGATGTTGGCCATCGAACTGAGCGCATCCAGCGACTGCGCGCGCGAAATACGCGGCACGGCATCCATGGACATCACGGTCACTTTACGCGCGGCCAGTTTTTCCAGCAGCGCCGGGTTCTGTGCGGGCCAGATAAAGCTGACCAGTGTACTGCCTTCACGCGTCAGGGCGATTTCATCATCATCAGGCGCATTGACCTTCAGCACGATATCCGACTGCCATACGTTAACCGCATCGGTGATAGTCGCACCGGCAGCAACATAGGCTGCATCGTCGAAGCTGGCGAGCTGACCCGCACCGCTTTCTACGGTGACACTGAAGCCAAGTGATAACAGCTGTTCCACCGTTTTCGGTGTTGCTGCCACACGGGCTTCGTTTGCCAACCGTTCTTTGGTAATACCAATAAGCATATTCTTCCCTTTCATCAGAGAGTATGACGGTTTGTTGATACTGCTCCGGCCCATATGACCGAAACCATCTTGTTTCAAACTGTTTATAACCTACTGAAAATGTGTGTTCCGATCCAGCCACCACGAGTACTGCGGCGCACTTTACCTATAAAAATTCAAGCCAGACCCGGTTCAACCCTATATTGGACCTGAATTTCGCGTTAAACCAACGATAATCTGCTACGAAAAAATTTAACATTCTCAGTGTGCTCTTATCAAATATCATTAATTAACAATACATTAACGAGTAAAGTGGTAGCTATTACCTGCATAAGTGGTATGGACTTAAAAAATGACTCGATTCAGCAAGCTTTCCTGAATATTCCAAAAAATGGAATACCCACCCACATAAAACCATAAAAAATGGCTGAGACAGAGGCATTATTACATGCAATAATCATGGACTAATCTGTTGAACATCAAGACTCCAGCACGTTTTCGTACTCATTTTGCGTAAGGCGAAGGATTATTTTTATGAAGCTGAAGAACACCATCCTGGCATCAGCCCTGTTGTCACTCACATCATTAACCGCAGTCCATGCGGCACAGGAACTGACACCGGAGAAAGCCGCCGCGCTGAAACCGTTTGATCGGATCACCATCAATGGCCGTTTTAATGCCATTAACGAAGCCAGCAGCGCAGTATCTAAACGTGCTGATGCGATGGGTGCCGCCTCCTACTACATTCAGGGCATCAACGACACCAACGGCAACGGCGGTAACTGGAACGTGACTGCCGACCTGTATCACGCAGATGCACCGGAAGCGGTGAAGAATAAAGATCGCGTGATCAATGGCGTGCGCGAACTGACTAAATCAGAAGCCTATTCGCTGGAACCGTATGATACGGTCAGCGCCAGCGGTTTCTTCCGCAGCCAGCCGGATGTCAACGACGCCATCAGTCGTTCAGCGAAGGATAAAGGTGCGGCATCCTTCTTTATTATTCGTCAGATCGATACCAACAACGGCGGCAATCAGATGATCACCGCCTATATCTATAAAGCCGACGCACCGAAGCGTGTGGTGCAGGAGTCGTCGAATCTGATCCCGGCGGATTCCGAAGCCGGTAAAGCCGCGCTGGCCGCCGGTGGTGCCGCTGCGAAAAACGTTGAGATCCCGGGCGTTGCATCTTCCGATACCCCGAGCAAAAACGTCGGCCGCTTCTTTGAAACGCAGACCTCTACCGGCCAGCGTTACACCGTCACTCTGCCTAACGGCAAGAGCGTGCAGGAAGTGAACGCCATCACCGCAGCTCAGATGCAGCCATTTGACAGCGTGACCTTTACCGGCCACTTCGGCACGCCGACTGAAATCTCTGAGGAAGTCGGTAAGCGCGCGATTGCCAAAGGTGCGAAGTACTACCACGTGACTCGCCAGTGGTCTAATCAGAGCGGCGGTAACCTGACCGTCAGTGCGGACCTGTTCAAGTAATAAGCTAAAACAGTCGGCAACGCGGGCAGCCTTCGGGCTGCCCTTTTTATTGGTGAATAATCCGCTGTGATTTATGCATAGTAAATCATTGCATCCCTTCTACTCACTCCGTAAAATTGCCCTCCTTTTGCAGGGCTATCGTTCGCACAATCGCTTATTAACCCTGAGTAAAATTCACACCAATCGAATTAACTGGCTTTTTATTCTGTTTCTGGAGTTATTTTTGGACAAAAAACTAGGGCTAACTGCCCTGACTGCGCTGGTACTCAGCTCCATGCTCGGAGCGGGCGTGTTCAGCCTGCCGCAAAATATGGCCGCGGTAGCCAGTCCGGCAGCATTGCTGATCGGCTGGGGCATTACCGGCGTGGGCATTTTGCTGCTGGCCACGGCAATGCTGCTGCTGACCCGAATAAAACCAGAACTGGATGGTGGGATCTTTACCTATGCACAGGCGGGTTTTGGTGAGCTGATTGGCTTCTGCTCCGCCTGGGGTTACTGGCTGTGCGCGGTGATCGCCAACGTGTCGTACCTGGTTATCGTTTTTTCCGCAATGAGTTTCTTTACCGATTCGCCGGGCCACATTGTATTTGGCGATGGCAATACCTGGCAGGCGATGCTGGGTGCCTCCGTGCTGCTGTGGGGTGTCCATGCCCTGGTGCTGCGCGGCGTACAGACCGCTGCCGGGATTAATCTGGCTGCCACACTCGGCAAGCTACTGCCTTTAGGACTGTTTGTCGTGCTGGCGATTGCCGCTTTCAACTACGATCGCTTCCGCATCGATTTCAGTGGACTATCGCTGGGTAAACCGGTGTGGCAGCAGGTTAAAGACACCATGCTGATCACCCTGTGGGTATTTATCGGCGTTGAGGGCGCAGTGGTGGTTTCGTCCCGCGCGCGTAACAAGCGGGATGTTGGCCGCGCGACGCTTCTGGCGGTGGTCGCTGCACTGTTCGTTTATCTGCTGGTGACGCTACTCTCGCTCGGCGTGGTGCCGCGCGCTGAACTGGCTGAAATGCGCAACCCTTCCGTCGCGGGACTGATGACTTCGCTGATTGGCCCCTGGGGTAACCTGATTATCGTCAGCGGGCTGATAGTCTCCGTCTGCGGTGCCTATCTCAGCTGGACAATTATGGCAGCGGAAGTCCCGATGATTGCCGCACAGCACGGGGCGTTTCCCCGCCTCCTCAGTCGCCAGAACACACGGGGCGCACCTGCTGCTTCCCTGTGGCTTACCAACGGCTGCGTCCAGCTGTGCCTAATCCTGATCTGGCTGACCGGGGCAGACTACAATACGCTGCTGACCATCGCTTCAGAGATGATTCTGGTGCCTTACTTCCTGGTAGGTGCCTATTTATTCAAGCTGGCGTATCGCAAGGGGCAACCCGCCGTGACGGCAGTCGCTATCGGCGCCAGCCTCTACGGTCTGTGGCTGCTCTACGCTTCCGGGCCACTGCATTTGCTGCTGTCGGTAGTGCTGTACGCGCCGGGGATGCTGCTGTTTCTGTTCGCCCGCCGTAAGGGGCAGGCACTGACGGCGCTGAAACCTGTCGAGAAGATGGCAATGGGAATGCTGGTCGTGGCCGCCCTTCCGGCAGCCTGGATGCTGATGCAGTAGCCGTTAGTGGGACAGCGGCGGGATGGCGATATGCAGTCGGTCGTCCTGCTGCTGGAGCTCCAGCGGACGGGCATACTCCTGACGCACGGTAGTCAGCTGAGATTCCGATAGCGGATAAGGCAGGAGGATTTCAAAACGGGCAATTTGCTGCTGCTGCGCAAGAGTTATCAGGCGAACAATATTGATTTCATCACTCAGCTGAGTAGAGATAATCTGCAGCGCGAGGTCTTTCAGGCGCTCCGGTGCGGCACGAGGGGCTGCTGCCGTTTTACGCGTAACGATGCCAAAAAACGGGATAACACCGTAAATCGCATCAACAAAACTCCAGCGTTTCTTACAGGAAGCGGAAAGGAAATCGATATAATTTATACAGACAGGGTCATTGTGCCCTACTGCAGCCAGCTTAGTTTCTGACACCCTTCCTCCTTTTCGTTACACGTCAAAACAGCCCTTACGCTTATAATGACATACTCGGTCAACATTATACTACATTCATTAGATTAACAGATGTAAGGATTCTCCGAGGCGTTTTTCCAACGATTTAGCACAGGTTAATAGGCGTTACCCCTGAGAAAGGATAAGCTAGTGCCATCTGCGACCCGATATACCGCATCATGAATAAAATTGTATTTGTTGAAGACGACAGAGACGTGGGCGAGCTGATTGCCGCCTATCTGGGAAAACACGATATTGAGGTGATTGTAGAAAGCCGTGGAGACAGGGCTGAAGCAACGATCGCCGCCACTAACCCGGACCTTGTTATGCTGGATATTATGCTACCCGGCAAGGACGGGATGACTCTGTGCCGCGATATCCGCAGCAGCGGCGACTGGTCTGGCCCGGTTGTGCTGCTGACCTCACTTGACAGCGACATGAACCATATTCTGTCGCTGGAGATGGGCGCGAATGATTATATTCTCAAGACTACGCCGCCGGCGGTTCTGCTGGCGCGTCTGCGGCTGCATCTGCGCCAGGCCGGGAGCAAAACCCAGGGTGAAGAGATCGCCCCGGCGGTTTCCAGCCAGAAAGGCCTGCGCTTCGGCACGCTGAGCATCGATCCGGTTAACCGCCAGGTGATGCTGTCCGGTGAAATTATTGCTCTTTCCACTGCCGACTTCGATCTGCTGTGGGAGCTGGCAACCCATGCCGGAACAATTCTCAACCGCGATGCCCTGCTGAAAACCCTGCGCGGCGTCAGCTACGACGGCATGGATCGCAGCATTGACGTGGCGATTTCGCGGCTGCGCAAGAAACTGCTGGATAGTGCCACCGAGCCGTACCGCATTAAAACCATCCGTAATAAAGGCTATCTGTTCGCGCCGCACGCCTGGGATGCCCAATGAGAAAACTGTTTATTCAGTTTTATCTGCTGCTGTTTGTCTGCTTCCTGGTGATGGCGATGCTGGTCGGGCTGGTGTACAAATTCACCGCCGAACGCGCCGGCCGCCAGTCGATGGACGATTTAATGAAGAGTTCGCTGTATCTGATGCGCAGCGAACTGCGGGAGATCCCGCCGCGCGACTGGAACCGCACCATTAATAACCTCGATCTCAACCTTTCTTTTAAGCTGCACATCGAGCCGATGAGTAAATATCAGCTCGACCCGCCGACGCTGCGCCGCCTGCGCGCGGGGGAAATTGTCGCGCTCGACGACGAATACACCTTCCTGCAGCACATCCCGCGCAGCCACTACGTGCTGGCGGTCGGTCCGATCCCGTATCTGTTCTATCTGCATGAAATGCGCCTGCTGGATATCGCGCTGCTGGCCTTTATCGGTATATCTCTGGCGCTGCCGGTGTTTATCTGGATGCGGCCGCACTGGCAGGACATGCTAAAGCTGGAAAACGCCGCTCAGCGATTCGGTCAGGGCCACCTTGATGAGCGTATTCATTTTGACAGCGCGTCCAGCCTGCAGCGGCTGGGGGTGGCCTTCAACCAGATGGCGGACAATATCAACACGCTGGTCGCCAGTAAGAAGCAGCTGATCGACGGTATTGCCCATGAGCTGCGCACCCCGCTGGTGCGTTTGCGTTATCGTCTGGAAATGAGCGACAACCTCAGCGAGACAGAATCCACGGCGCTGAACCGGGATATCGGCCAGCTGGAAGCACTGATCGAAGAACTGCTGACCTATGCCCGCCTCGATCGTCCGCGCGTGGAGCTGAATCTGCAATCGCTCGATCTGGTACAGTGGCTGCACGAACGGCTGCAGGATATCCGCCTGGTTAATCCCGATACCGATATCGCGCTGGATACCCCACAGCGCGAAAATCACGGGGTGGCGGATACCCGCCTGATGGAACGCGTGCTGGACAATCTGGTGAATAACGCCCTGCGCTATGCCGATAAACGCCTGCGCGTTGGACTGTGGTTTGACGGCAACATTGCCTGCCTGCAGGTGGAAGATGACGGCCCCGGCATTCCGCAGGAAGAGCGCGAGCGAGTATTCGAACCCTTTGTGCGGCTCGATCCCAGCCGCGATCGCGCCACCGGCGGCTGTGGCCTGGGGCTGGCGATTGTTCACTCCGTGGCACAGGCGTTTGGCGGCTACGTCACCATCGACAGCAGCCCGCTTGGCGGTGCCAGCGTGCGCTTCTGCTGGCCGATCAATCATCCTTTGCGCGACGCCTGAGGCGTCTGAACTCTTCACTTATTAAGGAACAGTATGTCATCTGCTTACGCGAACCTGACCCGGACCTTCCAGCGCCTGTCGCGCTTTGGTCATCTTGCTGCGATTACCGGCTGGGATATGCAAACCATGATGCCCGCAGGCGGCAGCCGCGCGCGCGGTGAAGCGCTGGCGGAACTGAGCGTGCTGCGTCATGAGATCCTGACGGCAAAACAGGTGGGCGAATGGCTGGACCAGGCGAAGCAGGAAGATCTGGACGACGTGGCGCAGGCCGATCTTTACGAAATGCACCGCGCCTGGCAGCAGGCATCTCTGCTGCCCGCCTCGCTGGTGGAAGCCAAATCTATCGCGGGTTCCCGCTGCGAACACGCGTGGCGTCAGCAGCGCCCCGCCAACGACTGGCAGGGATTTGCCGTCAATCTGAAAGAGGTGGTGAAACTCAGCCGCGAGGAAGCTGAAATTCGGGCACAGGCCAACGGCTGTTCGCGCTATGACGCACTGCTGGACGTATTCGAGCCGGGCATGACCAGCGCGAAGCTGGACAGCACCTTCGGCGATCTGAAACAGTGGCTGCCGGAGCTGCTGCAAAAAATCGTCGATCGGCAGGCGAAAGAAACGGTGATCGCTCCTGTCGGCCCCTTCCCACAGGAGCAGCAGAAAGAGCTGGGGCTGGCGATAATGAAGCTGCTGGGCTTTGATTTTAACGCCGGCCGCCTGGACGTTAGCGCGCATCCGTTCTGCGGCGGCGTACCGCAGGATGTACGAATCACCACCCGCTATAAAAGCGATGAATTTATCAGTGCGATGATGGGCGTGATCCACGAAACCGGCCACGCGCGCTATGAGCAAAATCTGCCGCAGCAGTGGGCCGATCGGCCTGTGGCACTGGCGCGCTCAACTGCGATTCATGAGTCACAGAGCCTGTTCTTTGAGAAACAGCTGGGCCGCAGCCCGGAGTTCCTCAGCCTGATCCAGCCACTGGCGGTACAACTGCTGGGCGATCGCCCGGGCATGGAGACCACCAACTTTATTGCGCTGAACCAGCGGGTGAAACCGGGCCTGATCCGCGTGGATGCCGATGAGGTCAGCTATCCGGCTCACGTGATCCTGCGCTATGAGATTGAACGCGCGCTGATCGCCGGAGAGATTGAAGTCGATGATATTCCCACGCTGTGGCAGGAAAAAATGCAGCACTTGCTGGGCATTAATACCGCGGGTAACTACCGCGATGGCTGTATGCAGGATATTCACTGGACCGACGGTGCCTTCGGCTACTTCCCGACCTATACGCTGGGTGCAATGTACGCCGCGCAGCTGTTCCAGGCACTCAAACGCGCAATTCCGCAGGTGAATGAACTGATCGCGCAGAGCGATCTTCAGCCGGTGTTTAACTGGCTACAGCAGAATATCTGGCAGCACGGCAGCCGTTTCTCCACCCGCCAGCTGGTAGAGAATGCCACCGGAGAGGACCTCAACCCGAAATGGTTCCGCCAGCATCTTGAGAGCCGTTATCTGAAGTAAACCCGCCGCTGTTACAGGCCCTGAAGGGGAATGCGATCGCCGCATTCCCCTTTGTACAATCGGTTACACGCCGATACCAATCACTCACTGAAGCGCCCGTCCCGTTCTCATATAGTTTACTCACCGGCCCCGCAGTGGGCTGACACATGAATAAACATTTGAGGGTTTTGCAATGAAAAAATTATTTGCTCTGGTTGTAGCCGCTGCAATGGGTCTGTCTTCAGTTGCTTTCGCTGCTGAGACCACAGCTGCCCCAGCTACCACCGCACCAGCCGCCGCTGCAACGACCACGACTGCGGCACCAGCTCCGGCTAAAGCAACCGCTAAGCATCACAAAAAACACAAGAAAGCGACCGAGCAGAAAGCTCAGGCGGCTAAAAAACATCACAAAGCGGCTAAGAAACCAGTAGCCCAGAAAGCGCAGGCTGCTAAAAAGCATCACAAAGCGGCTAAGAAACCAGTAGCTCAGAAAGCGCAGGCTGCTAAAAAGCACCACAAAGCGGCTAAGAAACCAGTAGCTCAGAAAGCGCAGGCTGCTAAAAAGCATCACAAAGCTGCCAAGAAAGCCGCTGCTCCTAAAGCGTAATTTTCGCAGACGGGCAGACAGCCGCCCGAAACAAGATCTTTAACTCAAACACCCGGATAATCCGGGTGTTTCTTTCCCGGAGTCTCGGATGATGGTGCGCCGCTATTTATTCGAAATTATTCTGGTTGTGGTGATCCTTTGCGGTGTGATTGCCGCCAGCTTCTACATCTGAACCCTGTAGCGTGCTGATATTCCAAATTAATCTCCCTTTTTGAGCGCTATCCGTCTATAGTTACTGCATTAGCGTAATCACCTTTAATGCTTCTCCAGCCCGAGAGAAATATGCGCCTGACTGCTGTGTTATTAATGGGTCTTCTCGCTTTTTCGTACCAAACCCAAGCCGATGATGATGCCCAAAGTGAAGCCGACACCAGGACGCTGTTCTTTGGTAAAGACGGCCGCCTGCCGGTGAGTGATACCGCCAGCCAGCCGTGGGAAGCGATCGGGCAGCTTGAAACGGCCAGCGGCAATTTGTGCAGCGCTACGCTTATCTCCCCTCATCTCGCCCTGACCGCCGGTCACTGCCTGCTGGCACCGCCGGGAAAACTGGATAAAGCCATTGCGCTACGTTTTGTCGCCAGAAACAACGGCAAATGGCGATATGAGATCCACGATATCGAAGGCCGGGTGAATCCGACGCTGGGGAAAAGACTCAAGGCCGATGGTGATGGCTGGATTGTTCCTGCTTCAGCCGCGCCTTATGATTTCGGGCTGATTATTTTACGTAATCCCCCATCCGGTATTGTGCCGCTGCCGCTGTTTGCCGGTACGCGCAGCGAAATGACCGCCGCGCTGAAAGCCACCGGCCGCAAAGTGACTCAGGCGGGTTATCCGGAGGATCACCTGGATACGCTTTATTCGCATAACGACTGCCTGATCACCGGCTGGGCGCAGAAAACGGTGCTGTCGCACCAGTGCGATACGTTACCGGGAGACAGCGGCTCCCCGCTGCTGCTGAAGGTTAACGGCAACTGGCAGCTGATTGCAGTACAAAGCTCCGCCCCTGCGCCGAAAGATCGCTACCTGGCCGATAATCGTGCTATTGCCGTAACGGCATTTCGCGATAGTCTGGAAGAACTGGCAAAGTAAGTTTATGCCAGCAGCACGTGCAGGAGGCCAAATCTCCACACAGAGCTGGTGAGCAGGCGGCCCGAAGAAACCTCCGCATTTAAACGAATGTATTCTGAGTTGGACTAGCTCACGCTTGCCCGGAAAGCAGCGAAGACAGTTCTGGACGTCATAGTTGTGAAGAGCCAGGTCACGCAGGTTGTTGCGCATTTAGAAGGGATAAATTTATTAAAGCAGAGCTGAGATGCTGGAACACCTGACCTTAGCTAACCACAGGCAACTAAACAGGTGTTGATTATGGCTGAGCAACATTATAAGTCAGAACCCGCCACACCCCAAGCCCGCAAGAGCATTGTCGGCTACCGCCCCAACGGCGGCAGGCCCAACCCGCTCCCTCAGCTCACCCTTAAAGGCCGTCGGCTGGGATCGCTGGTATTCACCACCGGCCAGCGGATCGAAGTGAGCACCGCACCGGGTCAGTTGATCATCCGCGTCGTTACGCAGTAACAGGGAGGTTCATCATGGCCAAGACCAACGCACAACACCAGGCCGAGTACCGCGCACGCCGTCGCCGCGATAGGGTGAGCACACACCTGAACATCGAGGTGAGCCTCGTCGCCCATTTTGCGCTTGAACGACTGGCGCACCATCACGGCCTGACCCAGCGCCAGATGCTGGAACAGCTGATCACCGGCCCCCTCGAGGCCCTGTGCAAGAGCCTCGAGGGTGACAACTTCCGCCGATATATCAATATGGGGGCAGCATGAACATCACCTTCACACCCCAACTGATCCCGGAGCTGACGATCGACGGCGGCATGCTGGCCGGGCTGGGTTTTACCCCCGGCACACCGTTACAGCTTACGCTGCGGCCCGATGGCCTGTGGATCACCACCGTCACCGATGAGGCCACCGGGAAGCCGTCTGTGAGGCCAGCCAACAGCGGCAAGATTTGGGAGCGGATTGGGTACGGCAGAACGGCGAGCTGATTATTGGCGGCGACTGGCTTACCGAGTTCGGGATCACCGGTGCAGAACAACTGGAACTCACCGCCGCACCCGGAGTAATCCGGTTGCAGTGGCGGAACGATGGGAGATTTCAGGCGTAGAAGCAACAACCCCGGCCAAGGCCGGGGTTAATTATTCGATTATTTGATTGATTTTTAATATATCTTTTTTTAAATCATCGTTTACGTCTGAAGGATCTAGCTGATTTATAAGTTGCTTTATCCGGATAAAAATATGCTTATGACCTTTTAGAACATCGCCTTTTATCGTCGATAATGCTGCTATAAGTTCACCATCGTAATATTCTCCAGCTAACGGATCTTCAGTAAGAACATCCAATACTCTTGGCATCAACTCGTCAACACATAGATTCTGTCGAATGGCACGGCAAAGATCTTCTAAGGCCAACTCTTCGATTGGTATATCGATGACGCGATCGAACCATTGTTCCAGTGGGGACTGTTGGTCGGGTTCCTTCGTTATGTTGATGTTTCCTATCAATTTACGTAAGGTAATCATATTCCATGTCCTTTCAAGGCTGATTCTATCTTATTAATGGCATCAGTTGCCCTACCATATGCAGCCTGAGCCTCAGGATTATTCACGTTTTTCAATGTATCCGCATGGTTTCTTAGTCCCCTAAGAGTATTTTGCATTTCCTGCATGTGATCCCAATACCCGCCATCCTTTTTAGGCACAGGATTACCATCCATATCTTTGAGAGTTCCTGCTATATCATGATCCTTCAAAGCATGTTTTATAGCGTTATCAATCTTCCTGATAGAACTTTCTTGCTTCTGATTAAGCTTATCTACAGGCTTTTCATTTTGCTGTTTAGGGTCATTTTCTGGTGGTGGTGGTGTTCCGGTTCCCGATCCCGAACCACCTATCTCTTTCTTCTGCTCATCCGTCAGATCTTTACCAATATTCGGATTCTGGTTCGCGTTCGAATCAGGTTGATTCTGCGCCGAGACTATCGCCAACATCACACACGCATTGTTGGCTAAACACGCCGCATCTAATCCCGCTTTAACTTGTTTGGTCAAGGCCAGCGCGGCCGCATCATTCGGGTTGGTGCTACCCGCTTCAGCCATCGCCGCCGCATTCAGCAATTGTTGCGCCTGCATTTGCTGCAACATACCCAGGCTGGTCATGTTGTTGCTCAGCTCGTTCTGGCCTGCCTGCGCACCCGTTACTGCGCTGCCCGTGTCTCCGCCAGCCAGACCGCCCGCCAATCCTGCGGCCAATGAACCCAGCCCAACCAGCGTCTGCTTTTGTTGCTCCGTCAGTTGGTCAATCGGCGTATCACCATACAAGGCATTCTTGATGGCCTCACCGGCCAGAGCCGATGTGCCTGCACCCGCCGCGCCCGCAAGACCATTATTGCCCTGCATTTCGGCCAAGACGCCGGCAACGACCGCATGCGCCATGACTCGGCTCGCTTCATCTGGGGCGGTCTGCTTAATCACTTCCGCAAGATATGGTGCTGCACCGCCCGCTATCGCCGCTTTCAGGTCACCACCGGCTAAGCCTTGTATTGCCGCCGTCGCTACCTGCATCCCTTGTTGGATTGCGCTGCCAGTGCCCCATTCTGCCTGGGCGGTCTTGTACGACGACGTATTAGTCAGCTTCTCATTGTAAGCCGCCCATTCTTCCTTACTCGCGCCTTTACCCGGCTCCTTGATGCCTTTATCTGCCAGCTCCGCCTTGCCCGCATTCGTCGCCCGGATATTCCCTTCCGTGCGCGCGATATCCATCGCCTGGCTGCCTATCTCCCCGATAACCTGCGCTTCCTGCAGCCGCTTCTGCTCTTTCTCCTTATCAAAGATCGGACTCAGACCGTTCGCCGCGTGCTCCGTATCGCGGTCCAGCGTTGCCACATCCTGCTGCTGTTTGTCTTTGTCGCGGATAATGATCGTGCCGTCTTCCACCGCCGCGTGCGTCGTGCTGCTGTCATGCCCGCTGCCGCTGGCGCCGACCAG